>CAXTFI010000041.1:0-29547 GCA_964243255.1 uncultured Hymenobacter sp.
CGGTTGAACTTGTCGCCGGGCAGCGTGCGCAGCGTGCGGCGCAGCACGTGGTCCGAGGTCTTGGTATTGCCGGCAATGTTAATGTCTTTCACCCGCGCCTGCACGCCCTCCGTGATGCGCATCTCAATGTCGATGGAGTCGCCCTCTACCTTGGTTTCTACCGGGTCGAGCTGGAAGAACAGGTAGCCGTCGTTCATGTAGAGCGACTCCACATCCTGGCCCGTCGGGTTGTAGTGCAGGCGCTTGTCGAGGCTCTCCTTGCTGTAAGCCGCGCCCCGCTTTACGCCCAGCACCGACGAGAGCGTCTTGCTGTCGTAGAGGTAGTTGCCGCTCCAGGTGATGTTGCGGAAGTAGTATTTCCGCCCTTCGCTCACCTTCAGCTTCACAATCAGCCCCTTGGTATCGCGCTCGATGGTATCGGACAGCACCACGGCATCGCGGTAGCCCTGGTCGTTGTAAAAGTCGACCAGCTTTTTCTTATCATCTTCAAAATCAGACCGTTGGAATTTACCAGGGGTCAGGATTTTGTATGACTTACGGGCCTTGGTTTTCTTGAACTGCTTAGCCAGCTTCCCATCCTTGAAGGCGTCGTTGCCCTCAAACTCAATGTCGTGAATGCGGACCTTCTGGCCCTTGTCCACGTCTATCTTCAGGGCTACGCTGTTGGAAAGGGCCGAGTCGGCCACCTGCCGGATAACCACTTTGGTATCCAGGAACCCCTTGTTGGTGTAGAACTTACGCACCTGCGTGCGGGTGTTAGCTAGCAGCGCGTCGGTCACCACCTTGCCCCGGATGAGCTTGATTTTCTTCTCAATCTCCTCGCCCTGCCCCTTGCTGATGCCTTCGAAAGTGAACTTGGAAAGGCGCGGGCGCTCCCGCACGTTGAAATCCAGGAAAATCTTGTTGCCCTCCGTGCGCGCAATGCTCACCGAAATATCGGCCAGAATACCCTGCGCCCATATCTTGCGAATGGCTTTGCCCAGGTCATCGCCCGGCACGTTTACCAGGTCGCCAATGCGCAAACCCGACAAGCCAATCAGCGTATTCGGGTCCAGGTAGCGGGCCCCGCTCACGGTGATGCCACCCAACTCGTATTTATGCGAGTCCTCCGCCGCGGCCGGTGCCAGCTGGGCGTGCGCCGGCCGGGCAAGCAGGGCCCCGCCTAGCAGTAGTACACTTAATAATCCACTACGTAAGTAAGTACGCATCATGCTGCTAACTAAAAATCAGGATACCGACAGCTGCTCGCTGGTTTTGCCAAAGCGGCGTTCCCGGCCCTGGTAGGCCAGCAAGGCATCGCGGAAGTGGCTGCGCCGAAAATCGGGCCACAGCACGGGGGTTATATAAAGCTCAGTATAAGCAAGTTGCCACAGCAAAAAGTTGCTGATACGCTGCTCGCCACTGGTACGAATCAGCAATTCGGGGTCAGGCATGCCGGCCGTAGCCAGGTAGTTCGTCACTGTTTTCTCGGTCACATCGGCGGGCTTCACCAGGCCCGCCGCCACATCGGCTGCCAGGCGCTGGGCCGCCTGGGTCAGGTCCCAGCGGCCGCTGTAGCTCAGAGCCAGCACCAGCGTCATGCGGGTTCCGGCTTTGGTAAGCTCCATTGCTTCGGCTAGCTCCCGCTGGCAGCTGGCCGGCAGGCTGCTCACGTCCCCAATGGCTTGCAGGCGCACGCTGTTTTTGAGTAGCGTAGCTGTTTCCTGCCGAATGGTGTGCACCAGCAGTTGCATCAGGGCGGTAACCTCAAAAGCCGGACGGTTCCAGTTTTCCGTGGAGAAAGCGTAGAGCGTCAGATACTTAACGCCTAGCTCCGCAGCCTCCTCCACCGTGTCGCGCACCGCGGTAATAGCACTTTGATGCCCAAACACGCGCAGGCCTCCCCGCTGCTTGGCCCAGCGCCCGTTACCATCCATGATAACGGCCACGTGGGCGGGAATATTAGAGAGGTCTATCTCGGACCGTTCGGCCATTGTTGCGGTTTGCGTATAAGAGGCCGCAAGTTACGCCAAGGGTTGCAGTCGGCCCCCACCCCTGCATAAATGCCACGCGCTAAGCTCTGCCTTTACGTAGTGTAACCCATTGACAATGGGCTATTTACGCCAAAACCAGGTCAGCGACAATCCTTTAGCGCAGCAGCTTTTTGTCCTGGCTGTAAGGCGTGGGGCAAAGAATTTTATAGAAGGTATAAGACAAGCTGATACCCGAATAATAATACCAGTCCTGGTCGTGGCTGTTCACGAGTAGCGGCGATTGGTCGCCGGTATGGTCGAGCTGGTCGGTAAAGGCTTTGCGCGCGCCTACTTCCAGGCCCAGGTTAAAGTGCTCGTTGAGGGCAATCTTTAGCCCCGCCCCCGCCGGGATAGAGATGCCCACTTTGCTTCCCTGCCGGTTGAAATCGGCCTGCAAATCCGGGTTATCGCTGCGCACCGTTGTGCTGACGTAGTATAGCCCCAGCCCGGCGAAGAGGTAAGGGGAGAAGTGCGCACGGTGCTGGTCTTTCCGGTTATGGTAGTCCAAAAAGTTATACTCAACCACGCCGGCTGCCTCCACGAGGCCGCCGGTCAGCCTGAGTTGCCGGTATCTTTGGAGGGGCGGAACGCCTCCGTTTGCCCCCTCCACATTGGCATCGGTAGCCCGCAAAAAGCCGGTCGTGACACTGGCGCGCAGGGTAACGGGCGTCGATATATCGCGGCGATAAAAGACCGTGAGGGCGGGGCGGCTATTTTGCCATTGAAACTGGGGCGATACCTCGCCTTTGTAATTGGTGGCGCCTACCCCGACGCCCAACTCGCTGGTGTGCTGCGCAAGCGCGGGAGTAGCCAAAAAAAACGCACTCCCCAGCAGCAGTAAGCCAGTGGGGAGTGCGTAAGAAAACCGGAAAACGGCCATGCAGCAGACTGTAAAGTGAAAGCCCAGCCAGCCGGTGAGAGCTTAGCGGAACTTGGGGTTCTTGATTTTTGGGTTCAGGATGTAGTTGAGCGAGAAGCCGGTAACCGTGTACCAGTCCGTTTTGCCCTGGCCCCGCTTAGCACCGGGAAAGAAGCCGCCGGCAACCCCAGTGCTCGTATTGGTAATGCCGCCAGGAGCGGTGCCATTGTTGTAACCACCAAAGTACTGTGCGTCGGCCGAAGCACCCGACAGATTTGCGTAGTTCTTGCTTACATCATCCAGATAGCCGGTAAACGTCTTGCGGAAGCCAATTTCGAAGGAAGCATCCAAGTTGCGGTTGATGCGGTAACGCACGCCAGCACCAAATGGTATGGAGAACTGAAATTTGCTGTAATCAACGCCTTCCGTCTTCAATGCCTGCAAGTCTACGTAGTTTCCGTTTTTGTCTTTTCCTTCTGGGCTGTGGTGAAAGCCAGCAACGCCAACGAAGAGAAAGGGCACAAAGTCCGGGCGCTTGAGGTAGTTGTTGCGGTTTTCAATCAAGTCAACAATAACAACAGCCGAGGCCTCATATATATTGTTGCGGAAATTCATATTCCGGGTATAGCGATAACGGGCGTTCGCGTCGTCCTTGTTGGCGTTGGTATTATCGTCAGCTCTAACCTGACCGTAGGCAACGGCGAAGCGACCCGACACGCGCGGGAAGAAACGGTGGGTGATGTTGAGGCCAATGTTGGGCCGGGTATCGCCCGCGTGAAAGGAAGCGAAGTTGGTGGCCGGGTTCAGGTCACCAAAATAGTTCATGGCATTGAGGCTAACACCAATAGAATTATATTGCTTGCGCTTGCTAAATTGCTGGGCTTCGGCGTGTTGCGTCGACCCCAGCAAGGCAATGCCTGCAAGCAAAGCAGTAGAATACGTGAAAAACTTAGTCATAAGGCGCAGAGTAGAGAGTTTGTCGAGCAAAGTGAGGCGCGAACCGGATGGAACGTGGCTCGCAGCGAATACAAAAGTAAGTGTTAAAGGGAACTAAAAAAATTTATGCCAATTTTTTGATGGGCATTTTGCACTATTTCAATCGGGGGGCAGCAACCAGATTGCGGCGGTCGAGGCCCCAATTGAGCTTGTTTCGCAAAGTACTTAAGAAATTGACGTGATTTAGTTTAACTAGTCGAGCGTTGAAATTTTCGCGCCGAACGGCCATTTGTACGCTTGCTTCAATGGGAACCGAGCGCGAATCAAGGGCTAATAGATAACTAGTAGCACGTCCTTCTATCTCAAATGAAATAATACTTTGGTCTGATACTACGAGTGGCCGCACGTTTAAATTGTGGGGGCATACGGGCGCGATGATAAAATTGTTGGTTTGCGGCAGCATTACCGGGCCGCCGCAGCTGAGCGAATAGCCTGTGGAGCCCGTGGGGGTCGAAACAACCAGGCCATCAGCCCAGTAGGAATTCAAGTATTCGCCGTTGATATAGGTGTGCACGGCAATCATGGAGGAGGAGTCGCGCTTGAGAATACTGAACTCATTGAGTCCAAAGTTCAAGTCGCCAAACACATCGGGGTCGGTATCGACGCGCAGCAAGCTGCGGTCTTCGAGGGTGAAGTGGCCTTTGAAGAGCGCATCGATAGCTTGCAGGATGTAGTCGGGGTTGATGGGAGCCAGGAAGCCCAGCCGGCCGGTGTTGATGCCGAGGATGGGAATCTGGAGCGCGCCCACGTAAGTGACGGTGTCAAGTAACGTGCCATCACCGCCGATGCTGAGCACAAATTGCACCCCGCGCAGGGAGTCGCCGCGCCGGAAGCTACCCGTGCCGGGCGGCAGGCGCAAGCGGGCATCCATGTACTCCCGGAAGGCCTCGACCACGATTACTTCGGCTCCGCGGGCTGCCAGCTCATCCAGCATCGCTTGCAGGAAAGGCGCAATTACCTCGTCGAAGGGCTTACCCAGGATGGCGATTTTCATAACAAAAACTTAATAAACAGCGCTACTAGATGGGAAACGAAGTGCGTAAAAAAATGCCCGTGGTAGGGTATACGGTGAGGGTGCGCGTCAATTCAAGGCAAAAAACCCGGTCGTAGTACGTTACCAGATGCAGGCCCAGGCCCACGGAGGCCACTAGCTGACCGGGGAGCTGGTTGCTGGCCGACCGCTGCCAGCCCAGGCTACCCCCGGCTACGCCAGCATCGGCAAAGGCGTTGAGGTACACGGCTAGCGGCAACGTATTGATTTTGGGGTTATTAATGAACGGGATGCGCAGCGGCGGCGGGGCCCAGGCCCGCAGGCTCAGGCCTTGCTGCACTAAACCGTAGGAACGGCTTTCGACCACGTAGCGGTCGTAGCCCCGCACGAGGGCATCGTAGCCGAAGCCCCGCACGTCGGCATAGGCCAGGGTAGGAGCGAAAAGCCGGGTCTGGGCTGCCAGGCCCAGGGCGTAGTAGAGTCCGTGGCCCAGGCTGAGGTAACGGGCGTAGCGCGCCCGCGCCGTGGCATAGGCCGGCGAGCGCTCGGGGCCCGCAAACTGCCGGAACGTGAGCGCGGCCTGCAAAAACTGCCCGGTGAGCGGATAGGCAAAGGTGTTGCGCTGGTTATTGGTCGTTATGAAGCTGGCTTCCAGGTACTGGCGCTGCTGCCGGCCGAGTAAGTAGTTGGCATTGAGCGCGTAGATGAGGTCGCTGACCTGCTCGCGGTGGTACGATACGTCGAAGGCCGAGCTTAGCTGCACCGTGTGGCGCAGGCGCAGGCCGCCCGATACGTAGAAGCGCTGAATGGGAAAGGCATCGGTTTCGGCCTCTGGCAAGCCTTGCAGCCGGTCGTCGAAGGTGTTGTAGTCGAGGTTGCGGCTTTGGTAGTAGGAGATGCCGAAGCCCACCCCTACCCGGCGGCGGCGGCCCAGGCCCGGCGCTTCGTAAAACAGCTCGTACTTGCGGTTGAAGCCCAGCTGGATATTAGCAGTAAGCTCTTCGGCGCGGCCCCGGAAGTTGGTGTCGGTGAGGTGCAGGCCGTAGTCGAGGCGCTGCCAGCGGTCGGCGCGGGCCAGCCAGGCGTTGAAGTTAGCCGCGGCCAGCGAAAAAATGGGCGTGGGCAGGATGTACCAACGCTCTTGCACACTAAATAAAACGGTGAGTTGGCCCGTGCCCCCGCAGCTGGCCTGCGCGAGCACGGCATGAAACAGTTGCAAGTTGTAGAGCCGCCGCCGGTTGACTTCAAGGCGGGCAGGCAGGTCGGCCACTACCAGCGAGTCGCCCACGTGCAAATCGAGCTCGGCGAGCAGGGTGCGCGTGCGGGTGCGGCCATTACCGGCAAACAGGATAGCCGACACCCGAACTTTGGCACCGGGGCAGGCCCCCACCCGCACCAGCGTATCGGACGGGGCCACTACTGGGGCCAGCGCAGGTGGGCGGCGCTCCTGGCTCAACTCGCGCAGGCTGTCGGGCGAGGCCGGGGGCAGGCGCGTTTGGGCCTGGGCCGAGCCGGCCGGGCGCACCAACGCCGACCCCAGGAACAGTAACCAGCTTAGCGCAGTAAAAAAAGAAAGCCGGCCGCGGTAGTTCACCCCGTAAAGTTAGACGCTGAGGTAGCGCAACAAGGCGTCGAAACGCTCCTGCTCGCCCTCGTCCACGGCGGGCGCGCCGCTGAACTGCGCCGATACTACGTAGCCAAACCGCTCCAGCGTGGCCGTGATGCGGGCCAGGTTGTCGGTGTTGAGGCGCAGCGTGAGGCGGATGCGATAGGGGTCGTGCTCATCGGCGATGACGTGAGCCGAGAGAATCTTGGCGTTGTTCTCCTCCACGTAGCGGCTGATTTGGGAAAGCGAGTAGTCGCGCTCCTCCATGGTGAGCACTAAAATGCTACCCTGGCCGGCTGGGCCGGGCACGGGGCCAAAGGCGGCCAGCGCATCGCTCACCGTGACCACGCCGGCGTACTCCTGCTGCTCGTCGAGCACGGGCACGAGCTGAATTTTTTGCTCAATGGCCAGCTCCATCACGCGGTAGAAGTGCTGGTCGTGCTGCACGTGCACGTTACCGTAGCCCAGGGCCAGGTCGGCCAGCTGGGTGTCGGGGTCTTCGTAGTCGGCCAGGTCGTGCTCGGTGATGAGGCCCCGGTACTGGCGGCCGGCCAGCACAGGCAACTGGCCCACGTGAAACTCTTCCAGCCACCTGGCAGCCTTCGCCGTGGTGTCGGTGCCCTTCAGCGGCGGAATCATCTGATTGAGCAGGTCTTCGGCGAGTAGAGCAGGCATAGGTACACAAGCTAAATAGCGGGCAATGAATAAGATACCAGCCTAGCAGCAACAACCCGGTGCTTTCTGAAAGACGGTGAGCTTCGGCGCGGCCTGGGGCCTGAGAGCCAGCGGCTGCCAAGCACGAAAACGCAACGTAGGGATGTCGAAGATAGGACTACTAAACGGGGAGAAAGGTTGTCACTAGCTGGCAAAAACCACGCCGGGCCGCGCCGAATGCCCCAGCCTAGCGCGCCGGGTGGGCGGCAACCAGCGGTGCGGGCAGCGCGGCGGTGCGGTGCAAAAATCGGCGGAGATAGCGGTTGAAGCCCGCCGGGCGCTCCATCATGGGGGCGTGGCCGCAGTGGTCGAGAAAACCCAGCTCGGCCTGGGGCAGCAGGCGCTCGAAGTCGTGGGCCACCGGTGGCGGCGTAATGGTATCGTTCAGGCCCCATACCAGCAGCACGGGCACCTGAATGCGGTGCAGGTCGGGGGCCAGGTTGTGGTGCTGGGCCGAGCGGGCAATGCTAATCATGCGCAGGCACTTGGCGTTGGAGTTGGTCACGGCAAACACCTCATCGACCAGCTCCTTGGTGGCCACTGCGGGGTCGTAGAAGGTGTAGCCCACCCGCTCGCGCACAAAGTCGTAGTTGCCGCGTTTGGGAAAAGAGCCGCCCATGCCATCCTCAAACAAGCCGCTGCTGCCGGTGAGCACCAGGCGCCCCACGCGGCCGGGGTTGCGCAGAGTGTATACCAGCGCCACGTGGCCACCCAGCGAGTTGCCGAGCACCGTAAACACGGGCGGCAGCCGCAGCTTTTCCACAAAGGTGGCTACGTACTCGACCAGGCCCGGCACGGTGGCTTGCAGCAGCGGCATCTCATACACGGGCAGCACCGGGATGATGACGCGGTGGTCGGGCGAAAACTCGGTCACTACGTCGGCCCAGTTACTGAGCGCCCCAAACAAGCCGTGCAGCAGCAGCAACACCGGGCCCTGGCCCTCATCGACGTAGTCAAAGCCGTGTTGGTGCTGGCGGCGAAGTTCCATATTCTTGGGGGCTGCTGGTTCTGAAGCTTTTGGTTTGCGGCGCGGCGCCTCCTGGCTTGTGCGGCAGGCAACGACCAGCAACCAGGTACGCAGAAATTACTAAACCGGCTTACGCAATGTTACAACAGGCCATCCAATTTGCCAGCCAGCGCCGGCCGTGGGGCGTGAGCAGCGCTTCGGGGTGAAACTGCACGCCGTAGAGGGGCAGTGTGGTGTGGCGCAGGGCCATCAGCTCGCGGTCGGCATCGGCCGTGACGGCCAGCGGGCGCAGACTGGCCGGTAAAGTGCTGGCCTCCAAGACCAGCGAGTGGTAGCGCGTCACGGACTGCCGCCGGGGCAGGCCGGCCAGCCAGGGGTCATCGCCGAGCAACTCAATGTCGGATACCTTGCCGTGCATGGGCCGGGCGGCCCGGCGCAGCGTAGCCCCAAAAAATTCGCCCAGCGCCTGCTGCCCCAGGCACACGCCCAGCATGGGCAGGCGCTGGTGATAGTGCGCAATAACGGCCAGCAAATTGCCCGCCGAGGCCGGCGTGCCCGGCCCCGGCGACAGCACAACACCGGCCACATCTAATTTAGTTAACTCGTTGATTGATAGATTACTACGCTTAACTATCACATCAGCTCCCAGCTGGTGCAGGTAGTCGGCCAGCGTGTGGGTGAAGGAGTCGAAGCTATCGAGCAGCAGAAGTCTCACTTTTATACAGTCATCAGTTATCAATTATCAGTCATCAGCTGTTCAATAAGTTACGCAAAGCGCAGAACGATTGATAACTGAAACTCACATGGCTGCTTTCAGCCGGGCCAGCAGGCCGTGGGCAAAGGGCAGCGCATAGGCCGTGAGCTGCAGGGCCAGCGGCGTGGCGCGCTCCACCCACGGCAGCACCACGGAGCCCGCCGCCACGCTGGGCGCCAGCAAGTGCAGGCCCGACAGGGCGGTGCCGTGCAGCAGCAGGCTCAGGCCCAGCAGCCACTTTAGGCCACCGGCGGCGGCCCCCAGCAGGTTGTCGAGCACGCCGAGCGGGGTGAGGTGCACGGCTTTCTTCACTAAGCTACCCAGCAGGTGCACGCCCCACATAATACCCACCAGCACCAGCAAAAAAGCCACCAGTGGCAGCAGGCCAAACAGCTCGCCCACGTAGGAACGCAGCACTGGAATGGCGGCGCTCAGCAAACTCAGCCCGCCCACCACGCCCAGCACGAAGGCCAGCAGCGACACCACCTCCAGCACCAGCCCGTGGCGGTAGCCCTTGATAGTGCCCACGGCCAACGGCAGCAGCAGCAGTAGGTCGAGCGGAGTCATGTTTACAATGGTTAATTAACTAATGGTTAATGGTTAATGGTTAATGCCCAGTTTTTGGTGGGAAATAAAAAGCCTTTTGCCTATTAATCATTAACCATTAGTCAATTAACCATTAAAAATTAGTGTTATTCAGCAGGTGGCCTACTACTTCGGAGATGCGCTTGCCATCGGCCTGGCCGGCTAGCTCGCGGGCGGCGGCACCCATCACTTTGCCCAGGTCGGAGGGGCCGGTGGCGCCCACGCGCTGGATGATGCCGACGAGCTTCTCTACCAAGTCGGCTTCGGAAAGCTGCTGGGGCAGAAACTCTTCGATGATGGCCAATTCGGCCAGCTCGGTTTCTTCGAGGTCGGAGCGAAATTGCTCCTTGTAGGTGGCAGCCGAGTCGCGGCGCTGCTTGGCGGCCTTGATGAGCAGCTTTTGCTCCTGGTCGGGGGTGAGGCCGGCGGCGCTGGCGCCTTCGGCCGTTTCGGCCACCAGAATCTGCGATTTAATGGAGCGCAGGGCCGTGAGGCGCACTTTGTCTTTGGCCAGCATGGCTTGCTTGATGCCGGCGTCGATGGTGTCTTTGAGAGGCATTTTGGAAACGGGTTAACGAAAAGAATAGATGCAAGGGCAGCCAGCGGCGGCCCTTTAGAAAAGCCAAAAATCAGGCACTCGGGGTGCCGGCAGCGAGTACCTGCGCCAGCGCCGCCGGCTCATCTACGTAAATGGCGAGGCGGCGCACGGTGCGGTGCAGCCCGTAGGGGCCGCGCACGCGCTGCGGTGTGGCGAGCGTAAGCAGCAGGTTGGGCGGGGTGAGGAGTAGCCGGGCGGCATTGAGCAAGCCGGGGCTAGCAGCTGGCACATCAGCTATTTTACTGATTAACAGTATATTATCTATCGGGATGATAATCCGCCACATGAAGCCGACGCGCACCACCAGGCCCGTAGCGGTACACAGCACCGGCCGGCGGCGCACCGCTTGGCCGTGGGCCAGCAGCCACAGCAGCGAATAGGCGCTAAGGCCGGTGAGCAGCCACGCCGCCCGTGGCCACCAGTGAGCCACTACGAGGTGGGCAGCAGCCATCTCCACTACGCTCAGCCCGGCCAAGGTGGCCAGCAGCGCCGCAAACCCCGACTGGCGGTGACTGCTAAAAGGAATATCGGCCGGGCCGGCTTCGAGCGGGGCCCAGGGGCCCAGCACGGCGTAGCGCAGCACCGCAACCTCGGTCATAATAGCCTCGGTGAGGATGCCCAGCACTGGCTGGCCAGCGGCCAGCAGGTTGTCGATAAAATCGGCAGACTGCAGCCGGGCCAATTGATACCCTCGCCGCACCCGCCGCACCCGCACCAGGGCGTAGCCGAAGGTGGCCACCTCCCCCACCGCCGCCAGCCGGCCGGCCCAGGCCAGCAGCGGCAGCCCGGCCGCAGGCAGCAGCCAGTGACTAAGGGCCAGCCCACCCCCAAACGCCGCTACCAGCGTAGTAGCCGGCAGCTTGTAGGGCCGCACCAGACACAGGTAAAACAGCCCCGGCAGCACTACCAGCAAATCGAAGGCCACGGCGGGCGGCAAAGCGGGGCGCTGGCCAAAGCTGGGGTGCCGCACCACCGCATACTCAATACCCACCAACAGCATCCCCAGCGCGCCAAACAGCAGCAGCGGGCCAAGTCGAGCGGGCAAGCGAAGCGAACTAGTCATAGGCTGGCTGGTTAAGGAGGACAAAGGCCACGCGGCCCGCAGCCGCCCGGCAAAGGTACCTTGCGCCCACCGGCCATTACCCCACCGCTAAAATTGCCAGCCAGCCCACGCAGTGGGCGTATCCGCGAAATCCGTTAAATCCGTTTGAATCTGTGGTTAAGTTAAGCGTCAACATCAACAAGATTGCCACCCTGCGCAACGCACGCGGCCTGCACGCCCGGCCCGACCTGCTGCAAGCTGCCCGCGACATCGAGCGCTTTGGAGCTGAGGGTATTACGGTGCATCCGCGGCCCGATGAGCGCCACATTCGCTACGACGATGTACGCCAGCTGAAGGGCGTAGTCACCACCGAGCTCAACGTGGAGGGCAACCCTACGCCCGACTTCCTGGCTTTGTGCCGCGAGGTGCGGCCCGAGCAGGTGACGCTGGTGCCCGACGCGCCCGACGCCATCACCTCCAACGCCGGCTGGGACGTGGTGCGCCACCAAAGCTTCCTGCGCGATGTGGTGGCTGAGCTGAAGAGCCACGGGGCCCGCGTCAGCATTTTTCTTGACCCCGACCCCGCGCTCATTGCCGCCGCCGCCAGCACCGGCACCGACCGCATTGAGCTCTACACCGAGGCGTATGCCCGCCACTACGCCACCGACCGCGCGGCGGCCGTGCTACCCTACCGCGACACGGCCCACGCCGCCGTGGCCGCCGGCCTGGGCCTGAATGCCGGCCACGACCTCGACCTCGAGAACCTGGCCTACCTGGCGCAGCAGCTGCCCGGCTTGCAGGAAGTGAGCATCGGCCACGCGCTGGTGGCCGATGCGCTGTACCTGGGCCTGGAAAACGTGGTGCAGCTGTATAAAAGACAGCTCCGGTAGGGGCGCATCGCACGCGCCCGGCATGTCGAACGAGTCGGTAAGCTGAACAGCGCGGCGCGGTTATGCCGGGCGCGTGCGACGCGCCCCTACCGGATTTCCACGGTGAACTGGCCGGGGTTGGCTAGCGGGTCGGGAGTTTGGGCGGGTAGCGGCTGGGGCGAGTAGAGCGCGCACAGCGTGTTGCCGACCTGCACCAGCTGGCCGGGCAGATGGGGCGGCAGGCCGTCGAGCAAGCCGGCCAGCACTTCCCAGCGGGGCTGGCCGGGCTGGCGGCTGGCGTCGTGCCACACTACGGCCGTGGCCGGGCCCACCAGGTGCTCAAACACGCGGGCCGTGTCGCGGCGCACGGCCTCGTAGCGGTGGTCGCCGTCGATAAAAATCAGGTCGAACGGCCCGGCCGCGCGCTGCAAGCCGGCCAGGTCGAACGTGGCGGAATTGCCGTGCAGGTGCACTACGTTGGGCAGCGGCTGCGAGAAGTGGCCGTGCAGCCCGATGTAGCGCTCGGACAAGCCCAGGGCGCGCATTTCGGCGGCGCTGAGGTTGAGGGTGTGCACGGAGGCGGCTTCGGCGGCTACGTTGGCGGCGCTTTCGCCGCGCCAGGTGCCGATTTCAAAGTAGCGGCTGGCCGGGTGCTGCCGGGCCAGGGCGCGCAGCAGCAGCAAGTCGGTGGGCAGCGAGCCGCCATCGCCAAAGGCGAAGGGGGCCACGGTGCGGGCGGGCAGCGGCGCGGTGGGCGGCACAAAGTGCGCGAAGGGCACCAGCGGCAGCCCCGCCGCCCCCAGGCCGGGCCAGCGGGCGGCGTGGGTTAGGGCGCGGGCGCGCCAGGCGGGCACATCGGCGGCCAGCACTTCGGTGAGCAGGGCGGGAGTGCGGGCCAGGGCGGCCAGGGCGCGCAGGGCAACGGTGAGGCGGGAGGGCACTAAAAAAACATTCGCAAAACGGGGCCGCAAGATAACCGCTGGCCCGGTGGGCAGCACCAATGCGCGGGCGCTGGGCGCTTGCCCACGCCCTGCCTTGCCGTACCTTGCGCCCTCATTTACTCATTTCAACCATAGTGCGTTCACGTAGTAATTTGGCTTTGGGCCTGGGGCTGTTGGCCGGCCTGAGCCTGGCGGCCTGCAACCGCTCCGAGCAGGGCGAAACCACTGCCGGCCAGGGCGACTCCCTTACCACCGCCAGCAAAACGGCCCCCGTCGATACCGTGAAGCTCAAGCGCCTGGCTTTGCAGCGCGACTCGCTGCGGGCCGACAGCATCGTGCGCAAGTCGGGGCAGCTGCCGGGTGCCATCTTGCCGGGGCACCGCATTGTGGCGTTTTATGGCAACATCCGCTCGAAGGGCATGGGTATTCTGGGCCGCGAGCCCAAGGACCAGATGTTCCGCAAGTTTGACAAGGTGCTGGCCGAGTGGCAGGCGGCCGACCCCGCGCTGCCCATTATGCCCGCCATTCACAGCGTGACCATCACGGCGCAGGGCGCGGCGGGCTCCGATGGCAAGTACCGCCTCATGAACTCAAAGAGCACCATTGAGGAAACCCGCTCCTGGGCCAGGGAGCACCACGCGCTGCTGTTTATGGACGTGCAGGTGGGCCTCAGCAACCTGCCGCACGAGCTGCCCAAGCTGGAAGAGTATCTCAAGGACCCGACCATTCACCTGGGCATTGACCCCGAGTTTGCGATGGAAACCAAAGGGGCCCGGCCCGGCAAGAAAATCGGTACCTACGATGCCAAGGATGTGAACTACGCCATTGGCTTCCTGGCCCGCATTGTGAGCGAAAACCACCTGCCGCCCAAAATGCTGATGGTGCACCGCTTCACCCAGGGCATGCTCACCAATTACAAGAATATCAAGCTCGACCCGCGCGTGCAGGTGGTGATGGACATGGACGGCTGGGGCGACCCCACCCTCAAAAAGGACTCCTACAAGGCCTACGTGGAGAAGCAGCCCGTGCAGTACACCGGCTTTAAGCTCTTTTACGAGTACGACATCAAGCCCAAAAACTCACACCTGATGACGCCCAAAGAAGTGCTGGCCGAGCTAAACCCCAAGCCGCTCTACATTCAGTATCAATAAGTTACGGGCTTCGGCTTGGCTAAGCAAAAAGGGCTTCCCGCATAATGCGGGAAGCCCTTTTTTATAACCTAGTGCCTAATGATGGTCACCTAAATAAGCCACGTATAAGCTGGTATTTGCAAAACGCGGGCCACGTTTTAGTGGGCGGCGTTGAGGTCCATCTTCTCGCCCGGCTTGGGCCGCTTCACCAGCAGGATGAGCGGCAGACAGGCCAGAAAAAAGAACCCTAACGTGGTGAATACCTGCGAGTAGGTGATAATCGACACCTGCTTCATGAGCACGCCTTCGAGGGCGGCGTAGGCCTGCTGCTGCGCCTGGTTGGTGGGGAAGCCCCTGGCGATGAAGCCCTGCGTGAAGGCCTGGAGGCGCTGCACCGTTTCGGGGTTGTAGAGCGAGATGTTGGGCAGCAGCCCCACGCGGTTGTTGTCGATGCTGCGCTCGAGGTAGGTGCCCACGATGGCCACCCCAAACGAGCCGCCGAGCTGGCGAATCATGCCGGTGAGGCCGGCCGCCTGGCCCGCATCCTTGCCCGCCAGGCCCGCCAGGCTCATGGTGGTGATGGGCAGGAAAATCAGGCCCAGGCCCACGCCGCGCACAATGAGGGGCCAGAAGAAGTCGCTGGTGCCGGCGGTGGGCGAAATCTTGGCGCTCATCCAAAACGTGAAGCCGAAGAAGATGGCGAAGCCCAGCGGCAACAGCACCTTTTGCGGCACGCCGCCTTGCAGGGCCTTGCCAATAACGGGCATCATGAACCCCGAGGCCAGCGCGCCCGGCAGCAGCAGCAGGCCGGTTTGGGCCGCCGAGAAGCCCAGAATTCGCTGCGTGAAAATGGGCAGCACAAACACCGAGGCAAACAGCCCAAACCCGAGCACGAAGGACAGCACGGCCCCCACCGCCAGGTTGCGGCTCTTGGTGAGCACGCGCAGGTCCACAATGGGTTTCGTGGCCGTGAGCTCGCGCCAGATGAAGCCGATGATACCCACGGCGGCCAGCAGCGTTGAAATAACGATGAACGCGCTGTCGAACCAGTCCTCGCTTTCGCCCTGCTCCAGCACCAGCTGCAGCGAGCCCACGCCCAGGATGAGTAGCCCGATGCCGGCCCAGTCAATCTGGCGCAGGGGCGTCGGAATGGCGTTTTTAATGCGCTCGGGGTCGCGGATGAACAGGAAGGTGAAGATGGTGGCCAGAATACCTACCGGCACGTTCACGTAAAAAATCCAGGGCCAGCCAAGGCTGCTATCCACAATGTAGCCGCCCAGCGTGGGCCCAATGGTGGGCCCGATAATAACGCCCATGCCAAACAACGCCTGGCCCAGGGCCAGCTGCTTGGGCGGAAACGTATCAATCAGAATAGCCTGCGAGGTAGCCATGAGCGCGCCGCCCCCGATGCCCTGAATGAAGCGGAAAGCCACCAGCTCCCAGATGTCGGTGCTCTGCCCGCAGGCCATGGAGGCCAGCGTAAACAGGATGACGGAGAACATGAAGTAGTTTTTGCGCCCAAACTGCTCGGCCAGGAAGCCGGTCATCGGAATCACAATCACGTTGGCAATGGCGTAGGAGGCCACTACCCAGCTCACTTCCTGCTGCGTGGTGGAGAGGTTGCCCATCATCTGGGTGAGGGCCACGTTCACGATGCTGGTATCAATGAGCTCAAGCAACACGCAGAGAACCACCGTGATAACGATAATCCACTTTTTAAATCCGGTTTCCATAAGGTGAACTAGTGAAATAGTGAGGTGGTGAGTTCGAAGACGTTATTTGCGGCATCAACCCACCAACTCATCAAAATGGAAGAAGGAGTACTTATTACAGCGCCACCCTTCAACGAAATGATGCGGATGCGAACAAAAGAGGCTTCGCTGCGAATAATTCGTTTATTTCAACAGCTACCCCACACGGGTGAAGCCCATGTGTTAGGCAAGCAATTGTTGCGGTCCGCAACGTCGGTAGCTGCCAATTTTCGGGCAGCCTGCCGGGGTCGCTCCCCGGCTGAATGGTATGCTAAGCTCTGCATCTGCGTTGAGGAAGCAGACGAAACCCATTTCTGGCTGGAGTTACTCGGCGACGCAGAGATATTTCCGAAAGCCAAGCTAACCAGCCTGCAGCAGGAATACCTGGAGATTGTCTCCATCTTAGCTACGGCTCGTAAAAAAGCAAAGGCTGGGGTGAGTCACTGATTCGGCAGGCCCCATGCAAGGCAGGCAGAACCTAAAACTCACTAGTTCACCAACTCACTATTTCACCGCTACAATGGCGTTCACACTCATGCCGGCGCGCAGCGGGTGCTGGGGGTCTTCGTGGTTAAGCACGATTTTGACGGGCACGCGCTGGGTCACTTTTACGAAATTGCCGCTGGCGTTGTCGGGGGGCAGCAGGGCAAAGCGGGCGCCCGTAGCCGCCGAAAGCGACTCAATGTGGCCCTCAAAGTCCTCGTTGGAATAGGCATCCACCTCCACTTTCACGGGCTGGCCCACTTTCATGTATTCCAACTGGGTTTCCTTGAAGTTGGCAATAATCCAGGTTTTGTTGCTCGAAACTAGGCCCATAAGCTGCTGGCCGGGCGACACTACCTGGCCGGGCTGCACGCCTTTTTTGCTCACAATGCCGTTGCCGGGGGCCAGGAGCGCGGTGTAGCTCAGCTGCAGCTTGGCATTGTCGAGGTCGGCCTGGCGCTGCTTTACCACGGCCTGGGCCACGGCAATTTGCTGCTGGGCGGCAATCACCTGCTGGCGGGCCACGGTTACCTGGTCCTGGGCGGTGCTGCGCTGGGCGCTGGTGGCGCGCAGGTTGGCCTGCACGGCGTCGTAGTCGCTCTGCGGAATGATGTCCTCCTTGCGCAGCTTGGTGCTGCGGGCCAGGTCCTGCTGCAGCTTGGTGCGGTTGGCTTCGCTCACGCCAATGGTGGTTTGGGCGGTGCGCACGCTGGCCTGGGCGGTGCCCACGCCGGCGCGGGCGGCCGTTACCTGGGCCTGCGCGGCCAGCAGGGCCGCCTCGGCGGCGTTCACGCGCTGCTGGTAGTCCGACTTATCAATAGTTACGAGGGTATCGCCTTTCTTAACCGTTTGGTTATCAGTCACAAATACCTTCAGCACCGGGCCCGACACGCGGGGCAGGATGGGATATACGTCGCCTTCTACCTGGGCGTCGTCGGTGCTTTCGTGGGCGCGGGCAAACTGGAAGCGCTGCCAGCCGAAGTAGCCACCTACCAGCAGCACGATGGCTAAAACAATAAGTACCAGTGGGTTACGCTTTTTGGGTTCTTCGAGCGGCTCGGCAACGGCGGTCGGCGTTTCGTCGTGGAGTTGGGTTTGGGTAGCCATCGGGTTCGGGTTGATTGCTGATAAGTAATAAGGAGAAGTAGTTGATTGTCAGGGGTCGCGTTAACATTAAATGGGGCTAGCCAGTCAGCAACCAACACGTAACAATCAGGCAAATGTTTATTCGCGCACCAGCAGCGTGGGGCAGGGCGCGGTGCGCACCACCGTTTCGGCGGTGTTGCCCATCAAGAAGCGGCTGAGGCAGGTTTGGCCGTGCGCCCCAATCACGATGAGGTCGGCGTGCTGGCGGTGGGCTTCGGCCAGTATCTGGGTGGCGGCTTCGCCCTGCACCGTGGTGGTGCTCACGCGGCTGGCCCCGGCGGCCTCCGCCGCGGCCCGGTGGGTGCGCAGCGCGGCTTCTATGCCCACGGGGGCAGAGCCGGCCGGCTCCTGCACATAAAGCAGATGCAGCTCGGCCCCGGTGCCCACGGCCAGCGCGGCGGCATACGCCACCAGCGCCACCGAAGCAGCCGAAAAGTCGAGCGGACAGAGGATGGTGGTGAGGGTCATTTGGTGAAATGATGAAATGGTGAAATGGTGAATCTGGAGTGGGCAAAGAGTATCAAAAACTCACCAACTCACCACTTCACCAACTCACTACTGATTATTTCCAAATCTGCTCGCCGGTGGCGCGGCGCAGCTGAAACTGGCCGAGGGTGTAGTTGTACATGGCCTGGGCGCGGGCCAGGCGCGACTGGGCGAGCTGGGTTTCGGCGTCGAGCACGTCGAGGTTTTGGCCCACGCCGTAGCGGTAGCGGCCCTCGGCGCGGGTAAGGGCGTCGGTGGCCTGGGCTACCTGCTGCAAGGCATTGTTGTAGCGCGCCTGGCTAAACTCCATGTTGTTGGCGGCCTGGCGCACATCGGCCCGGATTTGCTCCTGCGTGTCCTGGGTGCGGGCCTGGGCGCTGCGGTAGTTGGCGGCCGCCTCCACGCGCTGCTTCTTGTTCTTATTACCGTCGTAGATGGGCACCGACAGCTGCACCACTCCCACGGTATTAAAGCGAATGCGATTGAGCGCTTCCGAGGTTTCTACGTTAGGAATGAGGTAGCCATTCTTGCCGCCCGCCTGCACGCCCGCCCCCAGCACCGGCAGGTTGCTCTTATCAATAAGCTTGGCTTGCAGCTCGGCGGTGGCTTCCGCATCTCGCGACAGCTTTACTTCGGGCCGGTTGGCGGCGGCCTTGGCCAGTTCGGCTTCCAGGTTCACCGGCTGCGGGTTGTACTCGAGGCGGCCCCGCACCTGGGTGTCGGTTTGCTGGGGCTTGTGCAGCAGGCGGGCTAGCTGCACCTGCTGGTTGCGCAGCTGGTTTTGCAGGTCGAGCTTGGTATTCTGGGCCTGCGTGATGCGCACGTCGGTAGTCGTCACGTCAAACCTGGTGCTCACGCCCGCATCCACCCGCTTCTGCATTTCGTTGCGGTGGGCCACCAGCGAGGCAATCTGCTGGTCCTGCACCCGAATGCTTTCGCGGTAAAACAGGATGTTGTAGTACACCTGCGCCGCATTAAAAGCCAGGTCGCGCCGGGCCACCTCAATGTTGTCCTGCGCCGTCGTCACCTGCGAGCGCGACACCTCCGTCGAAGCCGCCCGCTTGCCGAAGTCGTACAGCTCGTACTGGGCCGTAATGTGAAAATCGTAGTTGTTGTGGGGCACAAAGGCAATCTGCTGCCCCCCAAACACGGCCTGCGACACCGGGTCGAGGCGGGTGTAGGTGGCCGAGCCCGTAACCTGAGGCAGGTAGCCCGCCTGCGTCTGGCTGAGGCGGCTGCCGGCCGCATTAGCCAGCTCCGTCAGGTTCGTGACGCCGGGGTTGGCATCGAGCACCGCCTGCACGGTGCCGCCCAGCGTGAGGGAGTCGCTCACCAGCCCGATTGCTTGGGCTGAGGCGGGCAAGCCCGGTTGGTTTTGAGCCAGCGCCGGCTGCGTCAGCAGTGCGCCCAACAGCGACACGCCCGCAAAACCGGCCAGTTGATATCTAGAAAACATAAGCCAAGTGGCGTAGTAGTGTGCCCCTTGCTTACCTAACCACGTGCCAACGGATTAAAATAAGGTTAAATTGAGTTAACTTATTTACTGTCTGATTTTTATAAAAAAGATTATTGTGTAAACAAGAAAATAAACCTTAACTCACACTGAGGGTTTCCTTACATGTAAGGAATTTCTTTAAAATATCCGCTAGCTGCTGCCGCGCTCTGCCATGCCCAAGCCCAACCAAGATGAACCGCTGCTACTGCACCTCAACGAGGCTATTGCTACCATCCGCGACAAAGAAACCTTGTTTCAGGTGATTACCAACAAGCTGCGGCTCATCTTCCCCTTTGACTTAATTGGCATCAATGTTCTGGATAAAGAACTGATTAACAAGCGGTTGTTTTTACGCAGCTACGTGGGTGGCCCGGCCGAAGCCATGCCGGTCGATGCGCAGGCCGCCGTCTTCTCCCCCATTGCCGGCTCGCCGATAGAGCAGCTTGTGGCCGACCCACGCCTGCGCCACATCGCCTTGGCCGATTACGCGGAGAAATACCCTGATTTTGAGCATTTTAACAAGCTCCGCCGGCAAGGCATCGACTACATGACCACCGTGCCGCTGCGGCTGGGCGGGCGGCTCACGGGCTTCCTCATCCTGGCAGCGGCCCGCCGCCCGGCCCTCACCCAGGCCGACGAGCACCTGCTGCTCAGCATTGGCTCGCTGGTGGCTGTGGCCGTGGGCAACACGCTGGCCTTCGAAGACATAGCCCGGCGCGAAGGCGAGCGCACCATGCAGCTGGCCATTACAAATGCGCTGCTCAGCATCAAGCAGCGCGAGCCGCTGTTTCGGGCCGTGGCTGAGGAACTAGGCCGCGTGGTACCGTTTGAGTACTTCGGTATTCGGGTGCAGCGCACGGGGCAGCGCGAGGCTTTTGAGGGCTTCGCCGAATTTGCGCGGGCCGACGATGCGCCCGGCGGCCCACTGGTGGCCCTCGCGCCCGACCGCCACCAGGGCTTGAGCCAAGAAGCTGTATCCAACCTCTACAGTCAGATTAGCGAGCTGCTGCAGACGCCGGGCCTGTATACCGATGAGCAGTTTAAGGCACTAGCCGTGCGCTACCCCGCCATGCGCTACGTGTACGAAACGCACCACGTACGGTCCATGCTCATTGTACCCATCTGGCAGCGGCCCGAGGGCGCGGCTGTGCTATCGCTGGCCTCGCCCCTGCCCTACGGCTTCACCACCAGCGACCAGGCTACCGTGCAGTCGCTGGTACCCCAGATTGCGCTGGCGCTCGAAAACCTGTTTGCCTTTGAGCAGATTGAGGAGCTCAAGGCCCAGGTGGAGCAGGAGCGCACCTACCTCATCGACGAAATCAACACCGACCGGCCCGCCGATGGCCTCATCGGCACCAGCCCGGCCTTGCAGCAGGTGCGCCAGCGCATTGCCCAGGTGGCGGGCACCGACGCCACGGTGCTCATCACCGGCGAAACCGGCACCGGCAAGGAAGTAGTGGCCCGCGCCCTGCACCAGGCCTCGCCCCGCCACGGCCGGGCCCTGGTGAAGCTGAACTGCGCCGCCCTGCCCGCCCAACTAATTGAAAGCGAATTGTTTGGCCACGAAAAAGGTGCTTATACCGGGGCCGTAGAGCGGCGCATCGGCAAGTTTGAGCTGGCCAACGGCGGCACGATTTTCCTGGACGAAATAGGCGAGCTGCCCCTCGACCTGCAAGCCAAGCTGCTGCGCGTGCTGCAGGAAAAAGAGTTTGAGCGCCTGGGTAGCAACCGCGTGCTGCAAACCGATGCCCGCGTGCTGGCCGCCACCAACCGCGTGCTCGAAGACGAGGTGCGCGCCGGCCGCTTCCGGGCCGACCTCTACTACCGGCTCAACGTGTTTCCGATTCAGCTGGCCCCGCTGCGCGAGCGCCCGCAGGATATTGCGCCGCTGGTGCAGCACTACCTGGCCACCCTCAGCAAGCGCCTGGCGCGGCCGCCGCGCGCCATTCGGCCCGCCGACCTGGCCGCGCTGCAAGCCTACGCCTGGCCCGGCAACATCCGCCAGCTAGAGCACGTGCTGGAGCAGGCCATCATCGTGAGCCAGGGCCCGTGGCTGGAATTTGGGGGCTTTGCGGCGGCTTCCGCGCTGCTGGCGCTGCCCCCCGCGGCGGTTGCCCCACCCAGCGAGGCAGTAGCTCCGGCCCCCACCGAAACCAGTGCGGCCGACGCGCCCCTCAAAACGCTGCGCGAGCAGGAGCGCGACCATATTCTGACGGCGCTGCACCGCACCGAGGGCCGCGTCAGTGGCCCCAGCGGCGCGGCCCTGCTGCTGGACATCAACCCGAAAACCCTGGAAGCCAGAATGAAGAAGCTGGGCATCCGGCGCACCGTAGTGGCGGGGTAATGCGCAGTAAGCTAGCAAGTTGATTAGTACCCATTACCCCGCTACCAGCGCGGCCACGGCGGCCTCGTAGGCAGCACGCCGGGTGGCGCGCTGCACCTGCACCGGCGGGGCGGCGCGCTCCAGGCAGTCGGTGAGCGGGCAGCGCTCGCAGGTTTCGTTTACGATGGTGAGCGGAAAGGCACTGAGGTCGGCCAGAAACCTGAATTGCTGGCGCAGCGCCTCGTCGCAGCGCAGGCCCACGGTCACGCTCATGGCGGGGGCGTCGGGGGCGCCGGCGCGGGCCAGCGTCAGGCAGAAGTACTCGTCGTCGGTGCCCAGGTAGCGCGAGCGCTGCACATCGAGCAGCGTGGTGGGCGGGGCCGCGGGGCCGGCCAGGGCAGCCGCAGCGCGCGCCTCCGTAAGCAGGCGCAAACTCACCCACCGGCGGCAGTAGTGCTCGTGCAGCTCGTTGCGGTGCGGGTTGTGCAGGCGCGAGAGGTGCAGCTCCTTGGTCAGGTCGAAGGCCGCGCCGGCCTCACGCTGGTCGAAGCGCAAAAAGAACAAGCTCGTGAGCCCGAAGTGCTTGGGCAGCAGCGCCGCCAGGCGCTGCAACAGCATCTCGGCGCTCACATCGTAGCGCGTGAGCAAAGCCAGCAGAGCGGCGGGCTGCCACTTCTTGGCTCCCAGCACCTTGCGCAGGTCGCGCACCAGGCTGTCTTCCTCCATCAGCAGGGCGCTGGCGAAGTACGACGCCCGAAAATTATTGAGCACTTCCTCAAACGAGCGCAGCTCCAGCGTATTGGGGCTGGCGTAGTGCCGCTCCTTGAGCTTGAGGTAGTTGAAGCCGATTTCGCGCCCCAGCACAAAGGCCTGCTGGCCCCGCGTGAGGCTGGCCAGCAGCAGCAGCGTCCTGGTTTGGGGCCTGAATACCGAGCGCAGCCGCCCGGCTACCGCCACGGGGTTGGCCGCCAGCGTGGTGCGGTCGAGGGTGTAGCCGTATTCCTGCACCAGCACGGCTTCGAGGGCTGCCAGGCTGGCCGGCGGCGCGGTAGCCAGCTGGTGGCTGGCCATAAAGGCGCGCGCATCCTGCTCCAGGTCCTCAAAATAGTTGTCGTGCATCTCCTGGTACGAGCGCAGCGCGGCCACAAAAAAGTGCTCCTGCCGCATCTCGTAGTTGCGCGCTATCTCGAAGATGGTGCTGATAAAGGCGTTCATCTTGGCCGGCGCATTGGCCAGCAGCTCAAACAGTTGGGCGGGCTCGATGCCGTACAGGGTCAGCGGAAACTCTTGCAGCACCTTCGAGTGCAGCAGGTCGGCAATCGGCTCAAGCCGGCGGGGCAGCGTGGTGGCCGTGAGCTGGTCGTAGCGCACGGCCAGGCACTTGCTCAGGCTGAGGATTTTGTCGGCTTTAGGGTATTTTTTGCCTTTCTCAATCTCGTTGAGGTAGCTCACGCTCATGTCGCAGGCGCGGGCCAGCTCGGCCGGGGTCAGGCCCCGCTCCTGCCGCAGCTCGCGCAGCTTCAGGCCAAAAATGAGCCGGACAATTTGGCCGTGGGTAAGCATGGGCGTAGAGAAAAATAAAGCCGCCGAAAACCGCTGGCCAACGCTGCCACCCGCCTTTCGGACCCGGCAAAGCTACCGTTGCCCCGCAACTTAGCCCAGCTAGGTGCCTGCCTACCTGCGTGCTAAGGGCAGGCTGGCACGCCATTGGCTACGCAAGGGGCAGTTCCTTTGTCCAAAAGGATGGAAAACCTTTTCTGCTTCAGGAAAGGCTTTTTTTTGCGCCTAGCTTTCGGCCCATGCGTTGCCCGGTAGCAACCTCAAGCCGGCGCCGGGAGTTAAAGCGGATAGTTTTTACTACTGCTCCTATGCGCTTCTCCCCTACTACGCTGCTGACGGCCGCTGCACTGCTGCCCATTTTGCCTGCCGCCGCCCAAAACGTGCCGCCGCCCGCTACGCCCTTTCAGATGCAGGGCAATATCTACCTGCCCAACAAGCTGCCCGCTACCGACGCCCGCGTGGCCGCCCTCAAAGTACCTACCGGCTTCACCGTCAGCAAGTTCGCCGAAGGCCTCGACATGCCCCGGATGCTGGCCATGATGCCCAACGGCGACGTGTACGTGAGCAACCGGGTGAAAGGCACCATTACGCTGGTGCGCGATGCGAACAAAGACGGCAAGGCCGAAACCATGCGCCAGGTAGCCCAGAAGCCGCACCTACACGGCCTGGCCTTGCAAGGCAACAAGCTCTACATCAGCGCTATCCGCGAAGTATACGTGGCCGACGTGCTGCCCGACGGCGGCCTCGGCGAGCTCAAGGAGCTGTACCACGACCTGCCCGACGCCGGCCAGCACGCCAACCGCGTGCTGCGCTTTGGGCCCGATGGCAAGCTCTACCTGTCGGTAGGCAGCACCTGCAACGCCTGCGACGAAGATAACCCCGAAAACGCTACTATTCTGCAGCTTAACCTCGACGGCTCGGGCCGTCAGGTGGTGGCCCACGGCCTGCGCAACACCATCGGCTTCGACTGGCACCCGCTCACCAAGGAGCTCTTTGGCATGGACCACGGCATCGACTGGCTCGGCGACGAAACCCAGCAGGAGGAGCTCAACCAGATTAAGCCTGGCGCCGGCTACGGCTGGCCCTCCATCATCGCCGACGGCCAGCACTACCCCGCCAACAAGCCCAAGAGCGGCGAAAGCTACGAGGCCTTCGATAAGAAGAACGAGCGCCCGCTGCTGCTCTACAAAGCCCACTCGGCCCCGCTGGGCCTGGTATTCAACAAAGGCAGTCAGTTTCCGAAAGAGTACCAGAACGATGCCTTCGTCACCATGCACGGCTCCTGGAACCGCGCCCAGCCCAGCGGCTACAAGCTGGTGCGCGTGCACTTCAACGCCCAGGGCCAGCCCGAAAAGTTCGAGGATTTTCTCACTGGTTTTCTGGTTGATAACGACAAATCGGAGTTTGGCCGGCCCTGCGGCCTCATCCAGGCCCCCGACGGCTCGCTGCTAATGGGCGACGACGACAACGGCGTGATTTACCGCGTGGCTTATACGGGCAAGAAGAAGGGGTAGCGCACCTCACCCCCCGGCCCCCTCTCCAAAAAAGAGGGGGAGCCAAACGACTTATTTTAAAAACAGAAAAGCTCTCAGCAATTGCCAAGAGCTTTTCTGTTTAGGTGCTTGTCAAGGACCACAGCGGCTCCCCCTCTTTTTTGGAGAGGGGGCCGGGGGGTGAGGTGACCCACACGCGCAACTTTTCTGCTCATTTCAGCCTTATCCTTGCACAAAATTTTAGCAAAGAATGGCCAAGGTTAGAACCGTATTTTTCTGCCAGAGCTGCGGCGCGCAGTCGGCAAAATGGATTGGGCGCTGCCCCTCGTGCGGCGAGTGGAACACTTACGTGGAGGAGGTAATCCAGAAGGAAACCGCCGCCACTACCACCGGCCAGTGGAAGCCCGCCAGCACCGTGCCCGGCGGCAATACCGCCAAAGCCGCTAAGTCGCGCCCGCTGGCCGACATCCGACACGAGGAAGAGCCCCGCATCGTCACCCCCGACGGCGAGCTGAACCGCGTGCTCGGCGGCGGCCTGGTGCCGGGCTCCATTGTGCTCATCGGCGGCGAGCCGGGCATCGGCAAGAGCACGCTCATGCTCCAGATAGCCTTGATGATGAAGAAGTTGCGTATCCTCTACGTGAGCGGCGAGGAAAGCGAAGCCCAGATAAAGATGCGCGCCGAGCGCCTGGCCGACGGCCAGCACCCCGGCTGCTACATCCTCACCGAAACCAACACCCAGAACATCTTCCGCCAAATCGACCAGGTGCAGCCCAACCTGCTCGTCATCGACTCCATCCAGACCATGCACTCGACGCTGGTGGAGAGCGGCGCGGGCACGGTGAGCCAGGTGCGCGAGTGCACGGCCGAGTTTCTGAAATACGCCAAGGAAACCGGCGTGCCGGTGCTGCTCATCGGCCACATCACGAAGGACGGCAGCATCGCGGGCCCCAAAATTCTGGAGCACATGGTCGACACCGTGTTGCAGTTTGAGGGCGACCGGCACCTGAGCTACCGCATCCTGCGCACCACCAAAAACCGCTTCGGCAGCACGTCGGAATTAGGCATTTACGAAATGCAGGGCGACGGCCTGCGCCAGGTGAGCAACCCATCGGAAATCCTGCTTTCGCAGCGCGGCGAAAGCCTGAGCGGCATGGCCATCGGGGCCACCCTGGAGGGCAACCGCCCCTTGTTAGTAGAAGTGCAGGCCCTGGTGACGCCCGCCACCTACGGCACGCCGCAGCGCAGCAGCACCGGCTTCGACGCCAAGCGCCTGCAAATGCTGCTGGCCGTGCTCGAAAAGCGCGCCGGCCTGCGCCTGGGCCAGCACGACGTGTTCCTCAACATTGCGGGCGGCCTGCGCCTCGACGACCCGGCCCTCGACGCGGCCGTGTGCGCGGCCGTGGTGAGCAGCCTCAACGACCTGCCCATTCCGGGCGACGTGTGCCTGGCCGCCGAAGTAGGCCTGAGCGGCGAGATGCGCGCCGTGCCCCGCCTCGACCAGCGCCTGGCGGAAGCCGAAAAGCTCGGCTTCCGCCAGATGTACGTGTCACAGTTCAACGGCAAGAACCTGGGCGAGCAGGACCGCGCCGGCCTGCGCATCCAAGCCGTGAGCCGGCTCGATGAAGTGCTGAATGGCCTGTTTGGCTAGGCGCTGCGTAGCGACGCCCTCCGTATAGCCGCGTCGTAAGTAGCCAGGGCCAGGGAGTTGCCGGGGCGCTGCCAAGCAGCGTGCCCGGCAATAAGCCCATTCTGGTAGTCCGAAACAAATAGCTGGTAGTATAATTTCCAGGGGGTGACTTTTTTACGTAGGTCACGTGCCAGATGAGCGCTTAAAGTGCCTTATCTTCGGTCCCGTAATTGACTTTTACCGCGAAAAGAGGTAGGCACACGTATTGACCTTCTCCACACATTCGGCATATTTCGGGCTTATCGGCTTCCTGTCTTAGCACTATATGAAATTACTCTTTACCTGTCTAACAACGTTGGGATTGGGCTGGGCATTGTCGTTGCCGGCGTGGGCGCAGGCCGGGCCGGGCCGGGCCGCCGACATAGCCGGGGCAGCCGTACTCACGGGCCGCGTCACGAATCCGAAGACCGATACCGTTGCCGTTGCCATCCACGATAGCCCCTTCGATTCGAAGGAGCGCATCAGCTACGCCCGCCTCAACGAGAAGGGGGAGTTTCGGCTCAGCATTTTGCTCACGGGCTCCACAAAGGCTGATTTAGTGTACGGAGACGCCGTAACGGACCTTTTTCTGGACCCTGGCACTGACCTCGACGTGCGCTTTAAGGGTGAAGACCTGCCGGGTACGGTTAAGTTTAAGGCCAATGATGTGCCCTCGGGCTTTGCCACCCGCCTGCGCAACAACGCCAACCTGACCGATGCGCAGCGCCACCGCCAGCAGATGGCCAACGCCAATTCGTACCTGGCTGAATTTGACGAGCAGTTTGTGTCCAACGATGGCTTTCAGGTGCTGCCCGACAATATTCAGCTCTACGAGGCGCCCTTCGTATCGTTTCTGGATTACCGGATTAAGCACGAGCGTAACTTCCTGGAGGACCGTGCTGCCAAACAGTCCTTTACCATTGATTTTTATAACTATGCTAAGGCGGAGATAACATACTCCAACGCCAACGACCGCCTCACTTTCACCGATTTGCGCGAGCAAGTAGTGAGCACCGAGGGCCGCCTTACCATGACGCCCGGCTACTACGACTACCTGCGCGACCCCAACCTGCTGAACGACCAGACGGCCGTGGGCAACGAGCAGTTTCAGGAGTTCTTGCTCAACTACGTGCACTTTATGGCCGCGCAGCAGAAGCACCTGCGCACCGACCCCGACTTTTATCCGGTGTGCTACGCGCTGGCCAGCAAGCGCCTCAACGGCACCATGAAGCTGCTCACGCTGGGGCGCATTTTGCAAGAGTCGTTTCGCTTTGGGCACGTGCGGCAATCGGCTGCCATGCTGGCCGATTTTCGGGCCCTCGATACCCACAAGCGCTACGTAGCCACCCTGGATACCGACTTTAGCAAGCACAAGGCACTGGCCATCGGCTCGCAGGCCCCCGATTTCCGCCTGCTGTCGGCCGTGGGCGACTCGGTTCAGCTGAGCAGCCTGCAAGGCAAGCTGGTGTACCTAAACTTCTGGAAATCAACCAATGGCTTGTGTCTGCGCGACCTTTCTTACGCTCAGGACCTGGCCCGGCGCTTTGAGGGGAAGAACATCGTTTTTGTGAACGTGGCGCTCGATGAGCTGGACATGCCCTGGCGGCAACTGGTGCTCATAAAGAAGCTGCCTGGCGTGCAGCTACGAGCCGTGGGTGGCCTGCGCTCGGCCGTGGCCAAGGCCTACAACGTGCAGGAAGTACCCACCTACATTCTGCTGGGTGAAGATGGCACTATCCTCAACCCCAAGCCTAAACGCCTCAGCAGCCGCGCCGCAGTAGACGAAATAAATCAGTCGTTTGGCAAGGCCGGCATTTATAGCGCGGCCGTGTCGCAACTGCCAACCGGCGCCAAGTAGCCTTTGTAACTACTTGATTATCTGATGTTTGTGCCTTTCATAAGTACTGACCTACCTTCTGGGCTGGCCTTGGCAAAAACTTATGGAGTTGGTCGCATGTCTGTGGTGCGGCGGCCCGAGCCGTATTTTACCTTATGCGCTCTACTCTCCGCGATGCCATTTCTTTTTTGCGCAAGGCCACGCCCGGCCGCGTACTCAATGCCGGGCAGGTAGTTACTTCCTACATCCTGAGCCGGCTCACGGGGCGGGCCCGCGCCTGGGGCTTGCCCATCGCGCTGGCCTTCGAGCCCACCACCAGCTGCAACCTGCGCTGCCCCGAGTGCCCAAGTGGCCTGCGCTCGTTTACGCGCCCCACGGGGATGCTGCCCGCCGACTTATTCAAGAAAACAATGGATGAGGTAGCCAGCCGGCTGTGGTACCTCATTTTCTACTTTCAGGGCGAGCCGTATCTGCACCCGCAATTCCTTGATTTAGTGAAGTATGCGAGCAAGAAAGGCATTTACACCGCTACCAGCACCAACGCGCACTTCCTGAACGACGAGAACGCGCGCCGCACGGTCGAAAGTGGCCTCGACCGGCTCATTATCTCGCTCGACGGCACCACCCAGGAGGTATACCAGCAGTACCGCGTAGGGGGCAAGCTGGAAAAAGTACTCGCTGGCACCCGCAACGTAGTAAAGTGGCGCAAAGAGCTGAACAAGAGCACCCCGCGTATCATCTTTCAATTTTTGGTGGTGCGCCCCAACGAGCACCAGATTGCCGATGCCAAAGCCCTGGCCCAGGCAATGGGCGTGGACGACGTATGGTTTAAAACCGCCCAGATTTACGATTACCAGCAGGGTTCGCCGCTCATCCCTACCATCGACTACTACTCGCGCTACGCCAACAACGGCAACGGCACCTTCAGCCTGAAGAACAAGCTTGTGAACGGCTGCTGGAAAATGTGGCACTCCTGCGTCATCACCTGGGATGGCAAAGTGGTGCCCTGCTGCTTCGACAAAGATGCCGAATATCGCCTCGGCGACCGGCAGCACGAAAGCTTCCGCGCCCTCTGGCGCGGCCCCAAGTACCAAGGATTCCGCCAAGCTCTCCTAAAAGGCCGCGACCAAATCGACATGTGCCGCAACTGCACCGAAGGCACCAAAGTCTGGGGCTGACCACTGATTGACCGCAGATTCAAACGGATTTAACGGATTTCGCAGATACGTCGCTGCGCTCC
>CAXTFI010000042.1:0-29341 GCA_964243255.1 uncultured Hymenobacter sp.
GCTGGGGGTTGCTGGGCACGTTAATTTTCTCATCGTGCGGGTTGGCCCGGCGCAGCTGGGTGTCCATGCCCAAAAAGTCCTGGAGCGGAAAAACGGCCCACATGGCGGGCGATTGCAGGTGCTGGGCCAGCACCTCGCGCACCACCCAGGGCTCGCAGTAGTAGGGCGCCAGCTGGCGCCAGTGGCCGAGCGTGGTTTCGAAGTAGCGCTGGGTGCGCACGCGGTCCTCTTCCCACCAGCCGCGCAAGGTGCTCATGTCGTGGCTGCCGGTGGTGACCACCGACAGGTAGGGCGCATCGGCCGGGTGGCCAAACTCGGTAGCGGGGTTACTAGGCATCCGCTGGATGTTAAGGCCCAGAATACCAAGCTGCTGCATCACGCCGGGTACTGAGGCGGGCACCATGCCCAGGTCCTCGCCGCAAATGAGCATGTTGGTGGCGTAGCGCACGGCGGGCAGCTTAATGAGCCCCTGCTCGCGCCAAAACTCCTCGTGGCGCCGGAAAAAGAAGTCGACATAAATGTCCTCATACAGCCGGCGGCGGCTCTCATCGTCGGCGAGCTCGGCAAAGCTGGCGGTCTTGTTGAGGGTGATACGCGGGTGGTAGAAGTCGTTGCCGGCGGGCAGGAAAAGCACCTCATTCACAAACTGATACAAGCCGGGCCGCACGCGCAGCAGAAACTCCTCACGCTCAGGCTGAGCGGCAAGCTGCTCGTTGATATACGTTTCGATGAGGCGCTGGCTGGCCACCGCTGGCTTGAGCTGAATGGCCCCGTAGGTATCGGCTGCCATAAACTCATCGAACACGGCCTGGGCATCAGGGCCAAACACGCGCTCCAGCAAGTGCCAGCGGATATAGGGCTCGCAGAGGCGGCCGTAGTCGAACCACCCCAGGCGGCGCTGTATCTCGGTGCGGTGCAGGGGCAGGGCGGGGGCAAAGTGGCCCAGCAGGCCCTCGACCGAGTTTTCAGGCATTTCCCAGATGCGGAAAAAACCCAGAATGTGGTCGATGCGCAGCGCGTCGAAGTAGCGGGCCAGGTGGCCCAGGCGCTCGCGCCACCACTGGTAGTTGTCCTGGGCCATGCGTTCCCAGTTGTAGGTAGGGAAGCGCCAGTTTTGGCCGGTGGTGGAGAAGTCGTCGGGCGGGGCGCCGGCCTGCTGGTCGAGGTGGTAGAGTTCGGGCTGCGTCCAGGCGTCCACCGAGTGGCGGTAGATGCCAATGGGCAGGTCGCCCTTGAGCACCACGCCCTTGGTGCGGCCGTAGTCCACGGCGGCGCGCAGCTGCTGGTCGAGGTGAAACTGGGTGAAGAAGTGCAGGCCAAACTCATCGAAGTTGGGCGCGCGCTCATCGGTGAGAATATCCAGGCCAACCGGAGCGTGAAACTCTTGGGGCCACTGCTGAAAATCGGCGGTGCCGAAGCGCTCGCGCAGCGCCGAGAAGGCGGCGTAGGGCACCAGCCAATTGGCCTGCTCGGCTTTGAACTGCTGGAAGACAGGGTTGTCCAGAAAGTTCTTTTTCTCCTGCTGATACAACAGCTTGATATACTTCCACTTGGCATTCATTACGGCTTCGTAGTCCACGAAGTCCTTGGCATTCAGCTCGGTGCGCAGCTGGGCTAGCTCGGCGCGGGCGGCCTGGTCCGTTAGCTCAGCAATGCCCTCCAGGTGCAGGTATTGCGGGTGCAGCGCAAATACCGAGATGGCGGCGTAAGGGTACGAGTCGACCCAGGTGTGGGTGGCCGTGGTGTCGTTGATGGGCAGAATCTGCACCATGTTCAGGCCCGTCTGCGCGGCCCAGTCGATGAGTAGCTGCAGGTCGCTGAACTCACCCACGCCGAGGCCCTGCTCGCTGCGCAGCGAGAACACGGGCAGGGCCACGCCGGCCCCGCGCCAGGGCCGGGCCGCGTAGCGAAAGCCCTCATCGGCGAGCACGGTGAAGGTGCCGGGCGGTGCCGCGTGGGCGGGCAGCACGCGGTCGTCGCCGGTTTCGAGCTGCATCACGGCGCGGCGCTGGGCGTCCCAAAGGCCGTACTTATAGCGCAGCTCCTGGTCGGGGCTTTGCAGGGTGAGCGCGGCCTGCCAGGCGGGGTAGGCGGCATCCGACAGCAGCAGGGGCTGGGTGTTGTTCCAGCTGCCCAGGGCCGGGTCGGAGCCCAGCACGCACACCTGGTGGTGCGGGTCTACGCGCGGCGCTTCGAGGTGAAAGCGCACGGTGGCCAGCGCGGGCTTTTTAATCTTGGCGGCCGCTTTTTTGGCGGGCGTGGCCGGGCCGGGCTCGGGCGTGGCGGCCGGCCGGCGAAACAGCGCCTTGGTAAAGGCTGCCGTAAACAGCTCATTATCAGCCTGGGCCGGCGCGCGCCAAAAATCGCGCACGGCCAGGTGCACCGGGGCGGGGCCGGCCGGCAAGGCCAGGGTGCGGTTGTTGCCCCACTCCCACACTACGCCGCCGCCCTCCATCAGCAGCACGTACTTATAGGAGATGGGGGCGGCCGCCAGGGCAGCTTCCACTACCACGGCGGCACTCCAGCGCGTGGTGGCCTCGTCGTAGGCCAGGGGCAGGGCGTGGGCCAGCTGCCAGCGGCCCAGGCCGGGTAAAGAGCCGCAAACAACCAGGCGCTGGCCGTAGGTGGTGCGGTAGGGCAGAGAGAAATGCAGAGTCATGCAGGCAAGCCAAAATAGAGCGCGCAAGATACTGCCCGTTGCCCGGCGCAACCAGCCGGGCCAACGGTGGGCCGGCCTTCGCCGTATGGGGCTTCCCGGCCACCCACAATGGGCAAGCAGCCGGCTGCCTGGCATTCCTATTTCCCTCTTCTACATGCGTATTTTTTTACTGGGCCTCCTACTAGGTAGCAGCCTGGCGGCCGTTGCCGCCCCGCCCGGCTACCACTCGCCCCGGCGCTTTCTCACGCCCAGCGGGCAGCCCTACCATCGCCAGCCCCTGCGGCTCAACTTTGGGCTGAACGGGGCTTATTATAACGGCGACATTGCCAGTAAGTTAGGCGATAATAAGGTGCGGGTGGGGCTGAATGCCGGCCTGGCCCAAACGCTCAGCCCGCACCTCACCTTTGCCCTCGACCTGAGCTATTTTCACTTGCGCGCCAAGGATGTATTTCCGAGCCGGGGCCTGGCCTTTAGCAGCGATAATGCCGTGCTGGCGGCCCGGCTGCAATACAACCTCTTGGCTGATAAAAGCCTGTACGTGGGGCTTCACCACCAGGAAATGCCCCTACTGGTTTTTGCAGAAGCCGGGGCCGGCGCCCTGCTTTACAGCCCCGATGCCAGCCAGGATGGCCAGCCGCTGCTGCCTGAGCCTGGCCACAGCTACCCCGGCCTGGCGGCCGTGCTGCCGGTGGGCGGGGGCGTTACCCTGCGCGCCTCCCCGCGCCTGGCGCTCACGCTGGAGGGCCTCTATTATTTCACCAGCACCGACCTGCTCGACGATGTGAGCCGCCGCGGCAACTCGAACTCGCTGGATTCTTTTGCTACACTGACTTTCAAAGTGGAGTACTCATTGGGTAAGCAGCCGCCTAAGCTGTTGATACATAATGATTAAGATGCCTGTGCGGTAAGCTTTAGCTTGCCGTGTTGGGTGACAACACGGCAAGCTAAAGCTTACCGCACAGGTACACTACTTTTTGCTTAAATAATCGGCGGCCAGGGTGGCCAGCGTTTTCACGCCCAGCGGGAAAGCGCTTTCATCGACCCGAAAGCCGGCCGTGTGGTGGTCGGCCACGGTGCTGGGGTCGGTGCCGGGCGTCATGCCCCCCAAAAAGAAGAACAGACCCGGAATCTTCTCCTGGTAACAGGCAAAGTCTTCGGCCCCGGTTACTGCTTTGATTTCGAGCACGTTGGCCGCGCCGGCCGTGCGCTGCAAGGTGGGTAGCATCTGGGCCGTGAGGGCGGGGTCGTTGAAGGTAACGGGCACGTAGGGCTCAATGCCCACCTCGGCGGTGGCCCCGTTGGCCGCCGCGATGCCGGCCGCCGTGCGCCGGATGGCCGCCCAAATGCGCTGCTGCGTGGCGGGGCTAAACGCCCGAATGGTGCCGCTGAGCGTGGCATCGGGCGGGATAACGTTGTAGCGCACGCCGGCCTGCACGGTGCCCACCGTGACCACGGCGGCGTCCTGGGTGAGGTCTACCTGCCGGCTCACGATGGTTTGAAGGGCCGTAATAATCTCGGCGGCCGTCACCACCGGGTCGATGCTGCTCCAGGGCTTGGCGCCGTGCGCGCCCTTGCCTAGCACCTTGATAGTGAAGCGGTCGGAGCTGGCCATCTCGCCGCGCGGCCGGTATTGCAGCTGCCCCACCGGGGCCGTGGCCCAGATGTGCAGCCCAAAAATGGCATCGACCTTGGGCTTATCCAGCACGCCCTCCTGCACCATGAGCTTGGCCCCGCCCACCACGCCGGGCAGCGAGCCCTCCTCGGCGGGCTGAAAGATGAACTTGACGGTGCCGGACAGGTCTTTCTTGACCTGGCTCAGCACCTCGGCCGCCCCTAGCAGCATGGCCACGTGGGTGTCGTGGCCGCAGGCGTGCATCACGCCCACCGGCTGGCTCAGGTAGGTGGCTTTCACCACGCTGGCGTAGGCCAGGCCGCTGGTTTCGGTGAGGGGCAGGCCGTCCATGTCGGCGCGCAGGGCCACTACGCGGCCGGGCTTGCCGCCGCGCAATATGCCCACTACGCCAGTACGGCCCACGCCGGTTTGTACTTCTAAGCCCCAGCTTTTGAGCTGCGTGGCGATGAGCTGGGCGGTGCGGGTTTCCTCGTTGCCCAGCTCGGGGTGCTCGTGAATGTCGCGCCGCCAGGCCACTACCTTGGCTTGCTCGGCGGCGGCGAGCTGGGTGATGCGGGCATCGAGGGCCGCGTTTTGCGCGTGCGCGGCGGTGGCAGCCAGGCTGAGCCCCAGGCTGATAAGGAGCGAATTGGTAGCAATGTTCATGGGAGCCAAGATACTGCCCCGGCCGCCATGCGTTTGGGCTGGCCATGCCGGCCCGGCTGCAGCCCGCCCCGCTGGGCTGGCGTGTTACGGCCAGGTTACGAACTATCATCTGGTGGGGCTTAATTTTGTGGGCCCAGCTACTTCTTTCTTTTCTCCCCTTGTGCGCCATGCGTGTTCTGCCTGCTGCTGCCCCCACCTGCTCCGAACCTGCTGCTGCTGCCGTGGTGGCCGTGCCGGCTGGCCTGGGGGCCTGGGCGCTGGGGTGGGCGCGGCCCGCGTTTCGCTGGAGCTGGCTGGCACTACTGGCCCTGCTGTTTGGCGTGCTGGTGCCGCTCACGCCGGGTTTCTTTCAGACTATCGAGCGGCGCACCGGCCCCGTGCTGGCCGACCCGCTGCTGCACCTGCTGCCGCGCCACGATGTGGCCACGGCCGTGTTTGTGCTCATGTACGGGAGCGTGGTGGTGGGCGTGGGCTGGCTTACGCGCCAGCCGCTGCTGTTTTTGCGGGGCATGTGGGCGCTGCTGTTTTTGCTGGTGCTGCGCATGGTCACCATCTGGCTGCTGCCGCTAACGCCGCCCCTGGATATCCTGCCCATGCCCGACCCTTTCACGGCCACGGCCTTTCACACGGGCGCGGCCATTACCAAAGACCTGTTCTTTTCGGGGCACACGGCCACGGTGGCGCTGCTGGCCATTGCCACGCGCGGCCAGTGGCGGCGCGGGCTGGCGCTGGCCGCCCTGCTGGTGGGGCTGCTGGTGCTGGTGCAGCGCGTGCACTACACCTACGACGTGGTAGCCGCGCCTTGCTTCGCCGGGTTTGCCTATTGGCTGGCGGCTTTTATTCCTACTGGTTTCGGGCCGGCTGGTGAGCCTTCGCCCGAGCCTACAGTGGAGGAAGCTATTGCGTAAGGCGGTATTTTGGTGGGTAAGCAGTACTTTATAAAGGGCTGATAATCAATAAGTTGATATTCTTAAGTAGTTTCGCTGTACGTGCAGCCCTACCCCCAACTTGGGTTAGCTACTAGCCTACATAACGGCTCCCCTTCCCCGCCGGATTCCGCACATCAAGCGGCGTGGGTTGGGGGTGGGGCTACACGTACCCGGACTGCGAAACTGCTCTACGCTAAACATCACCCCGCCTTGTCCCCCGCGGGGCTGGCGGCGGCCACCTCGTTGTGAAGCGGGTCGGCGAGGTCGGTGCCCTTCCAGCTGCCGCGCAGGTACCACAGCAGCGCCACCGTGGCCGCCAGCACGTTGGCCACCACAAACGACCACCACAGCCCCCGAAAGCCCAGAGCCGTGTGCTGCGATAAGTACCACGCCACCGGGAACTGGAAAACCCACACCCCAATGATGGTCAACATCATCGCCGACAAGGTGTTGCCCGAGCCCCGCAGCGCCCCGGACACCGACTGCTGCACCCCCGTGAAGCACAAACTAAACACGGCAATGCGCACAAATTCCACCGCGTCGTTCGTCACGGCCGCGTCGCCCTTCAGGAAGAGCACCACCAGGGGCCGCGCCACCAGGTAGCCCAGCCCGCCCACCAGTAGCAAGCCCACGAAGCTGATGCTAATGGCGTAGTTGGCGGTGCGGCTGGCGCGGGCCACGTTGCGGGCCCCAATGTTCTGGGCCACCAGCGTGGAGCAGGCCAGCGAAATGCCCAGCGCCGGAATAATGCCCAGCGCCAAAATGCGCGACCCGATGCCGTAGGTAGCCAGCACGGTAGTGCCAAAGGCGGCGGCCAGTACCGTCATCATTGACAGGCCCAGGGCCCGCGCCGACAGGTCGATACTCGACGGCACTCCCAGCTTAAACGCCCGTAGCATGAGCGAAAAATCGGGCTTAAACCCCTTGAAGCTGAGCTGAATGCCCGATTTGCCGCGCAGCAATACCACCATGCCAATGACCACCGACAGCGCCTGGGTGCTTACGGTGGCCACGGCTGCCCCCGCCACCCCAAACGCCGGCACCGGCCCCCAGCCGTAGATGAAAAGCGGGTCGAGCACGAAGTTGAGCGCCAGCGTGGCAATGTTGATGTAGAGCGGAATGCGCACCTCGCCCACGCCCCGCATCAGGGCCTGAAACATGAGGAAGCCGAAGTTGAAGGTGAGCCCCAAAAACAGCGTCCGCTGGAACAGGTCGGCCTGGGCAAAAATGTCGGGCCCCACGCCAATAAGCCGCAAGATGAGCGGCGAGGCCACGTGCGCCCCCACCGTGAGCACCAGCGCCAGCCCCGTTTCGAGCACCAGCGTCTGGGCCGCTATGTGGTTGACCATGTTCAGGTTGCGGGCCCCAAAGTTTTGGGCCACCAGCACCGAGCCCGCCACCGAAAAGCCCGACCCCAACGCCAGCAGCAGAAAATTGACCGGGAAGCTGACGGCCACGGCAGCCACCGCGCTGGCCCCCAGCCGCCCCACCCAATAGGCATCAACCAGCTGATAGCCAGTCTGTAGCAAATTGCCAAACACGATGGGCAGCGCCAGCGTGAGCAAGGCTTTCAGAATAGAGCCTTGGGTAAGGTTAGGGCGGGCGCGGGCGGCAGTAGGGGACATGAGTTGGTAGTACGGGCGAAGCTGGGGTAAGGCTGCTAGCAGCCTCCCGACGGCGCGGGTTTCGGGGAGCTTGCGTAGTGCCGGGGCTTAACCATCAGGCTACTATCAGGTACGGAAGCAGCTACTGCTTAGCTTAAGTAAAAAGGAGGCACAAAATAGTGTCATTCAGCCCCTAAGCCCGCAACACCAGGCCCCCGGCAATCCGTATAGCTACGCGTTTCTAACCCTAATTTTCCTTTTCCCATGGCTCAGCAAGTTGCCGTAACGCATGAAGTAGACAAGCTTCTGGAGAAAATCAAAGAAGTGAAGTACGCCACCCTCACCACCCTCGACGCGCAGGGCCACCTGCACGGCCGGCCCATGTATACCTGCGCGCCCGGCGGCGACGGGGCCCTGTGGTTTTTCACGGAGAAAGACGCGCAGAAAATCAGCGAGGTACGAGCCAACAAGCAGGTGGGCCTGGGCTACTCCGACCCCGGCGCGGCTACCTACGTCACCATCGCCGGCGCAGCCACGGTGGTCGAGGACAAGCAGAAAATCAAGGACTTGTGGCGCGAAGATTTCCGGGGCTTCTTCCCCAAGGGCAGCGACGACCCCAACCTGGCCCTGCTGCGGGTCGATATTGAGAGCGGCGAGTACTGGGACTCGCCCAGCAACCTGTTTGTACGCGCCTTTGCCTACGCCAAGGCCATCACCACCGGCGAAAAGCACCAGCCCACCGCCGACGAGCAAGCCAAGGTGCAGCCCTAACCTTGGCCTGCGCCCGGTAGCTACTAAGCGCCGCTGTTGCCCCGCGCTGCGGGGCGGCAGCGGCGCTTTTGCGCGTAGTGGCCTTGGCGCCCAGGCCGCCGCGGCACAACCCCACTCGCCCGAACCGGGTACACCGGTGCATACTTACCCCGGTTCGCGCCGGGGCCTGACCCTATGACTAAACACACCTACGACATGGGCGTGGTCGGCAATTGTGCCTTCCTGGCGCTCATTGGCACCGACACGGCCGTGCGCTGGCTCTGCTGGCCCCGCTTCGACAGCAGCTTCGTCTTTGGGCCCCTGCTCGATGAGCAGAAGGGCGGCGAGTGTAGCCTGCGCCCCGTGGCGGCCGACTTCACGAGCCACCAGTACTACGTGCCGAATACCAACGTGCTGTGCACCGAGATAACCACGGCCGAGGGCAGCTACCGCGTCACCGACTTTGCCCCGCGCTTTCTGCAGTACGAGCGCTACTACAAGCCCCTCATGTTCATTCGCAAGGTGGAGCCGCTCAGCGGCACGCCGCGCATTCGGGCGGCCGTGCGCCCCGTGGGCCAATACGGCGAGCAGGAGCTCACGCGCCGCCGCAGCTCCAACCACATCGCGTTTCTGGGCCTGGAGGAGGAAATTCGCCTTACCACCAACATTCCGCTCACCTATGTGCTTGATGAGGAGGATTTTGTGCTAAACGAAACCAAGTACCTCGTGCTCACCTACGGCGCGCCGCTCGAAGCCGCCCTGGAAAGCACCGCCGAGCGCTTTCTCACCAGCACCCTGGCCTACTGGCGCAGTTGGGTCAAAAGCACCAGCATCAGCAATTTTCACCAGGAGGCGGTTATTCGCTCGGCGCTGGCCCTCAAAATTCACCAGTACGAAGACACCGGGGCCATCATCGCGGCCAGCACCACCAGCCTGCCCGAGGCCCCCGGCAGCACCCGCAACTGGGACTACCGCTTCTGCTGGATGCGCGACACGTATTACATCCTTACGGCCTTCAACAACATCGGCCACTCGGAGGAGCTGGAGCGCTACTTTCACTTTATTGCCAACATCTCGACCAAGGTGAAGGACAAATACCAGCCGCTCTACGGCATTGGCGGACAGGTAGAGCTGGTGGAGAAAGAGCTGCCGCTGGCCGGCTACCTCGGCAACCAGCCCGTGCGCATCGGCAACGATGCCTACACCCACATTCAGAACGACGTGTACGGCCAGGTGCTGGTGGCCCTGCTGCCGCTCTACGTCGATGCCCGCTTCCGCGACCCCGACCGCGCCACGCCGCTGGCCCTGGTGGAGGAGTCGCTGCGCCTCATCGAGGCTACCATGGACCAGCCTGACGCCGGCCTCTGGGAGTTTCGCCACATTGCCCAGAAGCACTGCTACACCTACCTCTTCCACTGGGCCGGCAGCCACGCTGCCATCCAGGTAGCTAAGTTATTGCAAGATAAAGAGTTAGAAGAGCGAGCTACCCGCCTTTTGCGCATGGCCCAGGAGCGCATCGAGCAGTGCTTCGACCCGGTGCGCGGGGCCTACACCAACGCTATCGGCTCCGAAAACCTCGATGCCAGCACCATTCAGCTCATCACCATGGGCTACCTCGACCCCGATTCGGAGCGCACCAGGCACCACTTGGCCGAGCTGGAAAAGGAGCTGAAAACGCCCGAAGGCCTCTTTTACCGCTACCGCCACCCCGACGACTTCGGCACGCCCGAAACTACGTTCCTCATCTGCTCCTTCTGGTACGTGGAGGCCCTGGCCTGCGTGGGCCGCCTCGATGAGGCCGTCGCCGAGTTCGAGCAGCTCATCACCTACACCAACCACCTCGGCCTGCTGAGCGAAGACGTAGACGCCAAAACCGGCTCGCAGTGGGGCAATTTCCCGCAGGCCTACAGCCACGTAGGTTTGGTAAACGCCGCCTACCGCATCAGCAAAAAGCTCGACAAGCCGAATTTTGTAGGGTAGTATTTCCAGCGAGGTGTGTGCTGTATGATGCAGCCTGACAGTAACATAGGCTGTGCTATACTCTGGCACAAATTGAAAAAACTCTTACTACCTTTGTACAAGATATTCGTACAGAAACAAAGGCCGCACCTCACAGCACGGCCTTTGCAGCTTAGTTTATCCAATGGGTTGCTGCGGCAGCGGCACCGCTACCCATCAGAAATGCCCCGACGAGCCACTTAACTAGCTCAGGAGGCATTCGGAGTCTGACTTTAAAATCAAATTCCTGCTTCGCCTTTTTACTTTCCATTTTCCGAATGAAGTAAAGGGTTCCACAAAACCCCCACACTTCTCGAAGCCCTGACTGTTCCACCAGTCGGGGCTTCTCTTTTTTATCAGAGTAGCCATGAGGCTGGGGGACGTACCAAATGCGAGATGCGAACAAAGTTAAGAGCCGCAGTTACCAGTTTAACTCAGCCTGCCTGGTAGTAGTCCGCTGCTAATGCAAACGCTTCTGCGTTTCTTCTGCGGAACCCTCCGCGCCCTCTGCGGTGAAAAACACTACCCCAGCAGCTTGCGCAACAGCTGCCGCACCTCCACCGGCGAGCCGATAGTAAACCGGGCCAGTGAGCGGGCGCCGGCCCCCACCCGCACCGAGTACGCCTCGGGCGGCAGGGCCCGGAAGGTGTCCTCATCGGTGCGGTCGTCGCCCAGGGCCAGCACGAAGTCGGCCGGGTAGTTGGCCAGCCAGCGCGCGGCCGCCGAGCCTTTGTTAATACCAGCATTCTTGATTTCGAGCACCTTGTTGCCCTCCATCACCTGCAGGTCGGTGTTGGCCGTCATAAACGAGAGGTGGGTGAGCAGCTCGCGGGCGCGCACCTCGCCCAGGTCGGCATCCACGCGGCGGTAGTGCCACACCAGCGAGTAGTCCTTCTGCTCGATAAACGAGCCGGCGGTGCGGGCCACGTACAGCTCCAGCACCGGGCGCAGGTCGCGCATCCAGTCGTTGCGCATGGGCTGAAACAGCTCCCACTCCTGGCCGGCCGCCCGCAGCCACACGCCGTGCTCGGCAATAAAGTCGATGGGCAGGTGCCCCAGCCACTTGGCCAGCGTGGCCCGGTCGCGCCCACTGATGATAACCACCCGCGTGTGGGGCTGGTCTGAGAGCGCGCGCAGCAGCAGGCGCAGCTCCTGGTCGGGCTCGGCGCGCTGGGGGTTGGGGTGAAAGCCCACCAGCGTGCCATCGTAGTCGAGCAGGATGAGGCGCTGCCGGGCCGCGTGGTAATCGGCCAGCAGCTGGGTGGTGGCGGTGGGCGTCAGCATCTCGGTGGCCAGGGTGTGCTGCTTCATCTTGGTGTAAGCCAACTGGTTCATAAACAGCCGCGTCCACGAAAACACGTTGTAGCGTTTCACCAAAGCCTGCATGGCCGTCATGCGGGTTATCTGCTCGTCTTCGGGCATCACCAGGGCCTCGTGCATGGCCTCGGCCAGCTGGCCCATGTCGGTAGGGTTGATGATGATGGCATCCGACAGCTCGCGGGCCGCGCCGGCGCGCTCGCTCAATATGAGCACCCCGCGCTGGTCGAGCTTGCTGGCCACGTACTCCTTGGCTACCAGGTTCATGCCGTCGCGCATGGGTGTCACCAGGGCCACCTCGGCCAGGCGATACAGCGCCGCGAGCTCCTCCAGCGGCAGCGAGCGGTAGAAGTACAGAATGGGGTTCCAGCCAATGGTGCGGTACTGGGCGTTGAGGCGGCCCACCAGCTCGTCAATCTCCTCCTTCAGCGCCGCGTATTGCGCCACCTGGTCGCGCGAGGGCACCACCAGCATAATCAGGCTCACCTGCCCGTGCCACTCGGGGTAGCGCTGCAATAGCAGCTCAAAAGCCCGCAGCCGCTGCGCAATGCCCTTGGTATAGTCGAGCCGGTCGATGGACAAAATCACGCGCGTATCGCGCAGGGCTTCCAGGTACACTACCTCATGCGCCTGCGCCTCCGCCGAATCCGCCGCCTGCGCATAGCGCTCGTAATCAATGCCCATCGGAAAGGCATCGACGCGCACCGTGCGGTTGACGGTTTCTATCTGCCCGTTCTGGGCCGGCAAGCCCAGCAGGTGCGACACCGCGCTCAAGAAGTGCCGCAGGTAGCCAAACGTGTGAAAACCAATGAGGTCGGCCCCCAGCATACCACGCAGCAGCTCGGTGCGCCAGGGCAGCACCCGTATCAACTCCTGCGATGGGAAGGGGATGTGCAAAAAGAACCCAATCGACGCCTCCGGCCGGGCCTTGCGCAGCATTTCGGGCAATAGCAGCAGCTGGTAGTCGTGTATCCAGATGGTATCCTCGGGCCCGGCCTGGGCCAGCACGGTGGCGCAAAACTTCTCGTTTACCCGCACATACGCTTCCCAGTGTGCCTGCTCATAGGTAACAAACTCGCTGAAATAGTGAAAGGTAGGCCACAGCGTGGAGTTGCTGAAGCCTTCGTAAAAATCCCGGATTTCGGCTTCCGTCAAAAACACCGGGGCCATGTTGTCGGCCCGCAGTGCGCTGCAGATGTAGTCTTCCTCCGCCGCGTCCTGCACAAACAGTCCCGGCCAGCCAATCCACAAGTTGTCGCCCTGCTTATAAATGGAGCCCAGGCCCGTAGCCAGCCCGCCTTCGCTGGGCTGAAACGTGAGGCCGTCGTCGGTACGCAGGACTTTGGTAGGGAGGCGGTTAGAGACGATTAAGGTACGGGGCATAGGCCTTGGCGGAATAACTGGACCCTTCAGGATACGCAGAACCTCCCCAAAAAGCCATTTGCAGGCTCATTTCTCCACCGCCCGCCCTGCCTTACCTCAACGCTGCAGCGCGTACTTCTGCTTGATAAAGTCGAGCATTTCGCGCACGTGCTCGTCGGTTTTGTTGGCTTCTATCTTCCAGAGCGCTTCAATGAGCAGCAGCAGCAGGCGCGTTTCCTTGGCGGGCTCGGCGTAGCCCAGCTCCTGAAACGCCACCTGCAGCCGCGCCGGTACCGGGCGCATGAAGCGCTCGTGCTGCTGCCGCGCCGTGTCGTGGTCGGCCAGCCGATACTGCAGCTTCCAGAAGTAGGGCTCCTCCAGCACCAGCTTATACGGCAGGTCAATCACGCTGTGGATAAAGATGAGCGCATCCGTTTCGGTTAGTCCGCCCCGGTTGTGCTCGATAATGCGCTGGTAGCCACTCTTAATAACAAAGTCGAGCAGCTGGTCTTTGGAACCGAAGTGCTTGAAAATCAGAGCTTCCGAAACACCAGCGGCCTTGGCAATCTGCTGGGTGGAGGTATTCTCAAACCCTTTCTCCCCAAATAGCTGCAGCGCCACATCGGCAATGTGTTGGCGGCGGGTAATCATACGAGTGGCGGAGGTAGAATGGGGCAGCGGCCAGCAGCGGGCCACCGTTGTGAGGAAGGGGCAAAGTTCGGACACAACCCCGGCAATGCGGCAGCCCACGCCACTTATTTCCGGCTAGCTACGCGTAACCAACTAGCTACCAAACAGAAACCGGCCGATTTGGAATTACCAAATCGGCCGGTTGAGAAACTTTCAGACTCTGCCAGGCCGGGGCGGGACAGAGGAGCGGACCAGCTGGGGTGGGACGACGGCTGGGTAATCAGGATGTGAAATGGAACCAGTTGGGGTGGGACGACAACTGGGCAATAGAATGAAGAATGCAACCGGCTGGGGTGGGACGACGGCCGGCTATCAGCGTAGTACAGCTAGCCGGGTGGGACTCGCTAGCTGTTAGTGGGACAATATTACGACAGAAAACTAAAATACGGTAAGTGTTAGCTCACCAAACAAAGGTGAGTAGACACTCACTAGTGTGTTTTTAACATAAAGTGCTGATTATCAGCGAAAAAAATAACGTATAAAATTTCGGCATTTGCAAAAATCCTATCACTTTCGAATAAGCAGGTCAATTAACGACTAGCCGGCCAGCGAAAACAACCCCCTGAGCCTTTGAGAAATGGCGCTAAACCTTAGTCAGAGTACACACTAAAGGCCGAAAAGCCAGCAGCTATACTGGTTTCTCGGCCCTTGGTAATCTACTGGCTAAGCCTGCAAAGCAGTTCTACAAGTACTTTTCGTAGATGCCGGCGGCTATTTTCTCCACCACGGGCTTGGGCACTACACTGGTGAGGCCCGCCGATACTTTGTTGAGCACGCCGGGGATAACCTCAGCCTTGCGCGCAAACAGGGCCTTGAGCCCGGCAGCGGCTACCTGGGGAGCCGTCATCGATACTTTATTGGCTACGGCCTGCAACTCGGTGCCCATGCCGGCGCGGTTGCCAAAGTCGGTGGCAGTGGCGCCGGGGCTAAGGCAGGTTACTGATAAGGTGCTGCCCTTCAGCTCGTAGCGCAGCCCGCGGCTGAAGCTGAGCACGAAGGCCTTGCTGGCCGCGTACACCGTAAGCGAGGGCACGGCTTGGTAGGCGGCCGTGCTGGCCACGTTGAGAATGTAGCCTCTGGCGGCGCGGCGCAGCAGCGGCAGCAGCGCATAGGTGAGCTGCACAGGCAACATGAGGTTAAGCTGCAGCATGTTGAGCTGCTCCTCTAAGTTGAGCTGCTCGAAGCGGCCCCACAGGCCGTAGCCCGCATTGTTGACCAGCACGGCCAGGCCCTCGGGAGCCTGGTGGGCGGCCCAGGTAGCTACGGTAGCGGCGGCATCGGGCTGCGTGAGGTCGAGGGCCAGCACCTGGGCCTGGCGCTGGTGCCGGGTGCGTGCCTCCTGCGCCAACTCTTGAAGCTGGTCGGCCGAGCGGGCTACCAGTAGAAGGTCGTAGCCCCGCTGGGCCAGGCCCAGCGCCAGCGCCCGGCCAATGCCGCGCGACGCGCCGGTGATGAGAGCAAAGGGCATAAGATGAGTAAGAATAGGCAATAGGGTAGCGTAAAAAGAACGTCATGCTGGGCCTGCCGAAGCATCCCGCTCGCACCGTTGGATTACTAACCCAGCGGCGCGAGCGGGATGCTTCGGCAGGCCCAGCATGACGTTCTTTTTACGCTAATTTTTTGAGTTAAGTAGCTGCTGCTTATTTAACCAGGTGCAGGAAGCGCAGGTAAAACGGCGTGGGGCTTTCTTCGCTCTTGGGCTGGTACTTGCCCCCAATAATGGGCACGTACATCACGCGGCGGCGCGACTCGGGGCCAATGAGGGGCGACTGCGCCACGCGGTGCCACATGCGGCCGTCGTGCACGGTGAGGTCGCCGGGCTCGGTTTCGATGGCCACTTCGTTGGGGTCGTAGAAAACGTCCTTGTAGTATTTCTTGCGAAACAGCATTTTGTGCAGGCCCTGGCGGTGGGTGGCGGGTATCACGCGCAGGCCGCCGTTGGTGGCCTTGGTGCCGTCGAGGTGCAGGCCCACGTTGAGCATGGGCCGAATGCGCTTGCCATAAAAAACATCGCGCAGCGAGTCGGTATGCCAGCCCATCTGGCTGAATTCAGAGCCTTCTACGTTCACATAGTGGTTCACTACCAGGCCATCGCGCTCGTTTTCGCCTACCCGGCCGCCGGGCATTTCAAGCAGGGGAAAAAGCGCCTTAAAGCGTGGGTCTTGCAGCAGCTCGTGCAGCACGGGGCTGTGCTGCGAGGTAAAGGCAAAGCGCTGCACAATGGGCGAGCCATCCACATCCTTTCCGTACTTGATAGGAACGCCGTTAACCTTATCTACCTTGTTAGCCAGCCAGTTAGCTTGCACATCCTGGGTGGCTTGCAGGTATAGCTGCACTTGGTCGGGCGTGGCAAAAGGCCGAAAATGCAGAAACCCGTATTTAGAGAAAAAGGCCCGCTGCTCGGCCGTCAGTTCCTGGCCGAGAGTGAAGCGCGGATAATCGGATAAAGATGCCATAGAGGGAAAAGTTGGCCGAAATAGCTTCCGGCCGCCCTGGAGTTCAAATGAAAGGGCAAAGATACGTTCGCACTGCGTGGCAAAGAATGAAGCATGTCATTCTGCCGCCGCACCGTGCGGCCTATAACTCTGGGTTGAGTAATGAAGTTTTATAGCTAAGTCATATTTTGGCGCTTACGGACTATCTTTTCGCAGTTATTTAAGCCGCAGGGCCGTTGACCCAACCAACACCTACTGTTCTGCTTAAGTGCGGCCACTGCGCGCTAATCTACCGCAAGGCGCAAGGGCCGCGCGGCCTCTTCTTTCCCACCTATTCTTCCTCGCCCGCTCATGGTTTTTACGCCCAGCCCCCTGCTCCTGAAACTGCTCTATAACCGGGGCAGCCTCCACAACCTGCCCGATGGCCAGGGCGTGGCGTTCAGCATTAAAAACCGCCTCGATACGGTGCGCCTCACGGGCCTTACGCAGGTGAAGCTGGGGGCCGTAACGGTGCCCGCTACCCATATTACCCTCGACCTGGGCGGCGATGAGCTGCGGCCCGGCCCCAGCGTGGGGCCTGACAGCCAGGCCATTGACCTGCCAGTGGGCCGCACCATCACGTTTGTGCTCCACACGCCCGCGCTGGCCGAAGGCGTGCACCAGCTGCAGGCGCAGTTCAGCACCGATGCCTTTGGGGAGCTTACCGTGGAGGTAGAGGACGCCATTGTGAGCCAGGACGGCCGGGTGCGCATTCCGCGGGCCGAGGACGACGACTACACCGAGGCGGCCATTCAGGCCCGGCAGCGCTTCGCCGAGCAGTTTACCCAGCAGGAATTCAGCCACTTAAAGAATTATTCTTTCGACCCTCACATCCTTAAGGGCAACTGCGAGCACTTTGTGGGCGTGGCGCAGGTGCCGGTGGGCCTGGCCGGCCCCCTCACCGTGAATGGCGAGCACGCGCAGGGCGACTTTCTCATTCCGATGGCTACCACCGAGGGCACGCTGGTGGCTAGCTATAACCGTGGCATACAGGTGCTTAACCTGTGCGGCGGGGTAAAGTGCACCGTCATTGGCGATGCCATGCAGCGGGCCCCCGTGTTTGTGTTTGATGATGCGCGGGGCGCGCGGGACTTCGGCCGCTGGGTGGCCGAGAATCTGGAGCAAATCAGGCCCCAGGCCGAGAGCACGTCGCGCATTGCCAAGCTACAATACATTGATACCTACCTCAGTAACAAGTTTGCCTACCTGCGCTTCAACTTCTCGACCGGCGACGCGGCGGGGCAAAATATGGTGGGCCGGGCCACCTTCGCGGCCTGCTCCTGGATTTTGGAAAACTACCAGGGCGCACCCATCCGGCATTTTTACCTGGAGTCTAACTTTGCTACCGACAAGAAAGCCAGCCAGATAAACGTGATGCGCACCCGCGGCAAGCGCGTGGTGGCCGAGGCCGTTATCAAGCGCGATGTGCTGCAACAGCGCATGCGCGTGACGCCCGAGCAGCTGGCCTACCACGGGCAGGTGAGCAACGTAGGCGCCTTTCTATCAGGGGCTAACAACAACGGCGCGCACTCGGCCAATGGCATTACGGCGCTCTTCATTGCCACCGGGCAAGACGTGGCCAACGTGAGTGAGTCGAGCGCCGGCGTGCTATACTCGGAGGTAACCAAGGAGGGCGACTTGTACATCAACATCACCATTCCCTCGCTCATTGTGGCTACCCACGGCGGCGGCACCGGCCTGGCCACCCAAAACGAGTGCCTGCGCATGCTGGGCTGCGTGGGCCGGGGCACGGTGTACAAGTTTGCCGAAATTGTGGCCGGCGTGGTGCTGGCCGGCGAGCTGAGTCTGGGGGCCGCCATCAGCAGCAGCGACTGGGTGAGCAGCCACGAGCAATACGGCCGCAACCGCTAGTAGATTAAGCGGTTAGCCCGCCTATATTTGGGCTCTATCCACCCGCGCTCTTCTGCATTAAGTTGAAAATAATTTTCTCCACGCTACTACTAGTAGCGTGCGCCCCGGCCTGGGGCCAGGCTGGCCGCGCCCCGGCCGACCCCGGCCGCGCCCTCTACCGCGAAGCCAACACACCGGCCGCCACACTGCGCCTGCGGGCCGCAACCAGCCAGCAGCCCACCGCATTTTTAGGCAAAGGCATCTACGAGCCCGGCTACCTGCGCACCCTCGATGGCCACCGCATTTTGCTAGCCGGCTTGCGCTACCACGTGGGGCAGCGGGTGCTGCAAGTGCAGGATTCGCTGCAGGCCGACAGCACCCATTACTGGCCCCTGGCCGCCCTGCGGGGCTTTGACCTTGGCCTGGACGACGATGCCCCGCTCTCAGCGGGCCAGGGGGCTGCTTCGCCGGCTGTGCAGCGCTACCGGGGCCGCTTGGTGCAGGATGGCCACCAGGTGCCGCACCGCGAGGCCGTAGAAGTGCTTACTACCATCGATTCGGGGCCGCTGCTGCTGGCGTGGCTACCTACCGTGACCGAGCCAGCTGGCCGCAACCTCACGCAGGTGCTGGTGGCCGGCGCGGGCCTGGGCGGCACCGAGCCGCTGCACCCGCTCGACCTCACTCAGGCGGCCGTGCTGCGCCTCTGCGGCAGCCGCGCCGAGGAGGTGCGCACGTTTGCCACTGCCCACCACCTGCGCTACGACCAGCCCACCGAAGTAGCCAAAATGCTGGATTACTACAATCGTGTGGTGGTGGCTAAGTAAGTGATTTATAGAAACTTATAATAACCAGTCGAAAAGAACGTCATGCTGAACGTAGTGAAGCATCTCTACCACGCCGCCGGGGTTACTAACCCAACGATGCGGTAAAGATGCTTCACTGCGTCCAGCATGACGTTCTTTCGTAGTCTATATACCAGAACCCTACTTGCCTCCCAGCAGCGCCAGCTGCGCAGTGCTGTCCTGCACCACGTGCAGGGCCTGCTGCAGTTCCTGGTCGTCTTCGCGCAGGATGGCGCGGGCGGCCTCGGGGCCGTAGGCGCTGCGGGCAATATTGGCCTTGAGGCAGTTGCGTAGGGTGGGCGCGCAGCGGCGCAGGGCCGCTGGGTCGGGCCGCATGCCGGCCAGCGCGGCCTGGCGCACGAGGCCATCCAGCTCGGTATCAGTAATGCGAAACACGGCCTGGTACTGCGCAAAGCGCAGGCCGGCCAGCTCGGTTTTGTGCCGTTGATAGAAGCTAAGCGCGTAGGCATATAGCACCCCCAGGCTTTGCAGGCGTGCGTAGTAGGCCGAGTGCAGGAGCGTGTCGCGGGCCACAAATACGTCGGGCGTGATGCCACCGCCGCCGTATACCACCCGGCCGTGGTCGGTGCGAAACTGCGGGCCGGGCGCCACGTGCACGCTATCGGCCGAGCTTAGCTCGCCGCGCTGCTGGCGCTCGGTGAGCTCGCGGTTGTAGGTGGCGCGGTCGGGGCCGTAGGGCTTCTGGATGCAGCGGCCCACCGGCGTGTAGTAGCGCGCCACAGTGAGGCGCAGCTCGCCGCCCTCCTGTAGCGCAATGGGCTGCTGCACCAGGCCCTTGCCATAGGTGCGGCGGCCCACCAGCAGGGCGCGGTCGTGGTCTTGCAGCGCGCCAGCCAGCACTTCGGCGGCCGAAGCGCTGTTCTCGTCCACCAGCACCACCAGGGGCTGCTGCTCCCAGTCGCCGGCCACGTGGGCGTAGGTCTGAGAGTTGTATTGCTCCTCCTTGCCGGCGGTGTACACGATTTTGCGCGAACCGGCAATAAACTCATCGGCCAGGCGGGTGGCGCGGTCGAGGTAGCCGCCGGGGTTGCCGCGCAGGTCGAGCACCAGCCGCTTCAGGCCCTGGTGCTGCAAGTCGGCTAGCTGGGCTTTAAACTCTTCGTAGGTGCTGGCCGCAAAGCGATTAATCTTGATATAGCCCGTCTGGCCATCCTCCAGCAGCGTGCCGGGCTCCACGGAGATATTGGGCAGCCGGCCCCGGTTGAGGCGGATAGTAAGCGGCTGCGGCTGCGTCGGCCGGGCCACCAGCAAGCTCAGGCTGCTGCCCCTGGGGCCGCGCAGCAGCTGAATAACCTGCGCGGTGCTCAGGTGCGCGCCCGCAATGGCCTGGCTGCCGGCGCGCAGCAACTGGTCGCCGGGCAGCAGGCCGGCTACCTCGGCTGGGCCTCCCGGCAGCGTGGTAATGACGGTAGCCGTATCCCGGAAAAAGTTAAAATCGACCCCCACCCCGTCGAAGCTGCTTTGCAGGAAGGCATCGACCTGGTCGCGGTCCTTGGCCGGGATGTAAACCGAGTGCGGGTCGAGCTTGCCCAGCAGCTGGGCCACGGCGTAGTTGGTCAGGCCATCGGCATCGACCGAGTCGACGTAGTCGCGGTCAATGTAGCTAAGTATTTCCTTATAGCGTAAATAGCCACGAGCGGTTGCGTCGGGATTTTCTGTGCGTGGGCGGAACGGATTGGTACCCAGTATGATACCAATGCCTAGCGTAAGTACTGGCAGGAGCCAAAGCCAGCGGCCCCGACCCTTTCGGGTAGGCACTGGCGCGGCAGCAGAAGCATCGCCGGGCGATGGTAACGGGGCGGGCATAAGCGAATCCGCAGAGCGTATAATTCTAAATCAAGCAGAAAGAAAGTCAATTACTCACCCAAATCTACCGCCTGGCAGGCACAACCAATCACCGTGCACGGTGAACCACGCAGCTTTCCGGTTAGGCCCACACATTTTCTAGGTAAAAGACAAAATCCCTGCCTAAGTACGGTTTAGCTTACATTATTGGTTTGGGGTACGGGCCGCCCCCACTGCTAACCGGCCCTGCCCCGCCGCCGTATCTTTGTGGTTTACCGCGCCTGCTTATGCCTACTCCCACTCCCGGCCGCATTCTGGCTATCGACTACGGCAATAAACGGGTGGGGCTAGCCATTACCGACCCGTTGCAGCTCATCGCTTCGCCCTTGGATACCATTCATAGTCAGGACTTAGTGAAATTTGTACTCGACTACCACCAGCGCGAGCCGCTGGCGGCCGTGGTGGTGGGCATGCCGCGCACGCTGCTCAACGAGCCCACCGACTCGACCAGCGCGGTAGTGGGCCTGCTGCGCCGCCTGCGCCGCGAGCTGCCCGCGGTGCCCATTCACGAAATCGACGAGCGCTTTACCTCCCGGCTGGCCAAGCAGGCCATGCTGGCCGGTGGCCTGGGCCGCAAAGCTCGCCAGGACAAAGCCACCGTGGACAAGGTGAGCGCGGCGCTCATTCTTCAGTCATTTTTAGCATCCCCTTCGCACGCATGATTCTCCCGATTGTTGCCATCGGCGACCCCGTTCTTAAAACCCTCGCCAAAGACCTGCCCGCCGACCTGCCCGCCGCCGAGCTGCAAAAGCTGGTGCAGGATATGTACGAAACTATGTACTCGGCCCACGGCGTGGGCCTGGCGGCCCCCCAGATTGGCCGCGCCGTGCGCCTGTTTGTGATGGACTCGGGCCCCATGCTGACCCCCGACGAAGACGACGAGGACGATGAGCCCGTGGAGGTAGCCGCGCCCGACGAAATCACCGAAACCCCCCTCAAGCGCGCCTTTATTAACCCGCACATGGTGAGCGAAACCGGCGAGCAGTGGGGCTTCGAAGAAGGCTGCCTGAGCATACCGGGCGTGCGCGAACTGGTGCAGCGCTGCCCCGACATTGTGCTGCGCTACGAGGACGAAAACCGCCAGGTGCACGAAGAGGCCTTCAGCGGCATGGCGGCGCGCATCATTCAGCACGAGTACGACCACCTGGAAGGTATCTTGTTCACCGACAAGCTTTCAGCCTTCAAAAAGCAGCTGCTCAAGGGCAAGCTGGCCCGCATCAGCAAGGGCGACGTGAAGCACGAATACCGCATGAAATTCCCGGCCGTTGGCGGGCGGCGGTAGGGTCAATACTGTTCAAGATTGATAGGACAGCAAAACTGGCATATCCCTGGTGGTATGCCAGTTTTTTGCGTTTTTACTGGCATATGCCTGCCGACGACTGGCGGTGTGGCGCGGTGCAACTCAGCCGCACCTGATTTTTGAGGTCAGGCGCGTATCTTTTGGCCCGTGAAGAAACAACTATTGCTATTATTACTGCTGGCGGGCTGGCCCGGTGCGCCTGTGCAGGCCTGGGGATTTTTTGGGCACCGGCTGCTCAACCGGTTGGCCGTGTACACGTTGCCGCCCGAGATGCTGCCATTTTTCAAGGGCAATATCGAGTACCTGACCACTAATGCCACCCGGCCCGACTCGCGGCGCACGGTGGTGCCCACCGAGGCCCCGCGCCATTTTATGGACGTGGACGTGTACGGCGACAGCGCCCTCACTGCCCACGGCCTGCCCCGCGCCTACGCCGATGCCGTGGCCCTGGTGGGCGGCGAGGATTCGCTGTTGCACCACGGCATTGTGCCCTGGCAGGTGGCTTCCATGAAGAATCAGCTCACGGCCGCCTTCCAGGCCGGCGACACCGACCGCATCCTGTACCTGGCCGCCGACCTGGGGCACTACGTGGCCGATGCCTGCGTGCCGCTGCACACCACGCGCAATTACAACGGCCAGCTCACGGGCCAGCGCGGCATCCACGCGCTCTGGGAATCGCGCCTGCCCGAGCTACAAGCCGCTGACTATGACCTGCTAACGGGCCAGGCGCCTTACCTGGAGCAGCCCACCGAGGCCGCGTGGGCCGCCGTGGCGCGGGCCCACGCGGCCGTCGATTCCGTATTCAGGATGGAAAAAGCTGTGTCGGCCGAGCTGGCTGAGGACCGTAAATATGGCTACGAGCAGCGTGGCAACCAGACCATTCGCACGTACTCGCGGGAGTTCAGCCAGGCGTATCACCGGCGGCTGGGCGGCCAGGTAGAGCGGCAGCTGCGCTACGCGGCGCGGCTCATCGGCGCGTTCTGGTACACGAGCTGGGTCGATGCCGGGCAGCCCGACCTGGGCAAGCTACCGCAACAGCCCTCCGGGGCCGCGCGGCTGCAAGCCGCCGCGGAGGCTAAGGCCGCTTTGGCTGCGCCCGAGGCAGCCCTGCCGGGCCACGACGAGTAGCTGCTCATAACTACCCAACTGAAAAGCCCGCTGAGGTAGCGGGCTTTTCAGTTGGGTAGTTATTGACAAATTGAGTGCTATGCCGGCGAATTATCACGTGCTAGGGCGTCATAGCCAGTTCTGATATGCTCGTCCTCGAAGGCAAATTGCGTCTTCTCATCATCGGATACCCGTAGGGTGAGCAGGCCGCCAATAATGAGTAGTACCCCACCTAATACTACCACATTGAGGGGGTCGAGGGAAGGAAAATGCTTCATTAAAGCAGGTAACCCCAGCGAAGCGCAAACTTGAGGTAAGACGATAAATCCATTGAAAACGCCCATGAAGTGACCCATCTTTTTGGCTGGAATAGCGCCCGCTAGCATAGCGTAGGGGATAGACAGAATGCTGGTCCAGGCAATACCCACGCCTATCATGGATATTAAGAACATCCAAGGCTCCGTAATAAAAGCGACGGAAAACAGACCTACCCCTCCGGCTACCAAACAAAGCATGTGCGTGATTTTGCGGCTGAGCTTGCGCGCCACCACGGGAAGCAGTAAACTAAAAGCTGCCGATATACCGCTGTACACGGCAAAGGCCTGGCCCACAAAGTTGGCCCCTTCATTGAAAGCCGCCGATTTGGGGTCGGTAGTGTGGTAAAGGTGCTTGGTAACCGCCAGGGTGGTAAAAATCCACATGCAGAACAGCCCGAACCAGGTGAAAAACTGCACGGAGGCCAACTGCCTCATTACGAGTGGCATATGCATCACGCCCGAGTACGTTTCTTTGACTCCCTGCCAGAACGTGGTGCCACTCTTTTCGCGCTCAAAGGCCTCCAGGTCTTCAGGAGGATACTCCTTGCTAGTGAATACAGTGTAGACTACGCACAGGAAAAAAGCCGCGGCGCCCAAGTAATAAGCGTACTTCACCGAGTTGGGCACAATGCCATCCGGGGCCGAGTTAGCCACGCCGAGGCTGGTAAGAATGGTAGGTAGCAAGGACGCCACCACCGCCCCAATTCCAATGAAGAATGACTGCATCGCAAAGCCACTGGTATGCTGCTCGCTGGGTAGCATATCGCCGACGAAGGCCCTAAAGGGCTCCATAGAAATATTAATACTGGCATCCATCACCCAGAGCATACCGCCCGCTATCCACAGGGTAGGCGAGTTGGGCATGATGAGCATGGCCAGCGAAGCCAGAATAGCCCCTACTAAAAAAAATGGTCGCCGCCGCCCCCAGCGCGGGCTCCACGTGCGGTCCGACATGTAGCCGATGACAGGCTGCACTAGCAAGCCCGTAAGCGGAGCCGCTACCCACAGGATGGGAATATCGTCGGCGTTGGCCCCCAGGTTAGAGAAAATCCGGCTGGTATTAGCATTCTGAAGGGCAAAGCCAAACTGGATGCCCATAAAGCCGAAGCTCATGTTCCAGATTTGCCAGAAGCTGAGGCGGGGCTTGACGCGCAGCGAGTTGGACGGCGCGACTACGGCAGAAGCGGCCATAGGAGTAGAAGCAAAAGGGTGGGATGAAAGGATTAAGTTACTAGCTGCGAGTTGATTGCTTAAGATAAGCGCCCGGCTATTTGGGCTTTAGCTCCAGCACCAGGGCGCTGAGCGGCTCCAGGGCCAGGTTGAGGCTGGGCTTGGGGTCGCCGCCGTTCAGTAGGTCGCGGTAGGTGTAGAGGTGCTGCGGGTCGAGGCCCATACGTTGCAGTACCTCGCTGGGAATGAGCAGGTTGGGCCGGTAGGTTCTGGTGTCACTAAAGTTAACGACTACCAGCACCTGCTGGCCCTTGGTGTAGCGCACGAAGGTGTAGAGCTTGCGCTGGTCGTACTCCTTGCTGAGGTTATTGGCATCCTGCAGCTCGTAAAACTGACCCCGGCGGATGGCCTCGCTGCTGCCCGCCAGCGTGAGCAGGCGCACGTAGAAATCGCGCAGCTGCTTTTGCTCGGGGCTCAGCTTGGCGCCGTCGAATTTGCCCTGGTTCATCCACTTTTGGTGCTCGGGCACGCCCCAGTAGTCGAAGATGCTGGTGCGGCCGTCGGCGCTCGAAAAGCCCTCGCTGCCCAAAGCGGGCTCGCCCACTTCCTGGCCCATGTAGAGCATTACCGGGCCGCTGCCCAGCGTGGCGCTCACCGTCATGGCCGGAATGGCCCGGCGCGGGTCGGTGGCAAAGTCCTTGGAGGCGATGCGCTGCTCGTCGTGGTTTTCCAGGAAGCGCAGCATGTGCGAGCCGAAGCCGTTGCTTTCCTCGCGCCACACGTGGGTGATGTCGTCGGTGGTGCCTTCCTGGCGCATCAGGCGGCGCAGGCCGTCGTAGAGGCCCACCTTGTCGTAGAGAAAGTCGAAGTGGCCCTTGGTGAGGTAGGTGCTGTATTCCTTGGCGTTGTAAGCTTCGCCGATAAAGACGAGCGTGGGCTTCACCCTCTTCAGCTCCGGGATAACGTAGGCCCAGAACTCGACCGGCACCATCTCGGCCATGTCGCAGCGAAAGCCGTCCACGCCTTTTTCCGTCCAATACACCAGAATGTCACGCATCTTCTTCCAGGTGTCGGGCACGGGCTCGAAATGCAGGGCGCGGTTGTGCTGGTAATCGACGCCGTAATTAAGCTTCACCGTTTCAAACCAGTCGTCAATCTTGGGGGCGGCCGCAAACACGTCATTCCCAGTGGCTTTGGCCGGAAACTCGCTGTACTTGCCGTCTTCGCCGGCTCCCTTGAGCGCGCCGAGCGGGTTATAGCCAGCGGGCACCACAAAGCGCTCGCCGGGCAGGTAGTAGAAGTTGTTGTTGGGCGCGAAGGCCTTGGTTTTGTCGTCTTGCTGGCCCAGGTCGACCACGCCGGCCGGCTTGGCATCGGAGTGGTAGGAGCGCGCTACGTGGTTGGGAATGAAGTCGATAAGCAGCTTCAGCCCGTGGGCATGGGTGCGCCGGACCAGGCTTTCAAACTCGTCCATGCGCTTGGCCTTGTTCACGGCCAGGTCGGGGGCCACGTCGTAGTAGTCCTTCACGGCGTAGGGCGAGCCAGCACGGCCTTTTACCACGTCGGCATCGTCGGCGGGCAGGCCGGCGGCGGGGTAGGCCGTCATGGTGGCGTGCTCCAGCACGCCGGTGTACCACACGTGCGACACGCCCATTTCCTTTATTTTGGTGAGGGCCAGGTCGTTGATGTCGTTGAACTTGCCGCAGCCGTTTTCCAGCACCGTGCCGTAGGTTTTGTTCAGGGCTACCTTGTTGCCGAAGAGGCGCGGCAGCAACTGGTAGATAATGAGCTTGTTATCCTGCGGAATTTCGGTGGTGGTGTTCGGGTCAGTAGCCTGAACGGTAGCGGTAGGGTCGGCCACGGGGAGTAGGGGCGGGGTGAAGGCAGATAAGGCCAGTAAGCCGGCCGCCAGCGTCAGGTTCTTCATAGGCGGCGGTAAGGTAGGAAGTAGTTGGCGGGGAACAAATGGGGGTTGCTTTAACGAGGTGGCGCGGATGTTTTTAGCCCGCAGAGGGCGCAGAGGATTGCGCAGAAGACGCAGATTGTTCTGCTAGGCCGTTCACCTTGCGGAAGATGCCGCTTTTGATGTAGGGCACGTTAAAATTGATGAGCAGGCTCAGCTTATAGCCTGAGAGTTTTAAGTAGGTCAGTAACTGCATGTGGTGAATCTCAAGCAGTACTTCAACCGACTTAAGCTCAACTACAACTAGGTTCTCGACCAATAAATCCATGCGGAAGCCATTCTCCAGGCGCAGGCCATCATACACAACTGGTAGTGCTACCTGGGTTTGTACATCTAAGCCCAACTTGCGTAACTCATGCGCCAGCAGTGTTTCGTACACCGATTCCAGCAGGCCCGGCCCCAGTGTAAGGTGTATGGTATAAGCCGCTTTCCTAATCAAATAGGATACATCGTTCTCGTGCTTCTGCGTCATCTGCGAAATCCTCTGCGCCCTCTGCGGGCTAAAAACCAAAGAACGAACCTACTTCCGCAACTCCACCACCCAAGCCGTGTGCGCCGGCACCGTCAGCAATTTTAAGTCGCTGATAGCGGCCCCACTCACCACCTCCACGCCCGACGAAAACCCCTCGGTGCGCTCGGCGTAGCGCGTGCCATCCACTTTCTTCTCAGCTGTGGTATTATTAGCGATAACCATCACGCACTCACCATTTTCAGTATACCGGAAATAGGTATACACCCCATCCTGCGGAATAAACTGCATGAGCTTGCCAGTCGATAAAACCGGGTGTGCCTTTCGGTAATTCGCCAGCTTGCTCACGTAGTCGAAGGCCGCGCCGGCCGGGCCAGAGCGCGCCGTGAAGTAATTGACTTTATCGCCCCCAAACCCGCCCGGAAAATCCTCGCGCACCTTGCCGTCGGGGTCCGAGAAGTTCTTCATCAGCACCTCGGTGCCGTAGTAAAGCTGGGGCGTGCCGCGCAGCGTGAGCAGCCAGGCAATACCCATCTTGTACTTGTTAAAGTCTTCGCCAATAACGGAGTAGAAGCGGCTCATGTCGTGGTTATCCAGGAAGGGCACGTTGCGCGTGGCGTCGGTGTAGAGCCAGTCGCCCTGCAAGGCGTGGTAGAGCTTGCTAAGGTCGCCGTTATCGCCCTTGAGCGCGTCGCTGATGCCGAAGCAAACCTGGAAATCGAGCACGCCCGGCAGGTTCGACTTAAAGCCGTTGACGGGCGGCAGGATATTTTGGGCAAAAAAGGCCTGCTCGGCCTCGGTGCCTTCCCAGGCCTCGCCAAATAGGGCCAGCTTGGGGTATTCGTCGCCGATGGCTTTGCCCCAGGCCATGAGGAAATTCAATTCCGAATAGGGGTAAGTATCGATGCGGTAGCCATCCAGTCCGGTGCTTTCCACCCACCACAAGAAGTTCTGAATCAAGTAGGTAGCTACCAGCGGGTTACTCTGGTTTACGTCGGGCATGGTGGTATCAAACCAGCCGTCGTTTTCCAGCTTGCGGTCGATTTTGGAGCCGTAGGGGTCGTTGAGGGCGAAGGCGTTGTAGTTGCTGCGCGTGAAGGTGGGAAAGGCGTGAAACCAGTCGGCCGCCGGCTTGTCCAGAAACAAGTGGTGGTAGCTGCCCCAGTGGTTGAGCACAATATCCTGCACTACCTTAAGCCCTTGGTTGTGAGCCGCTTTCACAAACTGCACGTACTCGGCGTTGGTGCCGTAGCGCGGGTCGATTTTGTAGCAGTCCGTTACGGCGTAGCCGTGGTAGCTGGCCTTGGGCATGTCGTTTTCCACAATCGGCGTGGGCCAGATAGCCGTGACACCCAGCTGCTTAAGATACGCAAAGTGGTTCTGGATGCCTTGCAGGTCGCCGCCGTGGCGGGCGTACATCGAGTCGCGGGCCACGTGGTTGACGCGGGTGCCCTTCACCACGTCGTTCTTGGGGTTGCCGTTGGCGAAGCGGTCCGGCATCAGCATGTAGATAAAGTCGGCCTGCGTGAGGCCCTGCGTGCGGGCCGGGTCGGCGTTGCGCGGGCGCAGCTCGTAGCTGTAGGTGAGCGGCCTGGCCCCCGTGAATTGCAGCCTGAGCTTGCCGGGCTGGGCCTGCGGGCTCACGGTAAGGTTCACAATTAGGTAGTTAGCGCTTTCGAGCTTTTGGAAGCCGTCGAGCGTCACGCCGGGGTAGGTGGCCAGGGCCACCTGGTCGGCCGCAATGCCGGGCGCGTTCACCAGCAGCTGCAGCTTGGGGTTTTTCATGCCCACAAACCAGTAGGTGGGGTCGATGCGGGTGGCCGGCGCGGCGGGCGGCGCAGCCAGGGCTGGCACGGTAGCCAGCAGCAGGGCCGAACCCACCGCCAGGAAAAACGAGCGAAAAAAGCGCATAAGTCAGAGAATGAGGGAGATAGGTGGGAAAGAGAGGGCGCGCTGCCAGCCAGCCCGGACGGCTTAAAACCGGCCAAAAACGCCGGTTTTGCTCCGCAAACCATTGCGGTAACTGACTGGCTAACAGCAAAGCAAAATACACCGACTTACCTTGCCGCCCCGCTAGCTTTAGGGCGCGGGCGCTTCCTTTATGGCTCCAAACTCCCTTAGTAACAACTGAGTACCTACCACTACTCCCCTTTCTTCATGGCATTTCAATTTAAAATGGCGGCCCCAGCGGCCAAATACAAGACCGCCGCGGCTTACTTCTCGATGGAGTTTGCCCTCGACCAGAGCCTGAAAATTTATTCGGGGGGCCTGGGCTTTTTGGCCGGCTCGCACATGCGCTCGGCTTATGAGCTCAAGCAAAACCTCATCGGCATCGGCATGCTGTGGACCTACGGCTACTACGACCAGGTGCGCAACCCCGACCAAACCATGAAAA
>CAXTFI010000043.1:0-29027 GCA_964243255.1 uncultured Hymenobacter sp.
GAGCTGACTACCAGCACGTCGCGGTAGTTTTTGGCGGCGGCGCGCAGCAGGGCAATGCCGCCGATATCAATTTTCTCAATCACCTCGGCCTCGGGGGCACCGCTGGCCACGGTTTCCTCAAACGGGTAGAGGTCCACTACCACCAGGTCGATGGGCGGGATGCCGTGCTCGGCGGCCTGGGCCAGGTCGGCGGCCTCGTGGCGGCGGTGCAGGATGCCGCCGAACACCTTAGGGTGCAGCGTTTTCACGCGGCCGCCAAACACTTCGGGGAAGCCCGTCAGGTCTTCTACGGCAACTACTTCAGCGCCTTGCTCTTCCAAAAACTTTTGGGTGCCGCCCGTGGAGTAGAGCGTGACGCCCAACCGGCGCAGGGTGGCAACGAGCGGGGCCAGCCGGTCCTTATGATACACGGAAAGCAGGGCGGCGCGAATGGGGCGGGCGGCGGACATTGGCAGGGAAAGTTTGGGGGGTGAAATGCTGTGCGGAGCGCAAAAATTGCCTCCCCCCTACCCGGCCAACCGCGGTAAGGGCTTGGCGCCGCAAAGGTAGGCCCGACTATTGGGGGCGCGGAGGCTCGACTATTAAAAATTCCGGAAGCTCACAAATTAAAATTATTGGCAACTCCCGGCCCTGATTTGGAGTTATGACAGCTTACGCGTGTGCGCACGCTCACGCTTTCCTGCATGCCAGAAATTACCGCTGCCAACCTGCTATCCTTTTTTTCGCCTCCTAAGGCTCCCGTTTCGCCGCCTAGCACGCCCGCCAGCATGGTGGCGGCAGCGGCCCGATTAGCCCCCCGCTTGCTGGCTCAAGCCGCCAGCACCGACGAAGTCGGCGGTTTTCCTACCCAAGAAATGACCTGGCTGCACGAGGCCGGCCTGCTCACGGCGGCCCTGCCCGGCAGCCTGGGCGGTGCCTGCCTGGGCGAGCCTACCGTGGCGCTGCCCTTGCTGCAAGCCCTCTACCACGTGGGGCGGGGCAACCTGGCGGTGGGTCGCCTCTGGGAAGGCCACTTAAATGCCTTACTGCTAATACGTTGCTTTGGTACCTCGGCGCAGCTGGCCCGCGCCGCCGCCGATGCCCGCGCCGGCCACATTTTTGGTGTTTGGAACACCGAAAACCCCGCCGAGGGCGTGCACCTGGCGGCGCAGCCCGCCGCGCCCAGCCGCTACCTGCTGCGCGGGGCCAAGACGTTTGCTTCGGGCGCGGGCCACATCACCCGGCCGCTGCTCACGGGCGCGCTGCCCAACAACAAGGGTTGGCAGCTGGTGCTGCTGCGCGCCGACCAGCAGGAACCGCTGCTCGACCGCAGCTTCTGGCGGCCCCTGGGCATGCGGGCCACGGCCAGCTTCCGCGCCGACCTGACGGGCCTGGAAGTGGGCCCCGACAACCTCATAGGCCAGCCCAACGACTACTACCGCACGCCGTGGTTTGGAGGCGGGGCGGCGCGCTTTGCGGCCGTGCAGCTAGGCGGCGCGGCCGCTGTGCTCGACGAAACCCGCCGCTTTTTGCGCCGCCTCGGCCGCACCGACGACCCCTACCAGCGCCAGCGCCTGGGCGAGCTGCTCACCCTGCACGAAACCGGCCAGCGCTGGCTGCGCGGGGCCGCCGAGCACGCCGCCCTGCCCACCACCACCGCCGAGCCCATGCCCCCGGCCCGGCTGGCGGCGCTTACGGCCTACGTTAATGCCTTCCGTGGCACTACGGAGGACGTTTGCCTGCAAACCCTGCGCCTAGCTGAGCGCTGCGTAGGCGCGCGGGGCCTGCTGCAGCCCGAGCCCTTCGAGCGCCTGCACCGCGACCTGACGCACTACCTGCGCCAGCCCGCCCCCGATGGGGCCCTGGCCGATGTGGGGCGCTTTGCCCTGGACTCTGACCTGCCGGCGTATCAGCTTTTTGGTTAAGTCATTGAGGTATAATTTATTGACTTACAGCTAATTACGTTTTGACAATTACGTTGCCTTTTGACGCCTACCCGCTACGGCCGGCCAGCTACGCGGCCACCCTGGGGCGCACCGTTGTTGTTATTCCGCACCCCGACGATGAGGCCCTGGGCTGTGGCGGGCTGCTGGCCCTGCTGCGGCAGGCCGGCCAGCCGGTAGCCGCCGTGCTGGTCAGCGATGGCAGCATGTCGCACCCGCACTCGCAGGATTTTTCGGCTGTTGCCCGCCGCGAGCTGCGTTACGCCGAGCTGCGCCACGCGCTGGCCGTGCTGCACATCGACGAAAACCAGGTGCTGTACCTGGGCCTGCCCGATGGCCAGGTGCCCGACACGGGCCCGGCCTTTACCGCCGCGGCCGCGCAGCTCGCCGATTTTATCGCTGAGCACCAGGCTGCTACCGTGCTCGTGCCCTGGCGGCGCGACCCCCACCCCGACCACCGCGCCAGCAGCCAGCTCACGGGGGCTGCCCTGGCCCGGCTGCCCCAGCCCCCGCGCCGCCTCGAGTACGTGGTGTGGGCCTGGGAGCGCGCCGCCCCCGCCGACCTGCCCCAGCCCGGTGAGGGCACGGGCTTTCAACTCGATATTGCGGCGGTGCTCGCCCAAAAGCAGCGCGCTATTGCGGCCCACCGCTCGCAGCTGGCCCCCGGCACCATCACCGACGACCCCAGCGGTTTTTTGCTGTCTGAGGCCATGCTCGTCCACTTTGCCCAGCCCACTGAGGTATTTATCGAAGCCTAACCAACCCCATGAATACCAACCAGCCCGACACCCTTGGCTCCAGCTACTTCGACGACGTGTACCGGGCCAGCACCGACCCCTGGGCGTTTGCCAGCAGCCCCTACGAGCTGCAGAAATACGCCGATACGCTAGCCGCGCTCGACCGGCCGCGCTACGAGCGGGCTTTCGAGATTGGTAGCTCCATTGGGGTGCTCACGGCGCAGCTGGCCCTGCGCTGCGGCCATTTGCTGGGCGTAGATGTGAGCGAGGCGGCCCTGGAGCAAGCCCGGCAGCGCTGCGCGGGCCTGCCCCAGGTAACGCTGCGCAAACTACAGGTACCCAACGAGTTCCCCGAAGGGCAGTTCGACCTCATCCTGCTTTCGGAAGTGGGCTATTACTGGTCGCCCGCCGACCTGGCCCGCGCGGCCGACCTCATGCTGGCGGCCCTGGCCCCCGGTGCGCAGCTGCTGCTGGTGCACTGGACGCCCGTAGTGCCCGACTACCCTCAAACCGGAGACGAAGTACACGAGTTCTTCTTACAGAAAGCTACCAATCAAGGAGTTCTCAAGCACCTGCACGGCCACCGGGCTGATAAGTATCGGCTTGATTTATTCAAAAAAATAGCCAGCGCATAGGCGCTGGCTATTTTTTTGTAAGCTTTTTAACAGCTTAAAAGCTATCCGAACAGAAGTTGGGCAAATTGGTGTCGTCAGGCGGGCTGCCGGCTTTTCGCCGTCAGAACAAGCGGTGCGAACGACGAGCGGACAGCCGGCTCAACGCCGGCAGCCCGCCCAAAGCCTAGTCGACAGGCGCTTAGCAGGAGCCTAAAACGCCGGTGCGCAGGTAGGTGCGCAGGTCGTGCATGGCCCTGCTGAGCGGCACGGGCAGCACAGCTCCGCGGGTAGCTTCTATCCACTGCCAAAGCTGGCCGAAGGTGGCCGCCTCGCCAGCCTGACGCAACAAGTCGGCCAGAGGCACTTCTACGGCGCGGGCCAGGCGGGCCAGCTCGGGGCCGGGCGCGCGGGTGCCTTGCTGCCACCAGGCCCGCAGGCGGCGGCGCGCGCGCCACACCCGCACCAGCTCGTGCGGGCACGGCACGCAAGGCTCGGCATGCTGCACCGTCAGGTTTTCCCACTCCCGCAGCTGCCACGACAGGCCCACCTCTACCCGCCCGCAGCGGCGGGCCGAGGTGTATACCTGCACGTGGGGGCTGTGGCGCACTGGCAGGTCGTGTTGCAGCAACAGTTGCCACAGGGCCTCATCTTCTAAGAATGGCACGGCCGGCAGGCCCCCCACCCGGCGGTAAGCGCGCACCGTGAGGGCCAGGCTGGCCCCGTAGTGCTGGTGGTGGCAGGGCCAGCGGTCGGCCGCGTTGGGGTCCAGCTGGTCTTCCAGCTGGCGCAGCAGCACCCGGTAGGCCGCGTCGCGCAGCTGAATGCGCCGCACGGGGCAAGGCGCCACGGCCGCCGCCGTTTGGGTAAGAATGCGGCCGCCCACCGCTTCGGCACCTTTTTCTATTTCGAGCAAGGTAGCCGCCAGCCAGGTAGAGGCCACCAGCGTATCGGCGTCGGTGCTGAGCAGCACGCCGGTGCCGCCAATAGTGGCTTCGAGGCGCTGGGCAGCGGCGTCGAGCAGCAGGCGGCGCGCCCGGCCCACGTGGGCCTGCGGGGGCGGCAGCTGCACCTCGGCCACGTGCAGCACCAGGTTAGGGTGGCGGCGCGCGGCCTGGCGCACGGCGGCCGCGGTCCGGTCCAGGCAATTGTTGGCCAGCACGATAACTTCGAGCATGCCGGCGGGTATAGCCTGGCCGCTGCGTGTGGTTTGGGCGGCCAGCGCCGCCAGCGTAGCTGGCAGCGTGGCCGCTTCATCCTTGGCCGGAATGATGACGCAGGCTTGCAGCGCCGCCAGCGGCGGGGGCAGCTGGTGATGCAGCGCGCGCTCGGCTTGGCGCAGTAGCTGCTCTTCAGTGAGCGGCTGGGGTAGTAGGGCCGGTGGGGCGGTAGCCGTGGCTTCGCGCGTAGCGTGGAAGCGAACCGGCTGGGCTAGTTGGTCCATAAGGATACGTGTGTACGCCTAGTACCGGCTCAGGATAACTGCCAGCGTCTTAATTTTTCTATTTTTTATTCAATATCACCAATTTTTCATTAATTAAACTTCATAACCAGCAACAAATCAGCTATTTACTATGCACAAAGGTCAGGCTACTTTTTTTAGCTAAAAAAAGGGCCGCGCCCCCAAACTGGAGGCGCGGCCCTTCTGGCGGCAGGTGTGGGAGCGCTTAGAAAGCCTCGCCGATGGCGAAGTAGAGGCCGGGGTCGGTGCCAAAAGCATAGTCGAAGCGTAGGTTCACGCGGTCGCGGCGAATAAAATTGAAGCGTGCCCCAATGCCGCCGGCCGTGTGAATGCCGCCGAAGGTATATTCCTTGAGGTCGTAGCCTACCTGGCCCACGCCCAGGAAGGCGGCCCCGTCGATGCGCCAAAACAGGTGCTGGCGCAGCTCGGCCTGGGCCGTCATCATCTGCCGGTCGCGGAAGCGCTGCTCGTACACCCCGCGCATCAGGTTGGCGTTGTTGTAGAGGGTGCCGCCCAGGTTGGCCCCCAGGCCGGCCAGGCCGTACCACGGCACGTTGCCCGAGTGAAACTGCCCCAAGAATTGCAGCGCCAAAATAGTCTTATCGCTGAAGATGCGCTGAAAGTGCCGGGCATCAATCTGGTAGCGCACAAAATTGTAGTCGGAGCCCACAAACTTGCCGTTGAACATCACCTGCAAGTCGAGCAAACTGCCCTTGGAAGCCGCCAGGGCCACATCGCGGCTGTCGAAGGTATACACCGGACCCACGCCCGAGAGGCTAAAATTGCGGGTTTGGCGCAGGTCAACGCGTGGGTCTTGCAAGAAATAATTTCGGCCGCCAGTTGCGACCGGAATGGCATCGCCGTTGTCATCAACCCGGCCCGGCTCCTGGTCGAGGTTGAACACCCGCGACAAGCGGTACTGCGCGCCCAGAAACTGGTTTTTGGCAATGCTTTTCTGAATGCGCTGGTTGATAATGAACAGCTGAAAATCGACGAACGAGCGGTTGCTGTTTTGCACCTGCGGCGCGTCGTTGCCGGTGCCGAAATAATAGAGCCGGTTTTTGTAAGAGCTAATCTCGCCGTTGAGGTAATATTTTTCGCCCGGCGAGTATATCGTGTGCACAAACTGCACCAGCGACTGGCTTTTCTGGGTGGTCCAGAACTGCGCGCGGGCGTTGGACGAGCGGGTGGTAGTGTCGGTACCAAACCTACCGCTCAGCAGGCCGCCGAGGCCGTAGCCGGCCCCGGTTTCCTGCTGGTAAAACAGCACGGGCACGGGCAGAATGGTGATTTTCTTGAGGGGCTTAGCGGCCTTGGGCTGGTCGGCTTGGGGGGGGGCGGCTGGCAGGCCCTGGCCGTGGCTCACGAGAGCACTACCAAGCGAAGCCGCCAATAGCAGCGGAAAAATGCGCATAAAACAATAAAATGGAAGCGTGTGGGAACATCAACGGATTTAGGCCGTTAGCGGTTGGCCCCGCCGCGCTTTATAAACCGGCTGCCCTCAAGCAACCAAGTAGGTGGACAGCCAGAGCTGCTGTTGACCTCACTGCCCGGCGGCGCGGCGCAGCTCTTCGTCGGCCCCGGCGGCGCGGCGGCGGGCGGCGGCCACCTTGCCATTGCCAAAGCGGTAGGTGAAGGCCGCCGTGACCACCCGCGTGTCTTCGCGCCGGTAGTAGCTCTCCGTGAAGTTGTCGTAGGTCGAGGTTACGCGGGTGGGCACCGTATAGAAGATGTCGGCCACATTGAGGCGTAGGGTGGCCTGCTTGTTCCAGAGGCTTTTTTGCACGCCCGCCGTTACCTGCCCGCGCGGCTGAATGACCTGAAACTGAAACACTTCGTGCGACTCATAGAAGCCATTGACCTCGGCCACCCAGCCGCGGGGCAGCACAAAGCTGTTGTTGAGCGTGAGGTTGGTAGCAAAGCCGCCGCGGTCGAGCATGGTGCCAGCCAGGCCGCCCTGAAAGCGGTTGTAGTAGAACAAGCCGTTGGCGTAAAGCGTCCACCACTTGGTAAGCTCCAGGGGCGCGGTGAGCGTGAGCGTGTAGAAGTGCTGGGTGCTGAGGTTCACGTAGCGGTTCACCACGAGCTGGCCGCCGTCGGGGGCGGGCTGCAGCACGACTACGAAAGGCTGGTCGGTGCGGGCATAGGCCAGGGCCGTGGTAAACTTCTGCTTATAGGTGTGGCTCAGCTCCACGTTGTAGCTGGTGGCGGGCACCAGGTCGGGGTTGCCGGCGCGGTACGAAGTCACGTCGATGTACGAGCGGATGGGGTTGAGCTGCACGTAGTCGGGCCGGTCGATGCGGCGGCCCGCCGCCAGGGCCAGCGCGTGCTCCTTGCTGAGCGTGTGCTGCACCAACACGCTGGGAAACAGCTGAATGTAGTGTCGCTCGCGCGCGGCACCGCCCAGCGTTTCGGCCAGGGTGTTGCTTTGCTCAGCGCGCAAGCCGGCTTGCAGGGTGGTGCTGGGCCGGGCCTGGCGCAAGCTCACGTAGGCCGCATTCACGTTTTCGCGGTACCGAAACTGGCTGGAAATGTCCGGGGCCGGGCTCGTCACGCCGTTCACGGTGTTGGCAAAATCCACGTCGCTGTCCGACGCCACCCGCGTCACCTTAGCCCCGGCATCGAGCCGCGCCCGGCGGGGCAGCGGCTGGCTGAAGTCGGCCTTCAACGCCCCAATATCCAGGTTGCTGCGCTGGTCGCCGCTGAGCAGATTGGTGGGCCGGGCCGGCGCTTCAAAATACGTATTGAGGGCCAGCAGGCGGGTGGTGTGGTAGCGGGCGTAGTCGGCATCGAAGGCCACAAAGCCCGCGTTGGCCGAGTCGGCCAGGGCGTGGCGCAGGTTGAGGTTGGCGCTGCCACTGGGCCGGTTGATGTCCTGGTCGGCATTGCCCGAGTAGCGGCCGGTGGGCTGGCCGGCCACGTCGAAAAGCTGCGTGCTGCTGGGCGTAGCCGAGGTAGTGCGAGACACCAGCGTGCTCACCGACACGCCCAGCAGCGTGCGCTTACTCAGGTTGAGGTCGAGGCCCACCTTGCCGGTGTGCGAGCGCAGCTGCGAGCTTTGGTCGTCGTATTGCAGGGTGCGGCTGGCCGGGGCCTGGGGCGTGGCCGCAAACTGCCGGTCAAAATCGAGCCGCAGAAAGTTACGGCGGTCGGTGTAGGCGTAGGTGCCGTAGAGGTTGAGCTTCTGGCGGCGGTAGTTGAGCGCCAAGCCCCCCGTAAACTTGCCCAGCTCGCCGCGGCCGTAGCTGGCGTTGGCCGTGCCGTTAAAACCCAGGCGCTGGTCTTTCTTAAGATTAATGGCAATTACCCCGGCGCCGCCCTGCGCATCATAACTAGCTGGCGGATTGGTAATTAACTCCAGGCTTTGCACCTGCTGGGCGGGCAGGGCGCGCAGGTAGTCGGCCAGCTCGGCCCCGGTGAGCGGCACCCGCTTGCCATCGATGACCACCAGCAGCCCCTGGCGGCCGCGCAAGCTCAGGTTATTATCCGCGTCGAGGGTCACGCCCGGCGAGCGGCCCAGCACGTCGAGCGTGGTGGCCCCGGCCGAGAGCGGGCTATCGGCCACGTTGGCGATGGTGCGGTCGGCCAGGCGCTCGTAGGGCGGCTTGCGGCCCGTTACGGTCACTTCCCTGAGGGCCGTGGCCTGGCTGGCCACCAGCTGCAGGGGCGGCAGGGCAATGCCAGCCGGCGGCAGGGTAAATGCGGGGCTCCAGGCACGTCCGAAGCCTACCTGCGCCACCGACACCAGGTAGCGCGGGCCCGCCGCGGCCTCCAGCCGAAACGCGCCGCTGGCGTCGCTGAATTCTGTTTTTACCACCACCGAGTCGGCGGCGCGGTGCAGCGTTACGGTAGCAAATTCGAGGGGGCCAGCGGGGCCGGCTACCCGGCCGCCCACCGCGGCCCGTGTCTGCGCCAGGGCGCCAAAGGGCGCTGCTAGCGCTAAGCCAGTGAGTACGGCGCGCACCAGCGAAACCCGCTGGACACGCCGCGCCGAGGTGAAAATGAGCATAGAGGGAACTGATAGAACGTAAAAAATAGGGCACTTACCACTCAAAGCGCGATTCCCCCCTGGCAGGAAGCATGAAAACTCCCTTACCTTATTCTAATTAACTATTACAGTTTGTGCGGCAAGCACAAAGATGAGACGGCCATCGCAATAAACCAAGTAGCGGGGCCACCTGGCTGGCCGCCGCGTTTACGCTACCGAGTAGAAGCGCAACAGCCTGACATAAAAACTACTCCTTCCGCACATTCACCAGCCGCTTACCTAGCGCATTGCCCCCTCCCTACACCAGCAGCATACTCAGAATACCCGCCAGCATAATGCCCTTGCACCACGCACTAAGCTGCCGAAAATGCCGTCGGCGGTCGGCCCGCGCCAGCCGGCGCGCCAGCTCCAGCAGGGGCAGCAGCACCAGCCCGAGCAGCCAAGCGGCCAGCGCCCAGCGCCCCCAGGCCAGCAGCTGCCCGGCCGCGCCCAGCACCAGCGCCAGCAGGCAAGCCAGAAAAAACCCGGCCACCCACTTGCTGCGCGCCACGCCCCACACCAGCGGCAGGGTGTGGCAGCCGTGCTGGGCATCGCCGCGCATGTCCTCCAGGTCCTTCACTATTTCGCGCACCACCGTCAGCAAAAACGCCGCTAACGCATAGAGCCACACGGCCTTAGGCAGCCCCGCATCAGTAGCCATTGGCAGCAGGGCCGGCAGCAGCACCAGCGCCGCCGTGAGCGTAGCAATGCTGAGGTTGCCCACCAGCGGCAGCCGCTTGAACCGCGCCGAGTAGCCCCACAGCAGCGCCGCCGCCCCCAGCGTAACGGCCCCCAGCCGCCCCGAAAGCAGCCCCGCCAGCCCCACACCCAGCCCGCTCAGCACCACGTGGGCCAGCATGGCGTGGCGCCGCCGCAGCAGCCGCCCCACCACCAGCCGGTCGGGCCGGTTGATGGCGTCAATCTTCACATCGTAGTAGTCGTTGATGATGTAGCCGGCCGCCGCTACCAGCAGCGCCGCCAGCACCAGCAGCCCAAACCGCGGGGCCAGCAGCACCGTGCGCAGCGGCTGCCCCGGCAGCAGCATGGCGCGCACCAAACCCAGGCTCAGCAGCATAATGGCCAGGTTGGGCCAGCGCACCAGGCCCGGCAGCGCCTTGGCCAGGCGGCTGGCCTGGCCGGGGCCTGGCAACAGCTGCTCCTCACCGCTCCGGGGCGGGGGCGGGCCGGCGGCGGGCGCAGGCAGGGGAGCAACAGGCATGGGGCAGGGCGTAAAGCTGCCGAAGATACGCTAGGCTTACCGCCAGCACGCAAAACGCCCCTGCCGGCAACCGGCAGGGGCGTTCAGGCCACTTGCGCAGCTGGGGGCCGGGGCTCACACGCGGCGCACGTTCACGGCATTCACGCCTTTGCGGCCGTCCTGGGTTTCAAACTCTACGCGGTCGTTTTGCTGAATCTGACCACCATTGAGACCGGTAATGTGTACGAAGAAATCCTCCTTCGTAGTATCATCGGTGATGAATCCGAAGCCCTTGGCTTCATTAAAGAATTTTACCGTTCCTGTTTTCATATGTGCAGCCAAAAAAATAGAGATTCACTACCGGCTCGCAGGCAGCCCGCGAGGCTAGCCGTGCCGATGTTTTCATACGTAAGCTCGCCTGTTAGGGTTAGCCAGTTTATTGATGGTCACGCCACTCGTACACCCACTTGGCTTGAATCTGCTCGAGGTGGCCTTCGTTGGCCTGCTCGCGGGTGCCCTCAAAATTGGGCAAGCTTAACACCCACTCAATCAGCTCGGTAAAGCGAATGCGGTAAATTTTGGCTTCCGTGAAGTCATCGCCAAACTTTTCGTAGAGGGCAATGGCAACATCTTCATGGTCGGCCCACTGGATGGGCGGCTCGTAATGGGTCATTTCTTTGAATTAAAAATTATGAATTAAAAATTATGAATTGTTATAAAACAGTGCGCCAGCTATTGTTTAGCAGCACTAATTTTTAATGCATAATCTTTAATTTTCAATTAGCCTTAGTGGCCGAGGAAGTTCTGGGGTGGCAGCAGTACTACCACCTCCAGGCTTTGGTTGGGCAGCACGCACTGGCAAGCCAGGCGCGAGTTGATGCGCGGGTTGATGGCGCGGTCGATGAAGTCTTCTTCCTTATCAGAAATCTCGGGCAGGTCGTCGCCGCCCTGCTCAATGTAGATGTGGCAGGTGCTGCAGCCGCACACGCCCCCGCAGTTGTGCTGGAGCTGGATGCCATTGTTGAGGGCCACGTCGAGCACCGACTCACCGCTGGCCGCCACGTGCGTTTGGGCGGGCTGGCCGTCCTGAAAGGTAAAAATGATGGTCGAGGGAGTCAAAATGAGGTTGCCCACTGGGCCTGATGCAAGGCGCAAAGTTACGCTCCCGCCGCAGCTTACGCGCGCGCCGCCGCCGCCCGAATACTCTGCGACAGCTGGGCGTAGAGCGCCTGCCAGGCCGGGTGGGCCGCCAGGGCCGCCTCGTGGGCGGCCAGCGTGGGCGCATCGTGGCGCACGGCGGGCCCGGTTTGCACGCCAAAGGGCGAAGGCTGGGCGGCCAGGGCCTTGGCCACGGTTTCGCGCACCAGCGGGTGCAGCAGCTCAAAAGGCAGGCCGGCCTCGGCCAGCAGGGCCTGCGCCACGCCCAGCAGGTGGTTGGTGAAGTTGCTGGCCCACACCGCCCCCAGGTGCAGCCGCAGCCGCTGGGCCGAGGGCAGCACGGCCACCTGCTGGCTCAGGCTGCGGGCCAGCGCCAGCAGCCGGGCTTCGGCCGCGGGGCTGGCAGCCTCCACAAACAGCGGCACGGTAGGCCAGTCGATACTGCGGCCGGGGCTAAAGGTCTGGAGCGGGTACACCACCCCGCCTTGCACCTGCGGCGCGGCCCCAAACACGGCCAGCGGCACGGCCCCGGCCAGGTGGGCCACTACTGCACCAGCCGGCCAGGGCACTGCGCCAAGCAGCTCGGGCACGGCGGCATCGGGCACGGCCAGCAGGTATACATCGGCGGCCGGCAGGGCCGCGGGCGGGGCCCACACCTGGCAGCCGGACAGCTGCGCGGCCAGCGCCTGGGCGGGGCCCGGCGTGCGGCCGGCCACAAAGGCCACGTGGTGCCCGGCCCCCGCCAACGCGGGCCCCAGCGCCGCGGCCACCCGCCCCGCCCCAAACAACCCAACGCGCAACACCGCAGAAACAGGAAGTAGCATAAGGGCCAAAGGTCGGGCCCCAGGCGGCCGGGGCCAAACTACCCTGGCAACGCGTTAGCTGAAAGAAGGTATTTTGTTAATTACGCGGCGGTAGTTTACCAAAAAAGTAGCATCTTGTGGGCGCAAATGCCAGGCTTTAACTTTTCTTTAGAGTTACTACCTGCCAACAAGTTGCTTTTAGCCAAAAAATCTGCTTTCCTCTTTTTCACTTTCAATTTCCTCACATGACAAACCCTTACACTCGGGTAAATTTCTGGAGCCACCGCTTGCGGCAGCTAGGCCTGACGGCCCTGCTACTAGGTGGGGCTACAGTAGCAGCGCAGGCGCAGTTTACTTATCAGCCGGCGCAGGTGGTCAACACGACTACCACGTATACCGACTTAGGTACGACGGGAGCTGCCATTGCCACGGCCAACACCGACGATGCCAATTCGGCTGCTCAAAATATTGGGTTTAACTTCACTTATAACCGGACTGTTTTCACTCAGTTCGTGCTGAATACGAACGGTATTATGCGCCTGGGTGCCAATGCGCCCTCTACGGCCACGGCTAACCCTATTTATGCCCAAACGCCCGAGCTAAGCCCCATTAACAGTACCAATGCGGCCGACGTAAACCTGCTGCTGCCCTTCAACTTTGACCTCATCGCGGGTACTGCGGGGGCCGAGTACCGGGTAGCCACCACCGGCACGGCGGGCAGCCGCGTTTGCACCATTCAGTGGAAAAACGTGGCCGACAAGGCAACGGCTACTTCGGCGGCTACGGCGGCCACTATCCCTACTCAGTACGACAACTTCTCCTTTCAGGTGAAGCTCTACGAGGGCAGCAACCTGATTGAGTTTGTGTACAGTTCGGCGACGGCGGGCACCGTCAATGGCCTTAAGTACGCTGTAGTGGGCCTCAAGGGCTCTAGTAACTCGGCGGCCCAGACGGTGGTTGCCACCAAGGGCTCGACGGCGGCCTGGAGCACCACGACGTTTCTGAATGGCCCTCAGCTGGTTGCAACTACCATTAATGCGCACAACTTCCGCTCAGTGGCTCTTCCCGATGCCGGGCGCACCTACCGCTTTAACCCGCCGCCCGCCGTGGAGGCGGCTGTGCTGGCCTTGTACACGCTGCCCAAGCTTGCCATTCCGACGGGCACACCCCACGTAGTGCGCACGGCCATTGCCAACTACGGTTCGGCGGCGCTTACCAATCTGGTTGCGACGCTCAAGGTCACCGGGGCTAACCCCTTTACCACGACGACGACAATACCCACCATCGCCATTGGCGATACGGCCGTGGTAGCGTTTCCGGGCTTTTCGCCGGTTGTGCTGGGTACTAATACCCTCACCGTATCGGTGGCCAACGATGGCAATAATACGAATAACTCGCAGGCTGTCAGCCAGTTGGTAACAACTAACACTTCGGGCTATGCCCAGCTAAACAGAGCCAATGACAGCGGCCTGGGTAACGATACGACTGGTGCTCTATTCGTGAGCCGCTTCTCGACCAACGTGGCCACAACCGTTAACTCGGTTTCCGTATTTATTGCCAGCTTTACCGGCGCTTCCGCAGTGGGCCGCACTGTATTTGGGGTAGTCACTAATCCCACCACTGGCGCTATCATTGGGCGCTCGCCTAATTATGTGGTAACCGCCGCTGATGCTAACACTTTCAAAACGTTCCCAATTACGGCAGTTGGTACCACCACGGCGCTGAATGTGCCTGCTGGCGACTTCCTGGCCGGCCTGGGACAAGCTGCCTATAAGACGGGCATGTATTACCCAATTGGCACCCAGAACGAAAGCCCGACCCGTCGCAATACCTTTTACATCGAAGGAGTAAAAGGGGATGCCCCGTTTGACTTGGGCCCCTACACCTACGGCAGCTACATGATGGAAGTAAATCTGGGCACCACCCCGGCCTGCTTGCCGCCCACGGCCGCCACGTTCACGGCCCTCACGGGCACTTCGGCCCAGGTGACTTTCACCGGGGGCACGGCTGCGCCCACGGGCTACACCATCATTTATGGCCCGGCGGGCTTCGACCCCACCTCGGCGGGCACTACGCTCAGCAGCGCCACGCTGCCCATCACCATTTCGGGCCTCACGCCAAACACGGTGTACCAGGTATTTGTGCGCACCAACTGCTCGGCTACCAGCCAAAGCAGCCTGAGTGGCCCCTACCAGTTTCAGACGGGCTGCGCGCCCAACACGGTGGTGGCGGCATTCCCCTACACCGAGAACTTTGACAATATCATCCCTGGCCAGCCCCTGCCCTGCGGCATCACTACCCTCGATGCCAACGCCGACGGCGCTACCTGGGCCATCAGCAAAACGACTCCCAACTCGGCCCCCAATGCTATGCGCTACACCAGCGCCCTCACTGGCAGCGTAGCGGCCAACGACTGGTTCTTTACCCCACCCCTGACCACGGCGGCCAACACCCGCTACCAGGTGGCCTTCCGCTACCGCGGCGAGGGCATTGCTAATACCACCTCGAACTACGTGGAGAAGCTGGAAGTGAAAGTGGGCACCGCCGCTACCGTAGCCGGCCAAACCACCACGCTCTTCACCAACGCCAACATTACCAACACGAACTATGCTTTGGTGAACGGCACTTCGACGCCGGTGGTGGCCACCTTCACCCCCGGCGCAGGCACGCGCTACGTGGGCTTCCACGTATATAGCGACGCTACGCAGGGCAACCTCTACGTCGATGACCTCAGCATCACAGCTACCCTCATCACGGCTACTACTTCGGAGGCCCTGCTGCGCGCCGTAACGGTGTTCCCCAACCCTTCGACCACGGGCGCGTTTGACCTCGAAATCCACGGGGCCAATGCCAAGGGCAACCTCGGCGTGCTGGTGACCAACACCCTGGGCCAGCAGGTGTACACGGGCAGCGCCCGCGACAACTACACCAACAAGCTGGACCTGAGCAACTTAGCCGCCGGCCTCTACCATCTGCAAGTGCGCAACGGTGACGAAACGATGACGCGTCAGATTGCCATTGTGAAATAAGCTGAGTAGCCTTCGGGACTCATTTACTAGAAAGGCCACCCCGCTGGGGTGGCCTTTTTTGGTTACCTACACATTAGCGCGGTAGGGTGCGGGGCTTGTCCCCGCCCGGCGTTGAACAATAACCGAACGAGCCGTTCAACACCGGGCGGGGGCAAGCTCCGCACCCTACCGCGTTTGCCTGTGTGCCACCGCGAAGCGTGACCACAAAAAACGGCCACCCCTCGCGGAGCAGCCCCTTCCCTGAGCTCTAAGCTACTAATTAACAGCCACTTGCTGGCGGGCGGTGCCGGTGCGGCCGGCGGGCTTAGCCGCGGCGGCCACGCGGGCGGCTTTGCGCTGGCGCATGCTCAGCACCAGGCCGAAGCCCATGAGCAGGGTGCCGCCCCACAGCAGGTTGATGAAGGGCTTTTCGGTGGCTTTGAGGATGATGTAGTCCTTACCGGTGGTGCTGATAGCGAAGGTAAACTTGCCTTTCACGGGGTCAATCTGGTCGAGCGTGAGCTTGAGGCCCAGGTCTTCGATAATCTCGGGCACGTGGCCCACCTGGCGGTCGCGCAGCAGAAACACGGGGTGCGCGTGGTACTGCTTGCCCTTTTCGCCGGTGATAATCATGTCGGCCTGCAAGGCGATGTCGCCGGGCAGCAGCTTGATGCCGGGCACCTCGTGCGCCTGCTCAATGGCCCGGAACACGGCGAAGTAGTCGTTCAAAAACAGCGTATCGCCCACGCTCAGCTCGTGCGGGATGGCGGGGCTCCACGGCACCTCCTTGCGCGGGTCGGGCACCGAGGAAATGTGCGAGTAGATGTCGTGGTCCCAGAAGCGCTGCAAGGCGGGTGAGGCCAGCAGGCCGCCCATCTCCTCGTTGACCTGAGCGCGGGGGTAGAGCGTGAATTTCTGCCCGGTTTTTTTATCGTTGTAATCGACCCGGTAGTAGGTGTTTTCGGGCCGGATGGTGAGCGTGTCGCCGGTGTGGTAGTAGGTTTTGTCACCGGTCTTCACCTCGCCGCGCGCCACGGCCTTGTACTCGTCGTCGGTGCGGTAGAGCAGGGTCGTATTTACGTAGCCGGGCACGCCGGGCACATCGAGGTACTGGCCGGCGTAGGTCACGTCGTAGCCGTTCATGGCCCCGGTTTCGTTGCGCCACAGCAACACGTTGTTCTCATTATCGGAGTCGTTCATCTCCCGCGAGATGAGCTTGCCGCTCACGTTGCGCGAGATAACGTTGGAGTAGCCCGCCGAGGTGAGAATGCCCAGCAGCATGAGCGCAATGCCCAGGTGGGCCACCGCCCCACCCGACAGCTGCACCCCGCGCCGCCACAACCCAAACAGCGTGCTGCCATTGGTCATGAGGCTAAAGAGGCCAGCCAAAAGCAGCATCACGTAGGGCGCCGACATAGTGTGGCCGAAGTAGCGCGTGAGCAGCACGATGAGCGCCGTGGTCAGCAGCGCCAGCATGGTGGGCGTGGCCAAGGAGTTGATAATCGGCTCCTTAGCGGGCCGCCACCACAGCACCTGCGCCACGCCCGAGACGAGGCCAATCAGCACGCCCGCCCACAGCTGAATGCGGGTGTAGTGCTGAATCTGGTCGGCGGGCAGCGCCAGGTTAGACTTAATGCCGATGAAGCCCAGGAAAGCGTTGTAGACCGGAATGCTAGTAGTGGCTACTACCTGGAAGGCCGCCAGGCACAGCACCGTAGCGCCAATAAACACCCACAGCTCGGGGCTATAAGCAGTTAGCTCTTTCTCCGAAATGGGAATGCTTTTCCAACGGTAAGCCAGCAACGCAATGGCCCCTATCGCAAAGAAAGCCAGGTAGATAATGAGCTGACCCGACAGGCCCAGGTCGGTAAACGAGTGCACCGAGGCGTTGCCCAGCACGCCGCTGCGGGTGAGGAAGGTAGCGTAGAGGATGAGCACGAACGTGGCTACCACCAGGGCGTAGGCGGTGCGCAGGCCCGTGCGGCGGCGCTGCCACAGCACCATGCCGTGCAGGGCCGCGATGAGCACCAGCCACGGAATGTACACGGCATTCTCCACGGGGTCCCAGTTCCAGAAGCCGCCGAAGTTCAGGGTTTCGTAGGCCCAGTAGGCCCCCATCATAATACCCACGCCCAGCACCGCGCCGCCAAGGGCTGTCCAGGGCAGGGCGGGCTTCACCCAGGTGGTCAGCTCCTTTTTCCAGAGGCCCGCGATGGCGAAGGCAAACGGCACCAGCGTGAGCGCAAAGCCCAGAAACAGCGTGGGCGGGTGAATCACCATCCAGTAGTTCTGCAGCAGCGGGTTGAGGCCCGAGCCATCCTTGGGCACGAAATTGGGGTTGGTTTTCCAGACGGGCAGGTCCACCATAAAGTCGCGCAGCAGGATAAACGGCGACGAGCCGATTTTTACCCCGCCCACTACCACGCCCAGAATCATGCTAACCAAAAAGGTTTGCACCGTGGCAAACACGGCCAGCACGGGAGCTTCCCATTGCCGGTTGAACTTCATAATGCCCAGCCCCAGCACCACGTGCCAGAATATCCAGAGCAAAAAACTACCCTCCTGGGCTTCCCAGAAGCAGGAAATCATGTACTGCACCGGCAGGTGGTTGCTGGAGTGCGACCAGGCGTAGTAGTACTCGTAGCGGTGCAGGTAGATGATGTTGAACAGGCAGCCCACCACCGTGAGCACGGCCGCGCCGTGCACGAAGAACGCGCCCCGCGCCAGCCGCAGCCAGCTGGCATCGGCCTCGCCCAGCGCCCGGCCGCGCGCCGCCTGAAAGTAGCCGTAAGCGGCCACGGCCGCCGCTACAAATGCCAGGATGACGCCGGCCTGACCAAGATTTCCAACTAGTAAATTCACGGGCTAACTGTTTTTTTGGCAAAGGTACCGCTTGGCGCACGGGCCGGGTGGCGGGGGTACGACCCGCTGGCCGGCTTTTTTGTTTACCTTGACGGCCCTTTAACTGCTACATTCCATGTCCGCTCCTGGTTCCTTGCCCGGTATTGATGCGCCCCCCCTTGCCAGCCCCGGCCACCTAGCCCGGCTGGCGCTCGAAGTGCACCAGGCCCGCGCAGAGGCTGCCCTGGCCCGCGAGCACCTGGCCGCGCTCACGGGCTACCTGCGCGAGGGCCTGCTCTTGCTCGATGCCGAGCTGCGCGTGGTGCTTGCCAACGACCAGTTTAGCCGCCTGCTGGGGTTGCCGCTGCCCGCCAGCCAGTGGCTGGGCGTGCCCATGCGCCAGCTCACAGGGCTGATGCAGGCGCAGGTGGCCGACCCGGTAGCTTACGCGGCCGAAGTAGCCAACGGGCCCGCGGGCGTGGCGGCCAATACGCTGCTGACCCTGCGCGATGGCCGCACCCTGGAGCGCGACCTGCGGCCGGTGACCCTGGGCGACACCACCGGCTGGCTGCTCAGCTACCGCGACGTGACGGCCCACCGCCAGGCCGAGAGCCAACGCGATGCCCAGCGCAAATTTTACGAGACCATTCTCGACGAGGTGCCGGTAGAGATTGCCGTGCTCGATGAGCAGCGCCGCTACGTGTACGTGAACCCCCAGGCCGTGCCCGACCCCGAGCACCGCGAGTGGCTGCTGGGCCGCACCCTCACCGAGTACTGCACGCGCTACGGCTTCCCGCTGGAGCTGGCGGCGCACCGCGACCGCATGTTTGAGCAGGCCCAGGTGTGCCCACTACCCATATTCTGGGACGACCGCACCCCGCTGCCCGCGGGCGCCGCCGTGTACCACCAGCGGCAGTTCAAGCTGCTGTCGGGGGCCGGGCCGGGCCTGCCCTACATGCTGGGCTGCGGCCTCGACGTGACGGCCCGCGTGCAGGCCGAAGCGCGCAGCCAGGCCAGCGAGGCCGCCCGCCGCGAGCAGCAGGAGTTTATGCGGCAGGTACTGGACACCAACCCCAACCTGGTGTACGTGCGCGATGCCACCGGCGCGGTAGTGTTTGGCAACCGGGCCATGCTGCGGCTCGAAGAGCAGGAAACGCTGGCTCCGCTGTCGTTGCCGGTGCAGCAGGCCAAGGCGCGGGAGGCGGCTGAGTACGCCCTAGTGGATGCCCAGGTGCTGGCTACCGGGCAAGAAGTAACGGCCGAGGAGCGCTCGACCCTGCCCAGTGGCGAGGAGCGCTGGTACTACACCATCAAGCGGCCCCTGGCCCGGCCCGATGGCACCGTGCAGGTGCTGGGCGTGAGCACCGACATCACCGACCTGAAGGCCGCCCAGCTGGCCGCCGAAGAAGCTGCCCAGGCCCGCGAAAACTTTTTGGCCAACATGAGCCACGAAATTCGCACGCCCATGAACGGGGTGCTGGGCATGGCCGCCCTGCTGGCCAAAACCCGCCTCAACCCGCAGCAGCAGGAGTTTGTGCGCACCATTCGCAGCTCGGGCACGCACTTGCTGGGCGTGCTCAACGACGTGCTCGACGTGTCTAAAATTCACTCGGGCAAGCTGGAGATGGAGGCCGTGCCCTTTCACCTGCACGACTCCATGCAGCAGGCCGTGGCCACGCTGGCCCTGCAGGCGCAGGAAAAGGGGCTGGCGTTTGGCTTCAAGCCTTTCGCCGCCGACGAAACGCCCTGGGTGCTGAGCGACCCCTTTCGCCTTAACCAGGTGCTGCTCAATCTGTTATCTAATGCTATCAAGTTTACCACCACCGGCAGCGTGTGGCTGCGCAGCTTTTTGGTGGGCGAAACCGACGAGGAGCTGCTCGTGCGCTTCGCGGTGCAGGACACGGGCATTGGTATTGGGGCCGACGCGCTGGAGCGCATTTTTGAGAGCTTCACTCAGGCGTATGCCGACACTACGCGGCGCTACGGCGGCACCGGCCTGGGCCTTACCATCAGCCGGGCGCTGGTAACGCAGCTGGGCGGCGAGTTGGGCGTGACCAGCACCATCGGCAAGGGCAGCACCTTTTCCTTTACCCTGCCGCTGCGCAAAACCGAAGAGCCCGCCCCCGTGGTAGCCGATGCCTTCGACACCGGGCGCCTGCGCGGCATTCGGGTGCTGCTGGCCGAGGATAACCCCATCAACCGCACCGTGGCCCGCCTGCACCTGCTGCAGTGGGGCGTGGTGGTAGACGAAGCCGAGGACGGCCTCATCGCGCTGCAAAAGCTGAAAGACAACCTCTACGACGCGGTGCTCATGGACATCCAGATGCCCCACCTGAGCGGCCTGGAAGTAACGCAGCACCTGCGCCAGTTTGCCGATGCGGCGCGGGCGGCCGTGCCCGTGCTGGCCCTCACGGCCAACGTGTTCAAAAGCGACAACGAGAAGTACCTGGCCGCCGGCATGGACGACTACCTGGCCAAGCCCTTTGCCGAAGAAGACCTGTACGCCAAGCTGCTGGCGCTGCTGCGCCAGCCCGCGCTAAGCCCGGCCCTGGCCCCCCCGCCCGCCTACGACCTCACCCGCCTGCGCCAGGAGGCCAAAGGCCACGCTGCCTTCGTGACGGGTATGGTCAGCTCGTTTTTGACCCACATGCCGCCCATGCTGGAAAAGATACGCGCCGCCGCCGCCGCCCGCGACTGGCTTGCGCTGGCTGACCTGGCCCACCACATCAAGCCCAACCTGCTCACCCTCAGCATTGAAGCCGCTATTCCGGCCATGCACACCCTGGAGCAGGCCCCCACCCTCATGCCCACCCCCGACGAGCCCCTGCGGCAGGTGGCCGTGACGCAGCTGCTGGCCGCCGTGGAGGTAGCCCTGCGCGAGCTACCGGGTGAGGTGTAATTTGTTGATTTCTAGAATAATTACTAGTACGTCATGCAGACCGCAGGGAAGCATCTCGCTCGCGTCATTGGGTCAGTAATCCAACGATGCGGGCGAGATGCTTCCCTGCGGTCTGCATGACGTTCGGTTAATTTCCTGCCTCCTCAAATACCGCGCAGGCGCTTGAAAAACGCCTCCTGGTAGGCCTTGGCTACCGGCACCTCGTGGCCGCCGGGCAGCTGCAGTTGGTTGTCTTCCACGGCCTCGATGAGGTTGGTGTTGACCATGTAGGAGCGGTGCACGCGCACAAAATGCGCGAAGGGTAGCCGCTCCTCAAAGGTCTTGAGCGTAGCGTACACAATGTGCTTGTGCTTGGGCATCACCAGCACCGAGTACATCGACATGGCTTCAATGTAGAGCACTTCGTCGAAGTTGACGCGGGTGAGGCGGTTGTTGATTTTCAGGAATAGCGTGTGGCCTTCGGCCCCAAACATCGTTTCGGCACCATCCGGGGGGGTGGGCGCGGCCAGCGCAACGCGCTGACTGCGAATGCGGTCCACGGTGCGGCTAAAGCGGGCGTAGTCCAGGGGCTTCACCAGGTAATCGGTCACGCGCAGCTCAAAGGCGTCCACGGCGTAGTCGCGGTGCGAGGTCACGAGCACTACTTCGGGCAGGGGCTCGGGCAGAATGCGCACCAGGTCGAGGCCCGTTAGCTCGGGCATACTAATGTCGAGCAGCAGAATATCGGCGGTGCCGCCCGCCCGGAAGTAGTTGAGGCATGCCACGCCATCGGCAAATGCGCCGGCCAGGGTCAGGCCTTCGGTGATGCCAACGTAGTGCTCCAGCGTGAGCCGGTTCATCTCGTTGTCATCCACCACCACGCACGTCAGCTGAGACAAAGGAGCAGCAGAGCTCATAAGGTGAGAAACAAGGTAACTTAACGGAAACGGCCTGAAAGATAGGTGGGAAACGCGTTTCACCAATGCCTCATAATGTGCCCACTAGGCCCTTTGCCAGCTGCCTAACCTGCTGTATGTACGACCTAAGTTAACTACCGGGTTTGCATTGGGCCGGCAAGCAGCGCGGGCGCGCTGCCCCAATCCCCTTAGCAGCAGGGCACTTACGCTGCGCGGCTACTGCCGTAATGAAATAGGCATACTAGTTAGCAAAATAATTCAACCATGCTTTCCTATTTAGAAGCATCTTCGCTAAAATCAAGCAGCCCGCTCTGCTGAGTTCAGCAAAGCGGGCTGCTTGATTTTAGCCAGGGTGGCGGGCTAGTTACGCATCTTGTTCATGGCTGTGGCGGGCGGGCCAGTTTTGCCCAGGTCCTTCTCCACGTATTTGCTGGGGCACTTGGTCAAAATCTGGTCGGCCTCGAACACGCCGTCCTTCATGGCCCCCACAATGACCACCTGCTCCGACTTGTCCATGTCCTGGGGCTTGGGGTTGCGGTACACCACGCGCTGGGCCACGTGCAGGGTATCTACCATGGTGAAGGCGAAGTAGTTGGGGTTCAACATCGGGTCGTATTCCAGGCCCACGGGGCGCTGGTCGGCGCCGCGGGGCAGGGTGCCCACCACGTGCACTTTGGCCGGGTTGCCGGCCGCCGCCTGCTGCCGGGCAATGGTGAAGGTCGAATACGTGCTGGCATCCGACATGGTGCTGATAATGATGCCCACCGCGGCCGCGATGACCACCAGCATGAAGATGTGCGACTTTTTCATAGGTACAGAGCTAACAAATTTACGCGCAAAGACGTGCCCGCTTAGCGGCCTTCTATTTCCCGCTCGAGGCGGCTCACTTTGCGGTCGAGGCGCACCAGGTAAGCCAGCAACCCACTGAGGATGATGACGATAACGAGCACTACTACGTAGATTTTGCCGCTGGCGCGCAGGGCATCGGCCATTTCGGGCTGGTCGGCGGCGTTGGTTTGGGCCAGGGCGGTGCCGGCCAGCAGCAAGAGCGGCAGCAGCAGGGCCACGGCCCGGCTACGCCAGTTGTTTGTCTTGTTTTTCATAAATATTTTCTTTCACAAAGGCCAGGCGGCAAGCCACTTCCGTAATCCAGACGCCGAGCAGCGTCCAGCCGATTACGGCCGGGTAAAACACCAGGCGCATGGCACTGTCGAGGTCGTACTTTGAGAAGCCGGGGTTGCCGCCCATGCCGGGGTGCAGCGACGCCGACGCCAGCCGGGGCATGATGAACAGCAGCGGAATGAGCGCCGCAAACGCAAAGATATTGTAGATGGCCGACAGGCGCGCGCGCTGCTGCTCATCCTGCACCGCCCCGCGCAACACCAAGTAAGCCAGGTAGATAAGCATGGTTACGGCCGCGCCGTTGAGCTTCACGTCGGTCGTCCACCAGGTGCCCCAGGTGTAGCGCGCCCACAGGCTGCCCGTCAGCAGGCCCAGGCAGCCCAGCAGGATGCCCGTCTTGGCCGACTCGTGGGCCAGGATGTCGAGGCGCGGGCTGGGGTTGCGCAGGTAGCAGATGGAATTGACGACTGAGGCCAGCAGAATAATAGTCATCCCGAACCACATGGGCACGTGGAAGTACAGGTTACGCTCGGTTTCGTTGAGAATAGCCAGGCGCGGCACGTGGCCCAGCAGGCCCATTACCGCCGTGTAGAGCAGCAGCCCGATAGTCAGGTATTTCCAACCCCATTTCCGGTTTGTAATCTGCTTGAGAATCCACCAAATGAAAGCGGAAAAAGCTAATAGCCCGATTGAAAGGGTTATCCCATATTGTGCGTAAATCATATTGACAAGCTTAAGCAGTTACTTCAGGCACTCGGGCTACCACGCCAAAAAGCGGGTCGCCATAGGGCGGGCGGTGGGCGTATACTTGAGTGGGGCCGAAGTCGGCGGCTTCAAAGTAGTGCCGCACCAGGCCGGCGTGGCCCGCGTCGTCGAGGGCCTGCCAGGCGTACACGGCTTTGTCGGGAAAGCAGCGGTTGGAGAACGTGACAACCAGCGGCGCGCCCGGCCGCAGCACCCGCGCCAACTCCGTGAACACGGCCACCGGCTGCGTGAGGTACTGCACCGATACGCAGATGCCGGCCGCGTCAAACTCGGCGTCGCCGTAGGGTAGCTGGGGGGTTTCGTTCAGGTTTTGGACCACGCCGGGCTCGGTGAGGCGGGGGTTGTGGGCCAGCTCTTTGGCGTTCATGCCCAGGGCGGCCACGCGGGCGTAGGCTACTTCGGCGGGCAGGTGGCTCACCCAGCTGCTCATGAGGTCGAGGACGCGGCCCCCGGCCGGAAAATGCTGCCGGTAGAGCTGCGTAACGGCCGCCACGGCGGCCGGGTCAATGTGCGTAACCAGGCGCTCGAAGCTATAAAACTCGCTGTCGGGCGCTTCGTCGTGGCGGGCAAACGCCTGCGGGGGCAAATCAATTATCATTTAACAGTCATCAATTATCATTTAACAAGTTAGCAATCAGCAACTCAGGTAATCAGCATAGAAGAGCTGATAATTGATGATTGCTCACTGATAATTGAAAAATTAGCTCCGCCACAGGAACGGAAACAACAGGTAAGACACCGCGCCCACGATAAAGTTCAGCGCCACCAGCGTGATAACGGCGCTTTGGCTGGCGGCCCAGGGCAGGCCATCAAGAGCGTTTTTGCTCACCTTCACCAGCAGCAGCAGCACCGGCACCAGCACCGGCAGGCCCAGCACGGCCAGCAGCGTGCCGCCCCCCGCCTGCCCCGCCCGCGCCGCAATGCCCGCCACCAGCGTCAGCGACGAGGCCAGGCTCACCGCCCCCAGCGCTATGCTGAGCAGGTACAGCGGCCAATCCTGCACCGGGTTGCCGAGCAGCAACGTATACAGCAGCAGCCCCGGCACAGCTAACGCAATGAGCAGCAAGGCGTTATATAAAATCTTGGCCAGCACCACCGCCTCAGGCCGGGCCACGGTGTAGTAGTACAGCCGCAGGCCCGCCGACTCCTGGGCCAGGCCGCGCCCGGCCGCGCCCAGCGCCGCAAACAGCAGAATTATCCAGAACAGCGCGTTCCAGGCCGGGGCGGGGGGCGCCCCCCCGCGAAAGCTGAAGCTGAGGTAGCTCACGTACACCGTGCCGCCCACGTAGAGCAGCAGGCCGCCCAGCGCGCTGCGCTGCCGCCACTCCAGGCGCAGGTCTTTCAGCAATAAAAGCCAGATTTCAGCGGGCAGCGACACGGGGCAAAGGTAATTTAGAATGCAGAATGGGGAATGAAGAATTATCCGAGCGGTAATTCTTTATTCCCCATTCTGCATTCTAAATTATCTCTAAAAGTCGTGGCCGAGCGTGAAGTAGGGCTTGGGCTTGGAGGTCACGTAGTTTTCCTGGGCCCAGGCCAGGTCAAACTTGGTGTAGAAACCCAGCACTGTAGAGCGGATGCCCACGCCGTAGCCCAGCAGGAAGGGGTTGGTGAAGTTGGTGACCGTGCCGTTGAAGATGTTGCCGTTGCCGCCAAATTTGATGGTGGTATTGGAGTTGTTTTCGCCAAATGGGTTGGCCCCCTCATAGGCCGTGCCGGCGTCGAAGAAGCCGATAAGCTGCAGGTTGCGAAAGAAGCCCGAGTAGATGGGCTTATTGGAGAAGTACTGCACAATGGGTAGGCGCAACTCGCTGTTTAACAGCACGTAGCGGGTACCTTTTTGGCGGCTTAGGTTGAAGCCCCGCAGGTTGGTGACGAACTGCTGGTAGAAAACGCTGGTGGGGTCGGGGTTTTGGCCGTTGGGGGCCAGCAGCTGCTGGTCGGCGTAGCTCTGGCCCACCCAGTTGTCCATGCCGCCGAGGCGGAACACCTGTTGCGGACTGCCGCCCGCCTCGGCTGCGCCAAAGAACTGGCCGTAGCTCACGCGGTTGGCCCACACCAGCTGGCGGTGCAGCTTTTGGTAGTGGCGCAGGTCGATGTAAAACTTACCGAAGGCGTTGGATTTATTGGCCACGTCGTTCATTTGCAGCACGCCCACTTTCAGGCGGGTACCGAGCAGCATATTCACGCCGGTGGCCCGCGAGTTGTCAAACACCAGCTCGGCGTTGAAGCCCGCGTAGTTGCGCGTAATGTCCTCCGCAGTAGACGACACACCGGTGAGCGAGCGCGAGATATTGTCGTAGCGCGGGCCACCGCGCAAGTTCAGGCTGTGGGTGAGCGGGTAAGCAATGGTGGGCGCTACCGAGTGGCGGCCGTAGCGGAACTGCTCGCCCGCGCCGCCCGCATCGAAGAAGTAAGCCTGCTTTTGGTAGGCAACTGTCCAGTCGAAGCGCCGCGTTACGTTGGTATACGACACGTTGATGTTGCTGGTGCGCAGGTCGAGCTGGCCAAACAGGCTGGCCTGAAAGCGGTGATTCTCAAAGGCATCCGACAAGTTGGCCTGCAGCGAGAAGCCAAAGCCCAGCAGCGGGTCGATGGCGATACCCGTCACCAGGTTATCGGCCATGAAGCGCGTGTCGTAGCGGTAAGGACCGGCAATGGTGCTGGAAGCCGCGCGGGCATTATTGGCCGCGGCGGTGGTGGCCTTGGCGTTGCGCCGGGCACGGGCCGGGGTCACATCCTCGTCTTCCTCAAACTGGTAGTTGTTGGGGTTGAGTGGGGCCGTGCTGCGGCGCTTGGCGGCCGCTTCGGTGGCCGCTGGGTCGGGGGTGGCGGGGGCCGTAGCTGCGGTTGGCGTGGTGGGGGTAGTAGGCGTGGTAGTGGCGGCCGGGCGCACGGGGGCCGGCTGCGAGCGGTTTTCCAGGATGCGCTGGCGCGACGTTTTGCCCAGCACCAGGTCGGTGGGCAGCGGAAACTGTGGGTAGAGGTAAAGCAGGTCGCGGGCCTGCACCTGCGGAATGAAGGCCAGCGTACTAGTGGCGGCATTCAGGTCAAAGTCCTGGATGTTGGTGGCAAAGCTGCTCACCGGCTGGTGCTGGCCCGTTTTGCGCGAGTAGCGGTAGAGGCCCCGAATACCGTTTTCCTCACCCAGGTACAGTAGCTCGTCGTCGGAAATCGGCCGGGGCCGGGTTTCGTTCGAGATGGTGCTCACCAGCGACTCAATGGGAATGGCCCGGCCATCGAGGTGGCACACGAATAGGTCGTAGTTGTTCACCACATTCGGAAACGTAGCGGGGCGCGCCCGGCCCGTCGAGTCCAGGTAGCGGTTCGAGCTGAAGGCAATTTCCTGGCCGCTGGGCAAAAACACCGCCTGCTGGTCGTCAAACAGGTCGTTGGTCAGCTTTTCGGGCTGGCGGCTGCCGGCCCGCAGCAGGTAGATATCGTTCTGCCCGTTCTGCACGGCCGTGAATACCAGCGCCTTGCCATCGGCCGAGTAATTCATGTCCAGCACCTGGTCGTAGGGCGCGAAGATGGTGGCGGGCGGGCGCAGGCGCAGCGTGCGGCGCAGGCGGCCGGCCAGGTCGAGGGTCAGGGCTTCGTGCAGGCGCAGCACCATGCGGCCACGCAGCATTTCGGCCACGGCCAGCTGCGCGTTGCCGCGCCAGGCCAGCACGGGCAGGCGGGTTTCAATTTGCTGGTCGGGGGTGCGGTAGCCGCAGTGCAGCAGCGTGCGGCGGTGGCTGCCGTCGCGGTTGGCCACCACCACGCGGTAGCGGCCCTGGTCGTTTTCGGCGTAGGCCAGGTGCCGGCCGTCGGGGCTGAACACGGGCTGCGAAAACACGTCGAGGCCGCGCTTGTTGCGGCCGCTGAGGCGGTTGGCTTCGGCCGGCACCGTGAGCGCCGCCAGCGAGGCCCCCGTGTTAATATCGCGGTAGTAGCCCACCCAGTTGCGCAAAAACACCTTAAACGGCACGTTCAGCGACGACGAGATGCCCACTTCCACGTCGCGGGTTATGCGCGTGAGGTTCAGCACGTTCTGCACCGTGCCGTAGCCGTAGCGCTCGGCAATGTAGTTCCACACGCTGTGGCCCGCCAGGCGCGGGTTGCGCAGGAAAAACGGGGCCGTGCGGTTGCCGCTGGGGTATTGGCGCACCATGTCGCGCATGTAGGCGTCCATGTCCACGCTCCAGCCCTCGGCGGCGTAGGCCGAGGCCCCGTCGATAAACCAGCCGGGCAGCTGCAGCAGGTAGTTGCTTTGCAGCACTTCGCGCAGCGAGCCGCCGTACATCATGTCGTTGAGCAGCACCTGGGTTATCTGGTAGCTCAGCTCGCGCTTGAAGTCGGTTTGGCGGCCCCCGAAGGCGACTTCCACCTTGGTTTGGCGGGCCAGCTGGGCTTCGCCGCCGCTCACGGCGTTGGCCACGGGCAGGTTGATGTTGCTCTGCCGCAGGTCGCCCACCGAGTTGTAGAGCATGAGCGTGGTTTTGCTGTAGGGGAAGTACCCCACCAGCGCCGTGATGCGCTGCAGCTCCTGCTCGGCGTAGGCGGCCGTGCGGCGGGCGCTGGCCTCGCCCCCGGCGTAGAAGTAGACGTTGAAATTCTGGGTTGAGAACTGCTCCCAGTTGAATTTTTTGTACTGGATGCGCACCCGGCCAAAGGGCTCCTGCGCGGTTTGGGCGCGGGCAGGGCCGGCCACCAGCAGCCCCCACAACACCAGCACCAAACTAACGCCCCGCCCTACCCGGAAGCCAGCCGGATGCCGGCCTACTGATTGAAGAAAATTCACAGCAAATAGAGTCAGATTATGGCAGATGAAGAAGGAGTTCGTTTTTCGTTCCTTGTTAGTCGTTGCTCGCATGGCGTTAGTCATTGCTAGTCAACTAGCTAACGGCATGCGAACAACAACTAACGAGCAACGGATAATGCTAACGCCGGCCGGGGCGGGCTTGGTATCCGGCAAGCTCACGGCGCGGGGCAAAGGGCCTTGTAGCGGGCTAAGTTAACATCGGGCCACAGCTCGCCGCGGCCGCCGAGGTGGTCGGCCAGCAGGGTGGCCAGGCGCGGGGCCAGGCTCACGCCCTTCGAGCCAAAGCCGCCAAAGAAACTCAGCCAGGGCAAGGCCGGGTGGCGGCCCAGCAGCGGGCGGCGGTCGCGCACGGCGGGCCGCACCCCGCGCCGCAGCGCCGCCACCTGGGGGGGTAGGGGCGTGAGGGCGGCCAGCCGCTCGGTGAGTTCCGCCTGGCCATCGGCCGCGCCGGCCGGCGCGAAGGGCGGCCACCGGTAGGTAGCCCCCACCCGAAACCGCTCCGCGCCCACCGGCACCACGTAGGCCCCCCGATTGAGCACCTGCGCCGGGCTCAGGCCCGGTACGTCTACATCCAGCACCTCGCCCTGGTTGGGGGTGAGGGGCAGCCAGCTAAAATGCGGGCACTGGAGCGCGGCGGCGCCCTGGCAGCACACTACCTGCCGGGCCCGCAGTTGCCCCGGCCCATACGTAACGCCGGTGGCGTCGCTAACGAGGTGCTCCCAGCTAAAAGTTTCTTCGCGCAGCCAGCCTTCGGCCCGGCCCCGCCCGGCC
>CAXTFI010000044.1:0-28731 GCA_964243255.1 uncultured Hymenobacter sp.
GTATTTAGTCAGCAGCGGTTGGGACAGGGTCTGGGCCTGGGCTTTGTACCTGAGGTTTTCGTCCTGGATTTCGGCCGTTAGAAACAGGGCGTCGTCGCTCAGCACGTCGTATTTGGGGTTGCTCGTAATCTGCGCCAGCGTGCGCACAGCGGCGGCGTAGTCGCTGGTGCGCCGTTGCAGCTTGGCTTTCAAAAACAGCGCGTCATCGGTAAGCGCGTGGCCGGGGTACTTGCGCAGCAGCGCATCAAGGCCGGTTTCAGCCTGCGAAATCTTATTCTGAAACACCAGCTCCTCCACCACCGCGTAGTCTTTGAGAGCCAAACCCAGCGTATCCTCGGCCGTGCTCTCCTGAATGAGCAGCGAAAGCTGCATGGCGTCGTTGGCAATTTCGCGGGTGGTGGCTTCCTTGAGGATGTCCAAGTGGCTCTGAGCCAGCTTAAAATCGCCGGCGAAGTAGCTCAGCCGGGCGTTGCGCAGCTTGGCCTCGTAACCCAGCGGGGCCTCGGGGTGGGCCTTCTCTACCTGCGAGTAAAGCAGGGTGGCCTCCCAGGGCTCGCCCTTCAGCAGGTACAGGTCGCCGAGGGTGGTTTTGGCCTCGTCCACTACGTCGGCTTCGGCGCGGGGCATGTCAATCACTTCCTGCAACAGGCTCATCGCCTTGGGCTTATCATCGAGTTGAAACGCGTAGAGGTTGGCCAGCTGGCGCATTACCGGGGCCGACACGGGCGTGCGGCCCAGCTCGGTGAGCAGCGCCTGGTAGTCGGCGGCCAGCGCCCGCACCTGGGTTAGGTCCACAGGGTAGGTATCGCGCACCTGGGCCTCGCGGGCCTGCAACAGCAACTGTCTGGCTATTTGATAGTTGGGCCCAGTCTTATATTCGCGCACCACGTACTGGCAGGCCGCAATGGCCGTGGCATAGTCGCGGTTGCGCTGCGCAATGCCGGCCAAACTCAGCACCCTGGCTCCCTGCGCGCCGGTGCGCCGGTCGAGGGCCCGCACCTGCACCAGCGCCCCCACAAAGTCGTGGCGCTGCACCTGCAGCCACAGCAGCAGCTCGCTGTACGCGTTCTGGTCGGGCTGGGCCTGCACCTTGGCTACCAGCAGCTTCTCCAGCGCGTCGAAATCTTTTTCCTCATGCAGGGCGTTTTGCAGCATGTTGCGCACAAAGGGCAGCTGCTGCTCGTCGCGCTCCACCAGGCGCAGCGTTTCGGCCAGCAGCTTGTCCTGCTCCTGGCCCTGGGTATAAAGCTGAATGAGCTGCGGCGCGTACTCGGTAGTGTTTTTCGCCAGCTCGCGGCCGCGCAGGTAGGTTCGCTCGGCCCAGGTGGGCAGGCCGCGCTTACCAAACTCGGCCGCCACCGGCGCTACCTGCGCCACCGTGAGCTGGCTCACCACGCGCTGGTACTGCTTGTCGGCCGCCGCGGGGTCGCCGGCCGCCGCGTAGAGCGCCCCCAGCGCCACGCCGTAGCCGCCCTCCTCGGGATGCTGCTTAATGGCCTTTTTGGTCAGCTTTTCGGCGTCCTTGTAGCGCTTCAGGCTTTGCAGGGCCGCCAGGTAGTCGGGCAGCACCGTGGGGGCCGTCTGCTCGTCGAGTTTAAGCTTCTCAAACAGAAAGACGGCCTTCTCAAACTCGCCCCGGCGGGCGTAGTCGCGGGCCAGCGTGGGCGCGTCGATGGGCGCCCAGCTGCCCGGCCGCGGGGGCCCGCCCGGCATTGTTTGGGCGCGCAGGGGCGCCGCCAACACCAGCCAGCCGGCCGCAAAAAACAACGAAAAACGCATCATAAAGCACCGGGCACAAGTGATTACTTCCCACAACGGCATTGGGCGGGGCCGCCGTTCAATCGGCCCGCCCGCAGCAGGCCGCTACGGCTGGCCGCCAATTCCTTCCTCTTGCAAGTAACGGCCAATATTGAACTGCTGGCCATCGAGCAGCTCCAGGTCGCGGTGCCAGTCCATGGTGAGCCAGGCGTCGGCCCCGCGCTCAGCCACCAGCACCTGCTGCGAATCGGTAAAAACCCAGATAATGCGCTCCGTCCCAAATTCGAGCAGCTTGCGAATTTTGCGGTTCACGTAGTTGCTGTCGGCCGGGTCCTGCAGGTCGATGCGCACGTCAATCTCTACCACCACCTTGGCGGGCACCTGCACGTAGCGGGTATTTATCTGGTTGGCCGGCAAAACGGCTTTCTCATAAATGGCCACGTCGTGCGACAGGTTGTCGCGGTGGTCGAGGTGCACGCCGGCTTCATTGGTGGCAAACCAATACTTCTTACGGTCGAGATGGAGAACCATAAACTCCATAAAATACCCTACCAGCACCCACTGCAACGAGCTAGACCCCCTAATTTCCTCGGCTGTTTTACGGCCGGCCAGCACGGCTTGGTATCCTGCGTAGTAAAGGGGGCGGCCGTCGAGCGTTTCGCGCACCAGGCGCTCTTGCCGCAGCGTGCGCCGAGCAGCCGCGGCGCGGCGTGGCGGGCGTTTCACTTGGTCCAGCGTGGGCATAAGCAGGGTCTGTTAAGTCTGACTAAGATACGTGACTCATCCCCAAATCAGCACCCACCGGCAATGGAGCAGCCCTGAACGCAAAGCGGGCGGCCCCACTAGGAGCCGCCCGCTTGCTAGCTAAAGCGTGCCAAAGGCCTAGAAGAACTTCGAGCGGTTGTCCTTCACCTTGGCCTGGCCCTTGATGGCTTCGTAGATGAGGCCATCCTGGCGCTGCTGGCGCTGCTGCGTGAGCTGCTGGCGCACCACTTTCAGGTCGCTGGGCGTGGCCGGGAACACGGTGGTGCTTTCTACCACCAGCACGCCCTGCTCGCCCTGGATGGGGGCCGATTTCTGGCCTGGCTTCAGGGCAAAGGCGCGGCCCACGGCGTCGGGCTCGAAGCCTACGTTGGGAATGGTGCCCTGGCCCTGGGCTACGCCCTCCGCCGTTTGCACCTGCGCGCCAGCGCCGGCAATTTTGGCCAGGTCTTCGAGCGTGCCGGTTTTGCCTTGCAGCTTAGTCACTAATTGCTTGCCTTTCAGCTCGTTGCGCACCGCGGCCGTTAGCTCGGGGCGAATGCTCTCGATGGTAGCCGTGCCCTTGCTGCGCGCGTCGGTAACGGCGGCAATGATGTGCTGCTCGCCGATATCAAACTTGCGCACGTCGCCCACTTTCGTTTCGGAGCCGCCATCGGGACTGAAGCCGAAGGCCCAGCGTACAATTTCGCGCGAGCCGGGCAGGTTGCCCACCGTGGGGGCATCGCGGGTGATAAACTTGGCTTCCTGCTTTTGCAGCGTCTTGTCTTTGGTAGGCAGGGCGCGGAAGGCGTCAAGCGTGTTGGCCTCCGCTTTTATCTGCTCGGCACGGGTGTAGGCCGCTTCGCGGGTAGCATCGCTGGGCTGCACCGACTTCAGCACCGAGGCTACCTGGTAGGTATTCTCGGTCTTTTTGCCCGTTACTTTCACAATGTGGTAGCCAAAGTTGGTTTCGACCAGCGTGGGCAGCAGGCCCAGGCCCGGTGCCCCAAAGGCCGCCTTGCTAAACTCGGGCACCATGCTGGTGCGGTCGAAGTAGCCCAGGTCGCCACCCTTGTCCTTGGTGCCGTCGCTGCCGTACTGCTTGGCCATGGCGGCGAAGTCGGCCCCGGCCTTGATTTTATTCAGAATATCCTGCGCCTGCGCCTTCACCGCGGCTTTGGCCGCCGGGGTCATGCTCGCGTCGGCTTTGAACAGGATGTGGCTGGCGCTCACGGTGGGCTTGGGCTTTTCGCCGGTTATCTTGTACACGGCCAGCGAGTTGCCTACCACGAAAGGGCCGTACACCTGGCCCACTGCCAGGGGCTGCTTGGTGAGCTGCTGGGGCAGCTGGGCGGCGGGTACGTAAGCGGCGCTATAAGGCTGGTCCGAGTTAGAGCGTACAAACAGCGAGTCGTTGGGCGCGGTGCGGAACTGCTGGGCCAGGCTGGCTACGCTGGTGCGCAGGGCGGCGCTGTCTTCTTTGGTAGCGGTTTCGGGCACCACAATGTACTCGATGCTGCGGCCATCCTCCACTTTGTAGCGGCCTTTGTGGCGCTCCAGATAATCGCTCAGCTGGGCATCAGTGGGCTTGAAGGCCGAGTCCGATACGCTGGTGTAGGGCACGAACAGGTAGCGGAAATTCGCCTTCGAGTTCTGGGCCTGGTCAAACTGCTTGGCTTCGGCCGTAGTCACGTACACCGAGTTCTTGAGCAGGGCGTTGAACTTGTTTACCGGCCCGTCGAAGTCGCGCAGGCTGGCTTCAAAGTTGTGGTACGCGGCCTGGGCATCGGGCGGCAGCTTGTCGAGGTTTTTAAGGTAGTCGATGAGGCGCGCCTTGTCAAACTGCCCCGTTTTAGGGTCGGTAAAGGCTTGGCGGATAGCGGGAGTAGGGTTATCGCCCTGCACCATGTTCACCATCTCGTCGTCGCCCACGGTTAGGCCCAGCTTGTCGATTTCGGGCTGAAACGCGCGGCGGTACAGCAGCTGGTTCCAGGTTTGGTCGCGCAGGTAGCCCAGGGCCTGGTCATCGGCGGGGCGGCCCTGCTGGTTGGCAAAGTTTTGCTTGGCTTGCTCCAGGGCGGCCGTAAACTCGGGCAGCTCAATCTTGCTGCCGTTGACCTCGCCCACTACCTGGCCATCTCGGCCGAAAAGCCGGTTTTTTCCCCCAATCAGGTCGCCGCCCACAATGAAGAGCAGCATCCCGACGGCGACGGCGCCCACGGCCACCCCCGACTTTTCCCGAATCGTGTTAATTAAAGCCATTACTTACTAAATACTAATGCGTGGCCCGAAGCCAAAAAGAGGCGCAAAATAACCACGAATCGCCCAAACTATCAAGCTACTGCCCCCGCGCCCGGCTTCAATGCGGCCTGGCCGGCCCTAGCGGCGCTTCTTATTTTTCTTGGCCGGCTTGTTTAGCTCCGCCACTTGCCGGGCTACTTCGGCTTCTTTGGCGCGGCGGGCCTCCTGCTGCCGCCAGTAGTTGAGGGGCAGCCAGCAGGCCAGCGATATCATAAATATCCAGTAATTACGGCCCAGGTCGCCCTGCAAAATGGTCTGGTAAACCCCAATCACGAACGATACCACGCCCAGGGCAAAGAGCACCGTGCGCGCCAGGGATTTATCAAATTTCATAACGTATTGACTAATAATTATTTGCTTGTAATTTATGTAGAACGTAATACCCACTGATTGATAATACTCTGCTTTCCCAAACTACTTACCCAAACCCTTAGCCTGGTCGATAGAGAACGTACCAATGGGATGATACAAGCGGTAGCTCGAAAAATCCTGGTTGGCGCTCAAGCCATTGCCGGTGAGCACTTCGGTGGGCGTTTGCACACGCACAAACATGGCGCTGTCGGTGTAGATTTTCTGCTTGTTGCGGTCGTAAAATAGCTCCTCCGTGTCGAGTGTTTGCTGCTGCGGCACGTTGGCTACCTTCACCGCGCCGCGCATGGTGTAGAGCTGCTTGGAGTTGTCAAACTTGGCCCACTTGGCCACCAACGTGTTGATAGTCAGCTTACCGGCCTTGTCATAAAACGTGACGGTAACGCCCTTGGGATACAGCCGGTCGCTGTTCTCAAAGTTCTGCTCCAGCGGCGCCGTGAGGCGGATGTGCAGCCGCGCCGAGTCGCTGAGCAGCGTCACCACATTGTCGGTTTCGAGCAGCGGACCTGTGTACACGATGCGCTTGAGCGCGGTGTCCTTTTTATCGCAGCTGGTTAGCAATATACTGGCTGCCAGCGCACTAGCCAACCATAAGTAGCTCATTTTCAAAACTATTGTAGGCGCCGCTTGATAAACCAGCGGTTACTGAGAGTGGCGCCAATTTGCATGCGCACGTAGTTTTCCTGCACGTTGCTCGCGCCGTTGTTGCCGATGAGGAAGTCGGTGTTGCCGCGCACGCCGTAGGCAAAGCCCAGGCTGATAACCGTCGATTCGAGGGCCGTGGCCGTGGGCAGCGGAAAGGCAAAGCCCCAGTGCACCGCCCGGTCGTAGAGGCGGTTGCCCAGGGGTGCGTAGGGCAGCTGGGCTACGCTCAGGCCCAGGCGATAAGTTACGCGCTGAAAGTAGTGGTCTACCGAGCCGGGGTCGGGCGTAAACTCGCCGCCCGTGGCCACGCGCCAGGTGTTGCTCAGGTTTTGCGGCGAAATGAGGCTAAACGTCCGGTACTTTGACCATTGCTGCTGCGAGCCGTCTACGCTGAAGCTCCAGTTGCGGCCATTGTCCAGCGAGAGGCCTACCTGCGTCAGCGCCGGCGTAGTGGTAGTACCGCTGTCATCGGAAAGCTGCACTACGGTGCCAATTACCGCGCCTTTGGCGTCCTGCTGCTCGGTGGTGCGCTGGCGGTTGGCCTTCAGGTTGCCCTGAAAGGTTTGAACGGCGGCCAGGTTCACGTTCAGGTTCTTGTTGAGCTGGTGGCGGTAGTGTGCCGAAGCCCGAAACAAAAAGTCGGAGTAGCGTAGCTGCTCATTAGCCACCACTAGCTGCTGGGCTGCAATAGTCGGCGTGCTGATGGCCGTGCCCTCGCTCTGCGTGATGGTGCCAAACAGGTACGAGGCGCTGCCGCCCAGGTTGAGGTCGCGCAGCACGTGAATGCCGGTAGCAAAATAGGCTTCCGAGAGCCCACCCGTGCCCGTGTACTTTTTGTAGGCCTGGGCCAGCGGGTCGCCATTTACCGAGCCAACTGTGGTAGCGTCGTAATCTACTGAGCTATAAGGCTTTAGACCAACAGCGGCACCCCAGCGCTTGTTTAGCGGCACGGCCAGGGCCAGGTAGCCCAGCGTGCCCGTGCCCGAGCGGTTGGAGGCCGCGGTGTTTTTCACCGTTTGCACCTGCGCGTTGAAAACAGCTTCCCACGTGGTGCGCGGCGTGTAGGTGAGCAGGGCAGGGTTTAGCTCGTTGACGTTGCCCGTGTTGGGCGCGGCCAGGCCCGCGCCGCCCATACCGAGCTGGCGCACGCCGCCGTAGTTGCCGTAGCTGTCGCCCAGGCCTATGCGCGAGTAGGGCGAGTTGCCCAGGCCCTGCCCCCAAGCCGAGCCAGCAAACAAGGTAGCAGCGGCCGTCAGCAGGGCCCCGGATAGTTTTTTAGTTGTCAACATTATAGCGAAGAATCTTATCCAGGCCCAGCAGCACCAGTTCTGGCACGGCAAAGATACGGCCAGCCAGCGGGGCAAGGGCGGCGGCCAGGTACGGGGCGTCGCCGCCAGTGAGCAGCACCCCCAGCTGCGGATACTGCCGGCGGTATTCGGCCACCAGCCCGCGCACCTCGGCGGCCGTGCCGCGCAGCACCCCACTCAGCAAGCAAGAGGCCGTGGAGTCGCCGATTAGTTGCACCGCCTCCTCCGGCGCGGGCAGTTCCAGCAACGGCAGCCGGCCCGTAAACGTGTGCAGCGCCTGCAACCGCATGCGCAGGCCCGGCGCAATGCTGCCGCCGCGGTAGGTGCCATCGGCCGTTACGAGGTCCAGCTTGAGCGCCGTGCCGGCGTCGAGCACCAGCGTATCCTGGCCCGGCCGCAGGCTGGCGGCACCCACGGCGCCGGCCAGCCGGTCGGGCCCCAGGGTGTGGGGCGTGGCGTAGGCATTGCGCACCGGCACCGGCGTGAAACCGGGCCGAAACGGTAGTATCTGCCGCAGGCCGTCGGTGGTGGCCAGCGCCGCCAGCCAGGGCTGGGTATCGTGCTTATCAGCCACTGACGACAGGATGGCCTGCGCCGGCTGAGTACGCTGCCACAGCTCGCCAAGGTGGGCCGGCGCGGCCAGCACCCCGCTTTCCCGTAGTCCATCGGGCCCAAATACGCCGTATTTCAACGCCGTATTACCCAGGTCCAGCGCCAGCGTAATCATGTGTAGGGGTTGCTAAAAACAGCCAGGGCCTTGCAAAAGGTGATGCGCGCATCACCTTTTGCAAGGCCCTGGCTGTCAATAATTTACATAAAGTACTTCAGGCGAATAACTTCCTGCTCGGTGAGAAAGCGCCACTTGCCGCGCGAGAGCTCCTTCTTGGTCAAGCCGGCGTACTGCACCCGGTCAAGGGCCACCACATCGTAGCCCAGGTGCTCAAAAATGCGGCGCACAATGCGGTTGCGGCCAATGTGCAGCTCAATGCCCACGAAGTGCGGGTTGCCCGCCACCACGGCTACGTCGTCCACTTCGGCTTTGCCGTCTTCCAGCTCCACACCCGCCGTTATTTCGGCCAAGTGCTCGGCAGTCAGCGGCTTATCCAGCTCTGCCTGGTAGATTTTCTTGTTCTTGTGCGAGGGGTGCGACAGCTTCTGCGCCACTTCCCCATCGTTGGTGAAGAGCAGCAGGCCCGTCGTGTTGCGGTCAAGGCGGCCCACCGGGAAAATACGCTCTTTCGATGCCGTCGCCACCAGCGACATCACCGTTTTGCGGCCTTCCGGGTCGTCGGTCGTGGTGATGAAGTCCTTGGGCTTGTTCAGCAGCACGTACACCAGCTTCTCGCGGTTGAGGTTAGTTTTGCCGTACTGTACCGTATCGGTGGGCTGCACTTTGTAGCCCATTTCGGTAATCACCTCCCCATTAACGCGAATCTCACCGGCCGCAATCAGCGAGTCGGCCTCGCGGCGCGAGCAAATACCGGCGTTGGCGATGTAGCGGTTCAGGCGCAGCTCTTCGGTGCCAAAGTCCTCCTCACTCGCCCGGCGCTTGTTGCCCCGCGTTTTGTCGTTTTCGTAATGCTTGAGGTTCTTGTAATCAGGGGCCTGGCCTATTGGCTCATCTGAGGTGCTCGTGCGGGTTTTGTTGCCGTAGCCGGTGCCGCGGCGCGGGCCGCTCTGGGCTTCGCGCATGGCCTCCCGGCGCTCCCGAAACGAGCTGGTAGTCGTGTTGTTGGGCCGCTCGCCAAAGCTACGCGGCTTGCCAAAGGCACCCGGCGTTTGCTCGCGGGGCGCGTTGCGGTCGCCGTAGCTGCCGCGGCGCTCGTCGCGGCCACCCTCCGTGGGGCGACCTTCGCGGCTACCGAAGCTGCGGCGCTCACCACCTTCGCGGTCGTTGCCAAAGCTGCGCCGCTCGCCACCCTCACTGCCCGAGGGCCGGCGGTCGCCGTAGCTGCTGCCGCGGCGGTCGTCGCCGCCCGGCCGTGAGCCAGAATCCTGGCGAGTGGGCCGCTCGTCGCGGCCACCCTCCGGCCGTGGGCGGCGGGCTTCGTTGCCAGCGCCTTGCTCCTCAAACGAGCGGCGCTCGTCGCGACCCGTGTAGGCTGGGCGCGCGTTGTCACGGCTGTCCGAAGCGGCGCCGCCTTCTATGGGTGAGCCGTCCGGGTTCGTTTTGATGAACTTGCGGTTGCGCTCGCCCTTCGTGCCACGGGGCACCGTGGGCAGTCCTTCGTAGCGCACCGGCTGGCCCTGCCAGATGGGCTTGGGCGGGTAGGTGGGGCGCTCGCGCTCGCCACCTTCTGCACCTGGGGCATCGCGGCGGGGGCGCGCGTCGCGGTCGCCCCCGAAGCTGCGCTTTTCGCCGTAGCTAGACCTACTGCGGTCGCCCCCCCCAAAGCTGCGCTTCTCGCCAAAGCTGGAATTGCCCCGGTCGCCGCCAAAGCTGCGCTTTTCACCGAAGCCACCACGCTCCGGCCGGTCGCCTGCACCGAAGTTACGCTTCTCGCCAAAGCCGCCGCGCTCGGGCCGGTCGCTCCCGCCAAAGCTGCGCTTCTCGCCAAAGTTTGATTTCCCAAAGCTGCTGCCGCCACTGCCGCCGCTGGGCCGACCGCCAAACTTATTGCCGCCACCCTGGCCAAACGTAGGGCGGGCGGGCGAAGCGCCTTCCCCGCGCCCATCGGGGCGGCTGCCTTTGTAGCCGCCACCGCCGCTGCTATTGCCACGCGGCGCGTACCCGCCACCGCGCGAGTCGCTGCTTGGCCGCCCGGAGCCGCCAGTCGCGCCACGCCGACCTGGCTTATCGTCCGAAAAATGTTTCTTGCCCATCTGAGTTATAATTTATTCTGGTTGCTGGCTTATAGTCCCGCGCCGCCGGCGCTGGTGAGTGCAAATGTCTGCCCTAGTGACAGTTAGTAAAAAAAAGCCCGGACCCGCAAGCCAGCCGCCGAAGCGCTGGTTGCGGGTCCGGGCCCTGGGCCAAGGCCGCGCCTAGTCGCGCCGGGCTAACTTAGCCTCAATCGAGTGCTGGGTGTGGGGCACTGCGCGCAGGCGCTCCTTCGGAATGAGCTTGCCCGTGCCGATGCACACGCCATAGGTGCCGTTTTTAATGCGCAGCTGCGCGTTTTCGAGCTGCTGAATGAACTTCATCTGGCGCGAAGCCAGCTGGTTCAGGCTTTCCTTTTCGGCGGTCTCAGCGCCGTCTTCCAACACTTTCAGCGAAGCCGCCGTCGTGTCGGTGCCCGACTCGTTGTTACGGGTCAGGGTTTCCTTAATGAAGGACAGTTCCTTACGGGCGGCAGTTAGCTTACTTTGAATAATCTGGTCAAACTCAGCTAAATCTTCCCGCGAATAGCGGAGGTTTTCCTCGGTCATCGAAAAGCAAGTAAAAAAGAATAATAGATAGGAGTACTGCCATGAGCAGCCAGGTAAAGCCAACACTCCCCAAACCTAAAAGTTTGGGCAACACTGTGGAGCTTACCAGCTAGCTTCCTTTGGCAGGCAGCTTTCGCGGGGCAAAGGTAATTGTTTTTAGCGGGTTTACTTCGTTGCCTCCCTACTTCCCTCAGAAGCCTAGCATCTGAATGGCAGCCACGGCGGCTTCCACGCCCTTGTTGCCGTGCCGCCCACCGGCCCGGTCCCAGGCCTGCTCCAGGGTATTGGTCGTAACCAGCCCAAATATTACCGGCTTATTATACTTAAGGCCCACAGTTGTTAATCCCTGTGCCACCGCGTGGCAGATGTAGTCGTCGTGTTTAGTATCTCCCTTAATTACCACCCCCAGGCAAATAACGGCATCTATTTCCTCGTGCTGCGCCAGCAGCTGCGCGCCCAGGGTCAATTCAAAGCTACCGGGCACCGTATTACGGAAGATATTCTCCGCCTTGGCGCCGTGCTTAAGCAGCGTTTCATACGCGCCGTTGCCAAGCGTATCGGTCAGTTCCCGGTTCCATTCGGCCACAACCAGGCCAAAGCGCTTTTCACTAATGTCGGTAAAGTTGGCACTTTCGTAGGTGCTCAGGTTTTGGAGGGCGGTTGCCATAAATCGCAGATTGAGCAGATTGAGCGGATTTCGCAGCTTCAGGCGGCGCTGGCGTTGGGGCCGGGCTGCTGTGCGGTTGGTGTCCGTTTGCTGTGCTTTAGAGTTGGGGTACTAGTTAGGTGATGCTTTTAGAAAACGGCAACGGCGCCCTCCGTTGCGGGAAAGCGCCGTTGGTTGGGTAGTGGCTAGCCACTGGGCTGTTTATTGGCCGAGGGCTGCTTTGCGCTGGCGGGCTTCGCCGGCTTCTGGCGCGCTGGCGTAGTCGTTCAAGATACGGTCGTAGGCTTTGGTGGCCCCAGCGTTGTCCTTGGCAGCTTCGAGGGCTACGCCTTGCTTCAGCACATAGCCGGGCGAGAACTGCTCGTTGGCGTTGTGGTCGGCGGCCTTCGCGTAAAGCTCGGCCGCGTCCTTGGGCTGATTCAGCTCCAGCTTGGCATCGCCCATAAGCGCATAGGCCCGCGACTGCACCAGGTAGTCGTCCGAGCTAAACTTGTCGAGGTAGGTATAGGCCTCCTGAAATTTGCCTTGCTTCAAAGCAGCCACACCCGCGTAGAAGTGGGCGAGGTTGCCGGCCTTGGTGCCACTGTACTCGGTAGCCACTTTGTCGAGGCCAGGGTGCTTGCCATCGCCTTTGGTGGCCTTGGCCAGCGAGTCGGCCTGCCAGTAGTCGACCGCCTTATACATGGCGTTTTGGGCCTGGGTGTTTTGCTCCGTGCGCCAGTAGTTGTAGCCAAATGCTCCGGCCACTGCCGCCACCACTACCACCAGAATGCCCAGCAGCAGGTTGCGGTTGCGGCGCACGAAGTCTTCCGAGTCGGCTAGCCGGGCGGCCAGGGCGTCGGGGTCTTCAAGCAGCGGATTTTCGGTCACGTAGCTTTCTTCGGCCGGCGCCAGCGGGTCGGTCGATACGGGGCGAATGGGCTGGCGGGCACCCGGCGTTTTGCCGGTGTAAGGAATCTTAGACATCAGGGTAGGTAGCTCGGCGGCACGGCTCTGAACCAGGCCGCGCCGCGGGAGGCCACCCGGCCACAAAGGCAAGGGGCCGGGTTAAGAAATAAACTAATCGTGAATATAAGGGTAATCAGCCTGCACGTATACCTCCGTGTACAGCTCGCGCGCATCCGGGTAGGGCGAGCTCTCGGCAAACTCTACCGACTCCAGCACTTGCGCCTTGATGCGCTCGTCGATGCTGCTAAGCTCATCCTCGGTGGCCAAGTTGTGCGTGAGAATGGTGTGGCGCACCGACTCAATGCTATCGCGGTGGCGATACTCTTCCACTTCCTCCTTGGTACGGTACTTAGCCGGGTCGCTCATGGAGTGGCCCTTGTAGCGGTAGGTCTTGAACTCCAGGAAGGTGGGGCCTTCGCCATTGCGGGCGCGCTCGGCGGCGCGGGCTACGGCGTGGTGCACATCCTCCACGTTCATAGCGTTCACGGGCTCGTTAGGCATCTGGTAGCCCTCGGCAATGATGTGCAGGTCAGTCACGTTGGAAGTGCGCTGCACCGAAGTACCCATGGCGTAGCCATTGTTCTCTACCACAAAAATCACTGGTAGCTTCCACAACATAGCCATGTTAAAGGCTTCGTGCAACGCTCCTTGGCGCACGGCCCCGTCGCCCATGTAGCAAATGCAAAGCTTGCCGGTCTTGTTGTATTTCTCGGCAAAAGCAATGCCGGCACCCATCGGAATCTGACCGCCCACAATGCCGTGGCCGCCCATGAAACCAACTTCCTTGTCAAACATGTGCATGGAGCCGCCCTTGCCTTTCGAGCACCCGGTAGCTTTCGCAAACAGCTCCGCCATAATGGCATTGGGCGAAGTCCCCAGCGCCAGCGGGTGCGCGTGGTCGCGGTAAGCCGTGATGTATTTATCGCCCTTTTCCAGCGCCGACACGGCCCCGGCTACGCAGGCCTCCTGGCCAATGTAGAGGTGGCAGAAACCCTTTATCTTCTGCTGGCCGTACAGCTGACCAGCCTTCTCTTCAAACTTGCGCATGAGCTGCATTTGCTCATACCAGGTCAAGTATACTTCTTTAGAAAACTCCAGCTTGGCGGGCGAAGTGGCCAATGGCGCATCAGCTGGGTTGTCCCCTTGGTGCGCGGCATTGGGCATTTCTTCCACGGCTGGCAAGGGCGCAGTTTCGACGCCCGTTGTAGCATCAACAGTGGTAGGTGTCTGGCCTTTGGCTGCCTTATCGGTGTTGCCACCACTTGCGCCAGCCTTCGGTGCATCCTTTACTTTCGACTCCGCCATAATTCGGGGTATATAATTTCGCGTTGGGAGGGCGAAATTACGTAATTCTGTCCGTACTCCCACCCCACTGCTCCGAATGACGCTCGACCAGCTCCATCTGCTATTTTTCAAGAACTACGAAGAAGCCAGCCTAACCTTCAGCGCCGGCATCAATTGCTTTATCGGCGACAATGGCAGCGGCAAAACCAATCTACTAGATGCCATTTATTACCTAACGCTTACCAAGAGTGCCTTCGCCAGCGCTGATGCGCAAAGCATCAAGCAAGGCGCTGATTTTTTTGTAGTTAAAGGCAAGTTTGCCCCTCTGTTTGCCGAGCAGTCCGAAACCATTCAGGTGAGCCTGAGAGCGGGGCAAAAAAAAATCATCACGCATAACAAGCAGCCGTATGACCGGCTTGCCGACCACATTGGGCGTTACCCGGCAGTACTCATATCGCCGTATGACACTGACCTCATCCGCCAGGGTAGTGAGGAAAGGCGGCGGTATTTCGACAGCCTGCAATCGCAGCTCGACCACGAGTTTCTGGAGTTGCTCATCCAGTATAATGGCTTGCTGCGCCAGCGCAATGCGACCCTCAAGCAGGGCGGGGGCAATCACGGCTTTGATGCGCTTTACCTGCAGGCACTCGATGACCAGCTAGCCCCTTTGGGTGAAAGCCTTTCGTTGTTAAGGGTGGCATTTCTCACCCAGTTCATACCGGTTTTTCAGCAGCACTATGCCCAGCTAGCCGATGGCCGGGAAGAAGTGCTGTTAGAATATAAGAGCCAGCTGCCCGGCCAAAATTTTCGCCATTTGCTATTAGCCAACGAGCGCCGTGATATGGCGTTGCAACGCAGCACTACCGGGCCGCACCGTGACGACTTTGTCTTTCTTATGGATGGCCTACCAGTTAAAAGCTACGCCTCTCAGGGACAGCAAAAATCCTTTGTCATCGCCCTCAAACTAGCCCAATTCGAGTTGCTGGCTACCAAGACCCAACCAGCCGGTACGCCGCCGGCCAAACCGTTGCTACTACTCGATGACATATTTGACCGCCTCGACGACAAGCGCATTGCCCGTCTGCTCCAGCTAGTAGCCGACCACACCTTCGGACAGGTATTCCTGACGGACACCAATCTGGCGCGCACAGACCTAGCCTTGGCGGGCATCGAAGGTGATATCCGGCGCTTTCGGGTGCAGGCCGGACGAGTGGCGGTTATCTGATTTTACCCACTCCTTTCGGCCCCTGCGGGACGTACTTTTGGGTTAGTGTTATGCCGTTGGCAAGCCGGGTTCGCCGGTTGTCGTGCGTGGCACCTTATGCCATTACCGTGAAGAAACCTAGCCTCTCCCCTACCGCTCGCCGGGCCGACATTATCCCGTTGAAGGAAGGTTTGGAGGCGCTGGTTCGCGCTTATCGCCTCGGCGGCAAGCTCAACGAAGTAACCGTAGTAGCAAGCTGGGAACGCGTAATGGGCAAAGCCGTCGCGCTCAAAACCAAGGAGGTGTATGTGAGTAAGGGCAAGCTTTTCGTGCGTCTCACGTCTGCACCGCTCAAGCACGAGCTGGTAATGGCTAAAACCCGCGTGTTGGAAATGCTTAATGCGGAGGTAGGCACGCAAGTAGTTACGGAAGTCGTTTTCCTGTGAGCATTCCCGGTGAAGGCTGGGGTGAACATCCTCAGACAGGCGGTGCAATTTGCCACTGAGCATTCCCTGTTTGACAGAACAGCGTAGCATTCAAACTTCCATTACCGCTTAGCAAGTAGGTTAGTAGCAACGCACGTTTAAAATTCTACTCGGATTAGAAAGGTATGGGTCGATGCCTGTTCGCGCATTCCATTTCCTTGCGAATAAGTAGCCGCCAGTTGACCCGGCTCACTTTACACCTTTGAGGCCGTGTATCACTCCCTTTTTATCAGCAGGGCCTGCAGTTACCGGATTTCAGCTCTTCAACTGTGCTAACAAGCATTGAAGTAGCCCCCACAAACTCCTGTGTCCAATCTATTGAATCGCGTTGCAGTAGCAATGTTCCACGTGAAACATTTTTGTCACTTGGGACCATACACCTTTAGCAGCAGCTCATTGTACGCTTCTAAAAGGGCAATGTACTTCGTTTGCAGGGCTAATAGCTGTTTGCTGGGGTCAGAATCACTGTTCGAGCCCGATATTACACGAGCTGTAACATTATTTGTAACAGATGTGCGGGACAAAGGCGTTACAAATGGCAATGATGATTGCTGAGCAATTGTAAAGTCTTCTGAAAAATCGTGTCCGATAATTTGTCCGACGCTTTTCACCAGATTAGCGTCCAGTGTATCATCCTTGAACTTTCGGTAAATCGTTGGCCGTGTAATACCCAGCTCCTCCACAATACGCGTGATAGAAATACCGCTGCTCTTGATGGCTTCTTGCAGTATTTCACCTTGATGAGGCATGAAATGAGGGTGTTACGGGTTGGGTGATGCAAATATGGAAACCGTATCATGCTAAACCAAATTGTTTGGCGATGAAACACTGTCATGTCTATTGCTTAGCGCGGACAAAACAAGCTGCCTAACTGTATTAAACAGAAAAATACACCAGACGTTGTTTTACAATGTGATTTAACAAGTTACAGTACTCGTATCTTATTGCAGCCTTGACACTGCTTTGTTATTACAGTAACAGATTCAATAAGCGGTTGGGGTAATCGGTGGTGATGCCAGCTACGCCGCAGGCAATTAGTTGGCGTAGGTCGGGTACCATGTTTACCGTCCAGGGTACCAGTCGCAGGGTTGGGTAAGTAGCGGACAAGCGCTGTATCAGAGCCGGTGAAAGCAGTTGAAAATCGGGACCGAATGTTTCGGGTACAAATCCGAGTTGCTGAAACAGGGCGGCAGCAGGCGTAGAGTCCTCGCTGAGTAAGCAAAGCGCAAGCGCCGGTGACAGCAACCGGGCAGCTTGCAGAATACGGGCATCGAAGCTGAGCAGCGTAGTGCGCGGCAGTACGGTGGCAGTAGCCAGCTCGGCCAGCACCAACTCGACAAACCGGACTGGCCGGGGGTGAAAGATGGTATCGCTAGTAGCACTGCTTTTCAGCTCTACTGAGTAGCCAACCGGCGCGCGGCCCAGTTGCTGGCACGCCGCCTCGGTGGCTTGTAGCACTTCGCGCAGGAGCGGCCGGTAGGTGGGCACCGGCTGCTGCAGCGGGAAGTCAGGATGGGGCCGCTCGCCCACCACGCAGCGGCGGATAGTGCCGTAAGACAGCTGATAGAGGTTGTACTCGCGTTCATGCTCCGGGGCAATTTGCTCGCCCTTGGGGCCCAGGCCCAGGTGGGCTGCCAGCCAGGGCTCGTGGGAAACTACCACTTGCTCGTCTTGCGAAATCACTACATCGAGCTCCAGCACATCAACGCCCAGCGCCAAGGCGTGCAAGAAGGCTGGCAGGGTATTTTCGGGTAGCAAGCCGCGGCAGCCCCGGTGGCCATGTACTTCGGGGCGGGCGGGGCGAGTAGCTGAAGCAGGGGAGAATGACATGGGCCTTTGTACGCAGGCGGGCAGCGGGGCAGTGATGGGGCCAGTAGCTTTGCACACATTTTTCGTCCTGCCCGCCGGGCTTATTCGCCGTTGCTTTATGAAGCGTCTCTTACTATTTGTGCTGGTGCTGGCTCTTGCGGCAGGTGGCTACTACTATTACAGCTCGCTCAAGAAGGGGCCGGAATACGCGCTGCTTCAGGCAGCGGCAGCGACCCAAACGCACGACCTGGCAGCTTTTGAGCGCTACGTAGATGTGGAGGCGCTCACGGGCCACCTGGTGGACGATGTGGCTGGGCAAAGCAATACGCTCTCGCTGTTGGTACCGGGCAGTGGGCTGCTACTGCGCGGCGGGTTAGGCCTTTTAAAGCCCCAACTAGCTAAGGCAGCGCACAGCGAAATTCAACGCTACGTAGAAACGGGCTCTTTAGAAGCGGCCCAGGCAGCCGCACCGAAGCGCCTGGTAAATGTGTCGCTACTCGGGCTAGCGGGACGCGTGGTAGGACCCGATAGCAAGTTTAAAGGCGTGAAATACACGACTGACAAGGGCGATGTGTCGCTGGTGGGGCTGGAGTTTTCGCAGCCGCGCTACGACACAACCATAGTGGTGGAAGTAAAGCTGCAGAAGCAGCCCGACGGCCATTGGCAGGCCAAGCAGATTACGAACACCGCCGAACTCGTGCAGAGCGTGGCACGCCTGGAAAAGCAACGGCTGTTGAAGTAGGGCATCCAGGCATGCTTACAAAACACAGAACGCCCTTAGCCAATGCTGGCTAAGGGCGTTCTGTGTTTTGTGCTTTAAATCTTATTTCGGAAAGTGCTTAGTTGCTGCGACCCGAGAAAAGCAGGTAGATGATGGAGCCACCAACAGGGAAAAACCAAATGATAGCGCCCCAGAGAAGTTTTTTGCCTAGTGACCAATCCTGCTTGAGCAGGCTGATAACCGCGTAAATGGCCAAAATCAGGTACAAGACCCCGAAAAAGCCAAGGCCACCCCGATTATTATAAGCACCTGGCGCACAGCTAGTTGCAATTAGCGACAGCAGGGGTAGCAAGGCCAGTGGTTTGAGCCGGGTGGCGACAGTGGAGAAAGTGCGCATAATAGAAGTGAAGAAGAGTGTGGTGTTCACGCCTTTACGCAAATACTGAAAGTTTGGCTGTTTATTTATTATAACTAGTTGATTAGCAATAATCTATCTTACATAAGCGGTTACCTGCTGCGCGAAATTTGGTAGTACTCCTGGTATTAAGGCAACGATGACGAGTACCCCATAAAGTGCGCCGTAGAAGTGGGCGTCGTGGTTGATGTTATCGCCCCGGCGGCGGCCCATGTAGTAGGAATAAGCCAGGTAAAGGAAGCCGAAAATGAAGGGCTGAATGTCGACCGGAATGGGGAAAATGCGGATGCCCCCATTTTCACTGACTGGGAAAAGCAGGATGCTAGCAAACAGGACTGCCGCCACGCCCCCCGACGCGCCGAGGCTGCGGTAGTCACGGTCGTCGCGGTGCCGGAAATAAGTGGGCACGTCCGACACCACAATGCCACCCAGGTAGAGCAGCAGGAACAAGCCCAGGCCGGCATTGGGGCCGTAGGTGGTGGCCAGCGTGCCCAGCACCACGGGGCTGAACGAGTAGAACGCGTACATGTTGAAAAGCAGGTGCATCCAGTCGGCGTGCAGGAAGCCCGACGTGAGGAAGCGGTACCACTGGCCGTTGGAGCGCGCCATGGTGTAGGGCTGGAGTATCCAGGCGCGCATCAGCTCGTCGTTGGACCAGGCATAGGCGGAAACGGCGACCGTGAGGCCGATAAGAATGAGAATGGGATTGAGGGCCATAAAAAGTAGGGTAAGCTTTGGCTTGCCGTTGGAGAGGAAGGCAAGCTAAAGCTTACCCTACTGGGCTAGTTTTCGCGGTCCATGAGCTGGAGCGCGAGGTGGTGAAGGGGCTGCTTGCGCGCCGCCGGGGCGGCCACGCGCTCCAGGTGCAGCAGGGCATCCTGGAAGTAAGTGTTGATGAGCGCTTCCGTTTGGAGGCGGATTTGCAGCTCGTCGTAGATGGCCCGCACGGCCCGCACCTTGGCCTCAGCATCGGGCACGGGCTGGCCGATGTGCCGGGCCAGGGCAGCGCGCTGCGTGGCATTGGCCTGGGCCTGGGCGGTGAGCAGCAGGAAGGTTTTTTTGTCGGAGATGATGTCACCCCCTACCCGCTTGCCGAAAGTGGCGGCGTCGCCATACACATCGAGCAGGTCGTCGCGGAGCTGGAAAGCCAGCCCGATATCGGTGCCAAACTGGCGCAGGTGCTCGGCATCCGCTGGGGTGGCCCCGGCCAGCCGCGCACCCAGCTCCAAAGCAAAACCGAGAAGCACGGCGGTTTTCAGCCGAATCATGTCCAGGTACTGCGGGATGGTGACGGTCGTTTCGGTTTCGAAGTTCATGTCCCACTGCTGGCCCTCGCATACCTCGGCGGCCGTCTGGGAAAAGCGGCGCAGCACCTGGGGCAGCAGCAGCAACGGCACGTGCTCGATGAGCAGCTCATAGGCCCGCACCAGCATTACATCGCCCGAGAGAATGGCCACGTTGGGGTTCCACTTTTCATGCACCGTGGGCTGCCCCCGCCGCAGCGGCGCCTGGTCCATGAGGTCGTCGTGGAGCAGGGTGAAATTATGAAAGACCTCCGTAGCCAGCGCAGGCTTGACCAGCGGCGTCAAATCATCGGTGAAAAGCTGGCCGCCGAGCAGCGTCAGCAAGGGCCGCAGGCGCTTGCCCCCCAGGCCCATAATGTAGCGGATGGGGTCGTAGAGAGTGGTGGGCTGCTGGCCGTAGTCGAGCTGCTGGAGGGCCGTGGCGAGAAGGGCGGAGAGGTCGGGTTGCACGGGGCAAAGGTCGGGGGTTGGGATACAATTGTCCTTGCGAGCGCAACGCAGGGGAGCGCGGCAATCTCTCTCCGCCAATTGGATTACTAGCCCAATACCAGTAGCGAAGGAAGGATTGCCGCGCTCCCTTGCGTTGCGCTCGCAAGGACCAATAAACTACAAATAGTTAGCGGCGGCGCTGGCCGCCTCCCTTGCTGCCCCGGTCGCCACCATTGTTGCTGCCCCGGTCGCCGCCTTTGTAGCTACCGCCGCCCTTGTTGTTGCCGTCGCGGTTGCGGGCGGGGCGGCCACCGCGGCCGGCTTCGCGCTCGGCGCGCTCGCGCAGCTTCACGCTCTCGGGGCGGTTATCGACCAGCTCCATGTCGATGGTGCGGTCGAGCAGGTTGGCGGCCGTTACCACTACCTGCAGCTCGTCGCCGAACTGAATAATGCGCTTGGAGCCGCGGCCCACGATGCGGTAATTTTCCTTGTCAAGCTCGAAGGTGTCGCCCGGAATGTCACTGATGCGGACCATACCTTCGCACTTATTGGCTTCAATCTCGACGTAGATACCCCGCTCGGTCAGGCCCGATACCACGCCCGTAAACTCCTCACCGATGTGGGCACCGATGTATTCGACCTGCTTGTATTTGATGCTAGCGCGCTCGGCATTCGCGGCTAGTTTTTCGCGGGCTGAGGAGTGCTTGCAGGCATCTTCTACGGGCTCGACGGCGGCGTTTTTGCCGCCATTGAGGTAGTACTCCAGCAGGCGGTGGGCCATCATGTCGGGGTAGCGGCGGATGGGCGAGGTGAAGTGCGAGTAGTGCGCAAACGCCAGCCCGAAGTGCCCCAATGGCTCGGTGGTATAAATGGCCTTCGACATGGAGCGAATGGCCAGGCCCTGAATCACGTTTTGCTCGGGCTTGCCCACTACTTCCTCACTCAGCTTGTTGAGCTCGGTGCTGACCTTTTTGGGGTTGCTCAGGTTGAGGTTGTGGCCAAACTTCTGGGCAAACATAGCGAAGTTTTCGAGGCGGTCGGGGTCGGGCGCGTCGTGGGTACGGTACACCATGGTGAAGCGCGGCTTGGTTTTTTTGAGACCAAACACGAACTCGGCTACCCGCTTGTTAGCGAGCAGCATAAACTCCTCAATGAGCTTGTGGGCATCCTTGCGCTCCTTCACGTACACGCCGAGCGGCTTGCCGTCCTCGCCCAGCTTGAACTTGACCTCCTGGGTTTCGAAGCTGATGGCCCCCTTGCGAAAGCGCTCGGCCGATAACTTTTTGGCTAGGCGATTGAGTAGGTTGACTTCTTCGGCGTAGTCGCCCTCGCCGGTTTCGATGCGCTCCTGCGCCTCCTCGTAGCTGAAGCGGCGGTCGGAGTGAATGATGGTTTTGCCAAACCAGGAGTCGAGCAGCTTGCCCTTTTCGTCCAGCTCAAACACGGCCGAAAAGGTCAGCTTGTCCTCATTGGGCCGCAGCGAGCAGAGGCCGTTGGAAAGGTTTTCGGGCAGCATCGGAATCACGCGGTCTACCAGGTATACAGAAGTAGCGCGGCTCTTGCCCTCCCGTTCCAGCTCGGTGCCGAGGCGCACGTAGTGCGTCACGTCGGCGATGTGCACGCCTACTTCGTAGTTGCCATTGTCCAGCGTGCGCAGGCTCAGGGCGTCGTCAAAATCCTTGGCGTCGGCTGGGTCGATGGTAAAGGTGAGGATATCGCGGAAGTCGCGGCGCTTGGCAATTTCTTCTTTCGAGATGGTAGTCGGGATGGCATCGGCCTCCTCCTCCACCGCCGCGGGAAATTCGAAGGGCAAGCCAAACTCCGCCATGATGGCGTTTATCTCGGCCTCATTTTGGCCGGCCGCGCCGAAGTTGCGGGCAATAGTGCCCACCGGGCTGCGGCCCTGCGAATCCTGGTCCGGGAACTCGGTGATGCGCACCAGCACCTTGTCGCCGCTGCGGGCGTCGCCCAGCTCGCCGGGCGGCACCATCACGTCGAAGTAGGCCTTGCGGCTGTCGGGCTTCACAAAGCCGATGGAGCCGTTCACTTGCAGGCGGCCCACCACCTCGGAGCGCTGGCGCTTGAGCACCTCCACTACGTCGCCGGTGAGGCGGCCGTCGCGCAGGCCGCGCAGGCGCACCCGGACCAGGTCGCCATCCAGGGCATAGCGCAACTGGTCGGTAAAGACGCGGATGTCGTCGCCTTCGCTATCCTCGCGTACCACGAAGGCAAAGCGCGGGGTGGCCAGCGACACCGTACCGATTACGGTATTGGCATCGCGGTGGGGCCGGCGGTCGGGGCCGTCGCCCACGTGGTCGAAGCCCGCTGCGCGGCGGCGGTGAATGATGGGGTCCTGGCCAAATTCTTCCTCCAGCACCGGCTCCGCAGCGGCGGCCGGGGCCACTTTTTTCGTGGTTTTGCGGGCCTTGGTGGCGCTAGCGGCCACTTGCAGGTCAGTTGGGTTAGCTAGGCGGTATTCGTCGTTTTGGAGCAGCTCCAGGCGGCCATCCTGGCGCAGGTCCTTGAGGTGGGCAAACAGTTCCTCACGCTGGGCTTTGGTAGTGATGCCTAAGCGGCGCGAAAGCTGGCGGTAGCCCAGCACCTTACCGGGGTTGTCGGCAAATTGCCGGTACACTAAGTCTTGGCTCAGACCAGCCAGAGCGGTGGGAACAGCAGCGGGCGCTGCGAAAGCTGCCTTCGCGCGAGCGGCGCGGGGGGCGGCGGGGTCTTGGGGGTTTTTCATTGAGTGGGTAAGACGGCCGCCAGACAGCTTGGGGTAAGATTGACGAAGGCGACGCGTGGTAAAAGTGTAGGGCACAGGATGCGTCTGCGCCCGCAGTATGAACGGTGATGCGTAAAGGAGGTTTGCCTAAACTAACGGCCGAGGGCAAGCCAGCTTCACCAACCGCAGCGCGCTAGCCGACTCTGGCCGCAATACGAGCCGGGTCATCACTCGGGATGGCGGCTAGCAGCTGCCGCGTGTAGGGGTGCTGCGGGTGGGCGTAGACCTCGGCGGCGGGGCCACTCTCCACAATTTTACCCTGGCTCATCACGAGCAGGCGGTCGCTCATAAAGCGGGCCACCGACAGGTCGTGGGTAATGAAGAGGTAGGTGATGCCCAAATCTCGTTTCAGGTCGTTGAGTAGGTTGAGCACCTGCGCCTGCACCGACACGTCGAGCGCCGACACCGACTCGTCGCACACGATGAGCTTAGGCCGGAGCGCCAAGGCCCGCGCGATGCAAATGCGCTGGCGCTGCCCACCGCTGAACTCGTGCGGGTAACGCTGCTCCGCGTCTTCGCTCAGGCCCACGGTGCGCAACAGCTCGCGCACCCTGGCCTTTTGCTCGGCGCGGGTACCGCCCACCCCGTGCACCCGCAGCGGCTCCAGGATGGCTTCGCCCACCGTGAGCATCGGGTTTAGGGCCGCGTAGGGGTCTTGAAACACGAGCTGAAACTCGCGCCGCCGGTGGCGCAATTCGCCAGCTGGCAGGCGCGCCAGGTCAGTGCCTTCAAACAGGATGCGGCCGGCGGTTGGTTCCGTGAGCCGCAGCAGGGCCCGGCCAAGGGTAGTCTTGCCGCAGCCCGACTCGCCCACGAGGCCCACCGTTTCGCCGGGATAGATGGTGAAGCTGACTTCATCAACGGCCCGCACGCAGGTAGTGGCGCGGGTAAAAAAGCCTTTGCGGATAGGGAAGTAAACCTGCAGATTTTCAACCTGCAATAAGGCAGAATCAGCCGTGGAACGTGTTTTTTGTTCCACGGGGAACGTTTTGGCGGTATCAGAATTAGTCCGTAACTGAGAAGCCGGTGTTTCGGCGGGGCTTGCCTCTCCCCCACCGGCCCGCGCCGTGAGGTTACCGGCCGCGTCGGTGCCCATAAAATCGGCCACTACTGGCAAGCGCGTTTTGCCAATGGATAAGTGGGGCCGGCAGGCCAGCAGGCCCTTCGTGTAGGGGTGCTGAGGATTGGTGAAAATGTCGAGCACCGTGCCCTGCTCCACCACCTGGCCCCGGTACATGACCAGGATGCGGTCGGCGATTTCGGCCACCACGCCAAGGTCGTGGGTGATGAAGAGCACCGCCGTGCCGTGCTCGCGCCGCAGGTCGCGGAGGAGCTGCAGGATGCGCGCCTGCACCGTTACGTCGAGAGCCGTGGTGGGCTCGTCGGCAATGAGCAGGGCCGGGCGGCAGGCCATCGCCATGGCAATCATCACGCGCTGCTTTTGGCCACCACTGATTTCGTGCGGGTAGGCTTTGAAGATTTGCGCGGGGCGCGGCAGTTGCGCTTCAGTAAACAACTCTATCGTGCGGGCCTCGGCTGCTTTAGCCGTGAGGGTGGTGTGGAGCAATAAGGCTTCGACTACCTGGTAGCCGCAGGTCAGCACGGGATTCAGAGACGTCATGGGCTCCTGAAAAATCATGCTGATATCGTTGCCCCGCACTTGCTGCAATTGCGCTTCGGTGAGGTGCAGCAGGTCTACCGCGCCCAGATTTTCCGACTCGAAGCGCGCCGTGCCCTGCTCGATGCGCGCGGCTGGCTTGGCTAGTAGCCCAAGCAAGGCCAGGGAGGTGACCGACTTGCCCGAGCCCGATTCGCCCACGATGGCCACTACCTCGCCCCTACCCACCTCAAACGACACGCCCGCGACGGCCCGTGTGTGCCCGCGCTGCGAATGAAAATCAACGGTGAGGTTTTGAACGGACAGTAAGGGCATGGACTAAAAAAAAGCGGCGCGATAGAATCGCGCCGCAAGTTTACTGAGCAGAAGCTGAAGCGGGTGGCTCGGGGGTGAGCACGGCCGTGTTTTGCTCGGTTTGCTTGAAGAAACGGCCTTGCAGCAGCAGAATCAGCGCCACGCCGACGAAGATGGAGGAGTCGGCTAGGTTAAATATGGGCCAGAGCGACAAGTACTTACCGCCCATAATGGGCCAGGCAGCCGGCAAAAATCCTTCGTAGATATCCACGTAAATCATGTCGATGACCTGGCCGAAAAACCACGGCGTGGGTGAGCCAAACGGCGCGTTGTGGTAGATGACGCCGTAGAAAACCGAATCGACGACGTTGCCCACGGCCCCGCCCAGGATGAGCGCCATGCAGGCAATGAAACCCGCCGCGGCCCGGTGCCGCCACAGATACACCATGTAGTAGCTGATGCCGCCGGCCGCCAGCAGCCGAAAGGCCGTGAGCACGACCTTGCCGTAGGGCGGCGGCAGCAGCTCGACCCCGAACGCCATGCCCGGATTGAGGGTGTAGTGCAGCTTGAGCCAGTGACCAAGCAGTGGCACCTCACCAGGCAAGCCCATTTGCATGTGCTTGTTAACCAAATACTTAGATAGCTGATCGATGCCGATTATAAACAGGGCCAACAGAAAGAAAGGTAACACGCTGCCCCGGCGCGCCGGTTGGCGCGGGGGCATAGAAGAAGAAGCTACGGAAAAGTCGGTCTGCACTGGTGAAACTCTGGTTACTTTGTACTGTTTTATACCGAGTTAAGAGGTTTCAGAACCTTTAAAAACGGGGCAGGCAAGGCGTTGTGCGCGGGAAAACCCGGCTGCTTTTTCAGGCGCAGCCGGGTGGCTCATAATCAGGCAGTTACTACGTCTACTTTGGCAAGCACCGAAAAGTCGTCGAACTCTAGTACCGCGCCGCCGGCTACTTCGGGCACAAAGTCGAGGCGCAGGGCCTGCACCTCCGTGCGGATGTAGTCGCCGAAGGCCGCCACAGCGGTTTGCAGCTCGGCGGGCGCGCTGGCGGCCAGGTGCACGCTGATGCGGTCCTGCACTTCCAGGCCCGAGTCTTTGCGCAGGTTTTGGAGGCGGTTGACCAGCTCGCGGGCCAGGCCTTCCTGGCGCAGCTCGTCGGTGAGGGTCACGTCGAGGGCCACGGTGAGGGGGCCGTCGGTGGCCACGAGCCAGCCGGGCAGGTCCTGGGTGCGGATTTCGACTTCGTCGAGGTGCAGCGTCAGGGTTTCGCCCTCCACTTCCACCGCTAGCTCGCCCTGCTTTTCGAGTTGGCTCAGCTCGTCGCTGCTCAGGGTTTGGATGCGGGCGCCCACGGCCTTCAGGCGCGGGCCGTAGACCTGGCCCAGGCGCTTGAAATTGGGCTTCACCGACTTCACCAGCACGCCGCTGGTATCATCCAGAAACTCAATGTGCTTCACGTTGACCTCGGCGCAAATAAGGTCTTCGACCAAGCCGACTTGCGCCTTGGTAGATTCATTGAGCACCGGCACCAGGATGCGCTGCAGGGGCTGGCGCACCTTGAGCACCGACTTCTTACGCAGCGAGTGCGTGAGCGAGCTGATGCGCTGGGCCAGCTCCATACGCTCCTCTAACGCCTTGTCTATGAGCGAGGTATCGGCTTCGGCCAGGTAGGTTAGGTGGACAGATTCGGCTGGCTGAGTTAAAAGTGAAGCGTTAAAAGTTAAAAGCTCAGTCGAATCTTTTAACTCTTCACTTTTAACTTTTAACTCTCCTTTGGTGAGGTTGCCGTAGAGCCAGTCGGCGAAGAAGGGCGCGATGGGCGCCATGAGCTGCGCCACGGTGCTAAGGCACTCGTGCAGCGTTTCGTAAGCGGCTTGTTTATCGGTAGTTAGCTCGCCTTTCCAGAAGCGGCGGCGCGAGAGGCGCACGTACCAGTTGGAGAGCTGGTCGGTCACGAAATCCTGCACGGCGCGGGCAGCTTTGGTAGGGTCGTAGCTGTCGAAATGGCCGCGCACTTCGGCCAGCAGGCTCTGCAGCTTGCTCAGAATCCAGCGGTCGAGCTCGGTGCGCTCGGCCACGGGCATTGGGCTGGCACTGACCTGGAAGCCGTCGAGGTTGGCGTAGAGCGCGAAGAACGAGTAGGTATTGAAGAGCGTGCCGAAGAAGCGCCGCTGCACCTCCGTGATGCCAGCCTGGTCAAACTTGAGATTATCCCACGGCGGCGCGTTGGCAATCATGTACCAGCGGGTGGCGTCGGGGCCGAACTGCGCGATGGTCGCAAACGGGTCCACGGCGTTGCCGAGGCGCTTGCTCATCTTGTTGCCGTTTTTGTCGAGCACCAAGCCGTTGGCAATCACGTTTTTGAAAGCCACCGAGTCTTCCAGCATCACCGCCAGGGCGTGCAGCGTGAAGAACCAGCCGCGCGTCTGGTCCACGCCTTCGGCGATGAAATCGGCGGGGAAGTTCTTGGCAAAAACCTCTTGATTTTCAAAGGGGTAGTGCCACTGCGCATACGGCACCGCACCCGAGTCAAACCACACGTCGATGAGGTCGGGCTCGCGGTACATGGGCTGGCCGCTGGGCGAAACCAAGAAAATATCATCGACATACGGGCGGTGCAGGTCAACTTTCTCGCCGTTGGCGTAGGGGTTGTGGGTCATGACTTCGGCCGCTACGGCTTTGTCAATCTCCGCCTTCAGCTCGGCGATGCTGCCGATGCAGATTTCCTCGGTGCGGTCCTGGGTGCGCCAGATGGGCAGCGGCGTGCCCCAGTAGCGCGAGCGGCTGAGGTTCCAGTCCACCAGGTTTTCGAGCCAGTTGCCGAAGCGGCCGGTGCCGGTGCTTTCGGGCTTCCAGTTGATGGTTTTATTCAGCTCGATGAGCCGGTCTTTCACGGCCGTGGTCTTGATAAACCACGAATCGAGGGGGTAGTAAAGGACCGGCTTGTCGGTGCGCCAGCAGTGGGGGTAGGTGTGCTCGTACTTCTCAGTTTTGAAGGCCGTGCCGTTGGTGCGCATCCGGATGGCGATGCTCTCATCCAGCGTTTTATAGTCGGCGCCGCTCTGGTCGTGGCCGTCGTAGTTTTTCACCCAGCGGCCACCAAACTCGCCCATTTCGGCCACATAGCGGCCCGTGCGGTCCACGATGGGCACCTTCTTATCGGGGTCGTCTTTATCAGGCAGCATCAGCGCGGGGATGCCGTTAAGCTGCGCTACTCGGAAGTCGTCTGCGCCAAACGTGGGCGAGATGTGCACGATACCCGTGCCGTCTTCGGTGGTTACGAAGTCGCCTACGATAACGCGGAAGCCGTTTTCCTCACCTTCGAAATGCGGGAAACCGGCTTCGGTATTGAACAGGCGCTCGTAGTGAATTCCTACTAGGTCAGCGCCGGAAACGGTTCTGATGATTTTGAAAGGTAGCTTATGCCTACTTACAATCTTGTCAAAAACGTTTCGCTGCCTCTCATCTTCAAAAGTTGCTTCAATAGGCGATTCTTCGCCGCCTTCTAACCAACGAGAAACTGTCTCAGCAAGCATAGGATATTGAGCAGCTTGAGCAACCAAAGAACCATTGGCTTCTTCTGAGAAATACCTACCAAGCAAGGTGTTGGCAAGAATTACAACTATAGGCTTCCGAGTATATTGGTTAAAGGTTCGAACCGCTGAATACTGGATATTTTTACCTACCGCCAGCCCTGTGTTAGCAGGTAGTGTCCAAGGTGTAGTAGTCCAAGCCAAGAAGAAAACATCAGTTTCTTCATCGATTTGAAATAGATTATCTGGCAAAGTGTCTTGTACCACCTTAAACTGCGCCACGATGGTCGTGTCCTTCACGTCCTTGTACGTGCCGGGCTGGTTCAGCTCGTGCGAGCTAAGGCCGGTGCCGGCGGCCGGCGAATAGGGCTGAATGGTGTAGCCTTTGTAGAGGAAACCCTTGTCGTAGAGCTTCTTGAGCAAGGCCCAGCAGCTCTCGATGTATTCGGGCTCGAAGGTGATGTAAGGGTCGTCGAGGTCCACCCAGTAGCCCATTTGCTGGGTCAGCTCGTCCCACTGCGCCTTAAAGCGCATCACGGTTTCGCGGCAGCGCTGGTTGTAGGCCTCCACGCTGATTTTGTGGCCGATATCCTCCTTCGTGATACCCAACTCCTTCTCTACTTGCAGCTCGATGGGCAGACCGTGGGTGTCCCAGCCGCCCTTGCGGGGTACCTGCTTGCCAAGCTGCGTCTGGTAGCGAGAGAAGATGTCCTTCACTTCCCGCGGCGTCACTTGGTG
>CAXTFI010000045.1:0-28281 GCA_964243255.1 uncultured Hymenobacter sp.
GCCGCCCGCGCCTACGTCTTTGCCGACCAGCAGCCCAAGCAAGTGCCCGTGACGCTGCGCGCCGGCCAGGCCGGGGTAGCCGGGTCGCTGGCTTTGCAAGTGCCCAGCGGCTGGCAGGCCGAGCCGGCCACGGTGGCTTTTACGCTCAAAAACAAGGACGACGAGCAAACCGTCAACTTCCAGTTACGCCCGCTGGCCGGCGCGGCCGAGGGCAAAAGCGAGCTGCGCGCCGTGGCTACCGTGGGCACCGAGAAATATAGCCGCGGCATTCAGCAGATAATCTACCCGCACATCCCGACCCAAACGCTGTTTCCCGAGGCCACCGCGCCGCTGGTGAAGCTCAACGTGGCGCGCGGCCACACCCGCACCATCGGCTACCTCATGGGGGCCGGCGACGAGGTGCCCGAAGCCCTGCGCCAGCTCGGCTACACCGTGACCCTGCTCGACCCCGCTACCGACCTCACCGCCGAGCGCCTGGTCCGCTACGATGCCGTGGTGCTCGGCGTGCGCGCCTACAACACCCTCGACCGCCTCAAAACCCAGCAGCCCGAGCTGCTCCGCTACGTCGAAAACGGCGGCACCCTGCTGGTGCAGTACGTGGTGAACCGCGGCACCGTGCTGCCCCAGATTGGCCCGTATCCCCTCACGCTCTCCGCCGACCGCGTGACGGTGGAAAACACGCCCGTCACGTTCCTCAACCCCCAGCAGCCGCTGCTAAACACGCCCAATAAGCTCACGCCCGCCGACTTTGCCACCGGCTGGGTGCAGGAGCAGGGCCTGTACTACCCCTCAACCTGGGATGCGCACTATCAGCCCGTTATCGCCAGCCACGACCCCGGCGAAGCCGATAAGCAGAGCGCCATCCTAGTAACTCCTTATGGCAAAGGCCGTTACATCTACACCGGCTTGTCGCTGTTTCGGGAGTTGCCGGCGGGCGTGCCGGGCGCATTTCGCGTGCTGGCCAATTTGGTGGAGTCGGGTGGGAAGTAGTGCTGCCACGACAACCAGCGCGGCCGAATCTGCTCCGTGGCGGCGGCATCCTTTTCTGGCGTTCACGGCGCTTACGGTGCCAGTTTGCGCCACACTTATGCTGTGGCTGGATAAGCCGCTGGCCTAGTGGTTTCATCACCACACGGCGGGAGCAGTACCCTTTTTTGCGTCCTGCACCAATGCGGTTGATGCCGCCTACGCAGCAACCAATATCGGGGGGCGCCCAACGTTATTTTGGGCGCTGGGTCTAGCCTATTTGCTGGGGCGCTGGGTGCTGCGCCGCTGCTGGGCCACCGTATTTCTGATAACCTTGCTGACGCATTTGGCTAGCGTATTCAGTTCTAATGCCCTTAAAATAGCCGTGAACCGACCCCGGCCGGGGGCACTGTTCACACCCGGCTACGTGGAGTCCTTCTCGTTTCCATCGAGCCACACGGCTATTTACTGGAGCTTGTTTCTTCCCTTCGCGCTGGCCTTTCCCCAGTGGCGCTGGCCGCTGTTGGCCGTGCCAGCCCTGGTGGCCGTGGGCCGCCTAGTGCTGGGGGTACATTATGTAAGCGACGTGTGGGCGGCCATCTGGTTGGTGGCCGCTTGGACCACGCTCTTCGGCCTGCTACGTCGCTGGGACCATCCCGCTTCGCCGGCTGCCCTGCCGGGCTAGGGTGCCAAAATTCGGTGCTTACGTACATTTTCACCACTTCTACTTTTACCTTGCGGGTCGTTTGGGCGGAAGCCCGTACGGCCCGCTCTTTTCATTTAGTAGCTTCTCCTAAGGGTGCGCCACCGTGGCTCCCCTCTCTTTGGGAGAGGGGCCGGGGGTGAGGTTTGCACGCGGAGGGCGACCCAACCATGCTCACAGTAGAAAAAATCGGCGGCACCTCCATGACCGCCTTCGCCGATGTTCTGCAGAACATCATCTTCCACGGCCGCCAGGGCCCAGACTTATACAACCGTATTTTCGTGGTGTCGGCCTACGCCGGCGTTACCAACTGGCTGCTGGAGAACAAGAAAACCGGCGCGCCCGGCGTGTACCACCGCATCACCGAAAACCAGGAGTTTCGGGCCGCCCTGCAAGAGGTGGCCGCCAAGCTCAAGGAGCTCAACAAAACCTACGCCCCACTGGGCCTCGACCTGGCCATGGCCGACGCCTTCGTGGACGAGCGCCTGGGCCAGGCCCAAACCTACCTCGAAAGCCTCACCAACGTGCTGGCCTCGGGCTACGTCAACAGCTACAACATCCTGCAGGCGGCCCGCGAAATTCTGGCCAGCATTGGGGAGGCGCACTCGGCCTTCAACTCGGTCAACATCTTGCAAAACAGGGGCTTACATGCCACGCTGGTAGACCTCAGCGGCTTCGACGATGCCCACCCGCTCACCATTGATGAGCGCATCCGGCAGGCCTTCGCGGGCATCGACTTTGCCGCTACCATCTGCGTGGCCACGGGCTACACCAAGGGCACCGAGGGCATTATGCGCGAGTTCGACCGGGGCTATTCGGAGGTGACTTTCAGCAAGATAGCCGTGGCCGTGCAGCCCCAGGAAGCCATCATTCACAAGGAATACCACCTCTGCTCGGCCGACCCTATGCTGGTGGGCGTAGACCAGTGCCACCCCGTGTGCTTCACCAACTACGACGTGGCCGACCAGCTCGCCGACGTGGGCATGGAGGCTATTCACCCCAAAGCCTCTAAGCCATTAGAAATCAATGCGATAGACCTGCGCATCAAAAATACCTTTGACCCCGAGCACCCCGGCACCCTCATCACCCGCGATTTTGTGGCCGAGCAGAAGCACGTGGAAGTCATCACGGGCACCGATAAAGTGGTGATGATTGACATCTACGACCCCCTCATGGTGGGCGCCGCCGGCTTCGACCTGCACCTGATGCAGGCGTTTTTTGACCTCGATATCAGCTACATTTTCAAAGCCACCAGCGCCAACAGCATCTCGCTGCTCATCTGGCAAAAAGACCTGAAGCCGCAGCTTATCAAGGAGTTAGAAGCGAAATACGAGAAAGTAACCGTCGAAAACTCGTCGATGGTTTGCCTCATCGGCTCCAACATCGACCAGCCTGGCCTGCTGGCCCGCGCCGCCGGCGCGCTGGCCGAAGCGGGCATTAATATTCGCAGCGCGGGCTTTGCTTTGCGCAAAGTCAACATCCAGTTTATTCTGGCCCGCGAAGATTATAAAGCGGCCATCATTGCCCTAAATAAAGCGATGTAGCGCGAAGCTCCGCTTCGTGCGCGAGCGCAGCTCGTATAGTCGTGCGCGCCGTTCGGGCAACTGCATACGCGGGATGCGAGCTGCGCTCGCGCACGAAGCGGGAGCTTCGCGCTACATTGTGCTCATGAAAAAACTCCTTCCCGTTGCTTTTCTACTGGCCCTGGCCGTCCCCGCCGCCCGCGCTCAGTCGCTGGTGCTGCCGCCCGATACCCAGCGCGTGAGCGACGCGCAGTACCTGGCCCGCGTTTTTGCTGATACGCTGTACGCCCGCCAGCACTACACCAAAACGGAGCTGCAAATACCCATGCGCGACGGGGTGAAGCTCTACACCGTGGTGTACGCGCCCAACGATGCCGACCGCGTGCGCTACCCCATCATGCTCACGCGCACGCCCTACTCGGCGGGGCCGTACGGGCCGGGCAAGTACCGGGTGCGCATTGCCCCCAACAGCGCCATGGTGCGCGAGGGCTATCTGTTTGTGCTGCAAGACGTGCGCGGCCGCTACCTCTCCGAAGGTACTTTCGACGATGTGCGGCCCGCTACCGAGCAGCACCGCACCAAGCAGGACGTAGACGAGGGCACCGATACCTTTGATACCATCGAGTACCTGACCAAAAAAGGCCCCAAAAACAACGGCCGCGTGGGCCAGTGGGGCATCTCGTACCCCGGCTTCTACGCCACCATGGGCCTGCTGAGCCGCCACCCGGCCCTGAAAGCGTCGAGCCCGCAAGCGCCGGTTACGGACTGGTTTTGGGACGACGACCACCACAACGGGGCCTTTTTTCTCACGGGCGTGATGAGCTTCTGGGCCAACTTTGGCCAGCCCCGCCCGCTGCCCACCGCCCATTACCCCGACGGCCCCCAAATGGGTACGCCCGACGGCTACGCCTTTTATCAGCAGCTGGGCTCGCTCAAGAACGTGGATGCCAAGTACTTCCATGGCCAGAACAAGCACTGGACCAACCTCACCCAGCACCCCAACTACGACGCCTTTTGGCAGGCGCGCAACCCGCGCCCGCACCTGCACGACCTCAAGGCGGCCGTGCTGGTAGTGGGCGGCTTCAACGATGCCGAAGACCTGTTTGGCACCCTCAATACCTACCAAACCATTGAGCAGCAGAACCCTGGCCTCAGCAATCGCTTTGTATGGGGCCCCTGGCGGCACGGCGGCTGGGCCAGCAGCACCGGCGAAATGCTGGGCAATGTGGCCTACGGGCCCTCGCCCTCGCTCTGGTACCAGGAAAACATCGAAGCCCCGTTCTTCAAGTCGTACCTAAAAGACACCAAGCCCGGCGCTGCCGTGGCGGCCCTGCCCGAAGCCACCATCTTCGAGGGCGGCACCAACCGCTGGCGCACCTTCGATGCCTGGCCGCCCAGGCAGGCGCAGGCCCGCACGCTGTACTTCCGGCAGGCGGGCGGCCTCAGCTTTAGCCCGCCCACCAGCGGCGACAACGAGCGCCGCCGGCCCGAAGTCAACTTTGAGTTCGACCAGTTCGTCAGCGACCCAGCCCACCCGGTGCCCTACACCGAGGCCACCGCGCCGGGCATGACCCGCGAGTACATGACCGATGACCAGCGCTTTGCCAGCCGCCGCCCCGACGTGCTCACCTACCAAACCCCGCCCCTCGACGCGGACCTGACCCTGGCCGGCCCCATCCAGGCGCGGCTGCAAGTGGCCACCACCGGCACCGATGCCGACTGGGTGGTGAAAGTCATCGACGTGTACCCTGACGATACGCCCGATAACCCCCGCACCGCGCCTGGCGTGCACCTCGGCGGCTACCAGCAGCTGGTGCGCTCCGAGGTGATGCGGGGCCGCTTTCGCGAGAGCTTCACCACGCCCAAGCCCTTCGTAGCCAATGAGATAACTGCCATACCCTTTACCGTGCAGGACCTTATGCACACGTTTAAAAAAGGCCACCGCCTCATGGTGCAGGTGCAAAGCACCTGGTTTCCGCTCGTTGACCGCAACCCGCAGAAGTACGTGCCTAATATTTACGCGGCCGAAGAGGTTGATTTCCAAGCTGCTACGCATAAGCTGTATCACAACCCTGCCCACGCCTCGCAGCTGGTAGTGCGGGTGTTATGAGGTGCGGTAAGCTTTAGCTTGCCGTTTCGGGTAACGGCTTTGTATAACAACACCCGGCAAGCTAAAGCTTACCCTACCCGCAAAAAAGCCCCGCCGCCAATGTGGCAGCGGGGCTTTTTTTGCAACTACAATTCTTACGGCAAGCTAAAGCTTACCGCACAATTACTTACCCATTTTCTTGGCTTCCGCAATCAGCGCGTCGTCCATTTTGGCGTAGTCATCATTGGCCGGCGTGGCAGCCAGGGCCAGCTTTTTCGACTGCTCGGCGGCGGCCATGGCGCCTTTGTAGTCCTTCATTTTGAGGCGAATTTTGGCCTCCGTGTTCACGTTCCAGAACTTGGGGTCGGTGGCGTTGGCTTTCTGAATCCAGGCCAGGGCTTGCTTCGAGTCCTTGTTATTGTCGTAGTAGTACACTGCCGCGGCGGCCAGGTCGTTGGCGTTGGGCGCGGCGCTTTTGATGACTTTCTCGTCAATCTGGGCCATCACTTTGCCGTCCACGTCGCTCGTAATTTTGAATTTCGCGCCCGTCGTTTCCCAGTCAAACGCTACGTTGGCGGTAGCGGGCGTCAGGTCCGCAAACGTGATGGTGAACGTCTCCACCTTGCTGGCCAGCTTGTAGGGCTTGACGGTAAAGCGCGCCACGTCCTGGTCGTCCTTAAAGCCTTCTACGTCAGCGCCTTGCTTGAGGCTTTTGTTGAGCACTACGGTCCACTCGGTGGCGGTCGGAATAGTGTAGAGGCCATACTCGCCGGCCGGCACCTTCTTGCCCTCAATGGTCACATCGTCCGAAAACTTGATGCTCGTGGTGGCGTTGGCGCCCGTGCGCCAGCGCTTGCCGGTGGGCACCACGGCCTTGTCGCCGCCAAAAATGGGGCGGCCCTTCACGCTGGGCCGCGAGTAGGTGATGGTAACGTCGGTGAGGCCCACGCGCTGCATCACGCTGCTTTTGGGGCTGGGCTGCGGGGTAACAATTTGGGCCTGCGCGGCGGGGGCGGCCAGCAGGGTAGTAGTGAGCGCCAGGGCGGCGCCAAAGTGCAGTGCAACGTTTTTCATAAACACAAGAAGGTTAGGAGTCGGCGCGTGGTTGCCGGCCCAAAAGTAAGAAAGCCCGCCGGGTGGGCGGGCTTTCTTACTTTGTACCTGCGCCGAAGCCGGCTTGGCCGGGGCCTACTTGCTGGCCAGCTCGTGGGCCTTGGCTACCACAGCCGCGCAAAGCATCACGTATTCCTGGCTGGCGGGCATATGCTTGAGCGACAAGCCATAAGCCTTTTCGGCCGCGCTGCGGGCCCCGGCGTAGTCCTTGAGCTTGAGGCGAATCCGGGCCTCGGTGTAGAGGTTCCAGTAGGTGGGCACCGCGGCATTGCTTTCCTGCATCCACTCCAGCGACTGGTGCAGGTCCTTGCGCGAATCGTCGTAGAAGTACGCATCCGTTTCCGGGGCCGGCGGCAGGTTCATTTTCAGCACCTTAGCCGACATCGCCGGGCTGGCGCCCAGGTCGGTACTGGCGGACAGGCTCATGCCCCCGTCAGTAGAAATAATGACCGTATTCAACCCATTTTGGGCCTGTGCCGAAAAAAAACTCAGCAAGGCGGTAACTACCGTTAGAAAAGAAGTGCGAAAGCGGGTAACGTTTGTCATAATAGTGCAAGTGAAGCGGTTGATGATTCCAAGCTACACTCGACAAACGGAATTCCTAACTGTTGAAGCTTAAAAGAAAGAAAGTTTATATTTTTTGTAGCATAAACGCTAAAAATAAGAAATTTTAGTGTTTATACATGAATTAATTTTGTGTTTAACCAAGAAAAAAATTAATCTTGAAAACGCAGTCCTTGGTATATTGCCTCTTCATAAAGTGCAATAAATGCTACTTAATCACTTCGAAGCCGCAGTAGCTGTGCAGCACTTCCGGTAGCCGGATTCCCTCGGGCGTTTGGTTGTTTTCAAGCAGCGCGGCCACAATGCGCGGCAAGGCCAGCGCCGAGCCGTTGAGCGTGTGCAGCAACTGGGTTTTGCCGCCTTCGCCCCGGTAGCGGCACTTGAGGCGGTTGGCCTGAAACGTCTCAAAATTGGACACCGACGATACTTCGAGCCAGCGGCCCTGGGCGGCGCTCCACACTTCCAGGTCGTAGGTGAGGGCCGAGGTAAAGCCCATGTCGCCGCCGCACAGGCGCAGCACGCGGTAGGGCAGCTCCAGCAGCTGCAGCAGCTGCTCCACGTGGGCCACCATGGCCTCGTGGGCCGCGTAGGAGTTTTCGGGCTGCGTGATTTGCACAATTTCTACTTTGTCGAACTGGTGCAGGCGGTTCAGCCCACGCACGTCGGCCCCCCACGAGCCGGCCTCGCGCCGAAAGCAGGGCGTGTAGCCGGTGTTGCGCACGGGCAGCTTGTCGGCGGCAATAATCTCGTCGCGGTAGAGGTTGGTAATCGGCACCTCGGAGGTCGGAATCAGGTAGAGGTTATCCTGCGCATCATGGTACATCTGGCCTTCTTTATCAGGCAGCTGGCCGGTGCCGTAGCCGCTGGCCTCGTTCACCAGAATGGGCGGCTGCACCTCGGTGTAACCCGCGTCGCGGGCCTGGTCCAGAAAAAAGTTAACCAGCGCCCGCTGCAGGCGCGCCCCCTGGCCCTTGTACACCGGAAAGCCCGCGCCCGCAATTTTGATACCCAGCTCAAAATCAATGATATCGTACTTCTTAATCAACTCCCAGTGGGGCTGGGCACCGGCGGGCAGCGTGGGCTTGGTTCCGCCCTCGCGCACCAGCTCGTTGTCGTCGGCCGAGCGGCCGGCGGGCACGCTCTCGTGCGGCACGTTCGGGATTTTATAGAGCAGCTGGGTTTGCTGCTTTTCGGCCTCGGCCAGCTCGTCAGCGTGGGCCTTTACTTGAATTTTCAGCTCGCTGGTGCGCACTTTCAGCGTTTCGGCGCCGGCTTTGTCGCCGCTTTTCATCAGGCCGCCAATCTGGCGGGCTAGCTCGTTGGCCTCGGCCTGGGCGGCGTCGTGCTGGGTTTGGAGGGCGCGGCGGCGCTGGTCAAGGTCCAGGATGGCCTGCACGTCGGCTTCGGCCGTTTGAAAGTTGCGTTTGGCCAGGCCGGCCAGCACGCGGGCGGTCTGCTCTTTGAGCACGGAAATTTGCAGCATAATGGGGCAAAGGTAGTTTTCTTAGAAAAGAATTTGGAATGGGGAATTTGGAAGGAAGAATTACCAGGCCATAATTCTTCCTTCCAAATCCCCCATTCTAAATTCCTTCCTACCAAACCCGTTGGCAATTTGCCCGTAATGACTTAATATTGCAGCAGCAAGCCAGCCCACGGGGTTGGCCGGGCCAGCCTACCAGGGTTGCCCGCTGCGTAGCCGGCTCAATCAGGTTGCTTTTGGTGGAGCTGCCGGCTGCCCTTCTCACACCTCACTCATTTCCTGTTTGTTGCCTGCCGCTTTGTTGGTTATGTGGCGCTTTGGCGCTTCGTGTTGTTGGTTTCCGGCCCTTGCGGCCGGAGCGGCGGCGCACGGCCTTGCAGGCCGCCCCCTTTTACTGCGCAGCGGGCCGGCCCCGTACTGATTTCCCCTCCCTCTTTATTTTATGTACACCCTTAACGAGTTGAAGGACCGGCTGTTGTCCGACCTCAAGGAAATTGCTGAGCAGCTAAGCGTCGGCAACTTTAAGCGCCTGAGCAAGCAGGACCTTATCTATAAAATCCTGGACCACCAGGCTACGCTGCCCACCGACCAGCTACCCGGTAAAAAGCCAGCTGCCGCTGCCAACGCCCCGGCCGAAGCCACCCCCGCGCCAGTAGAAGCGGCCTCCGCGCCGGAACCAGCCACCACCGCGCCCGAAGCCGCCCCCGCCCGCGGAGCACGGGGCGGGGCCGGCCGCCGCCGGCCCGCCGCCAGCACCGCCGAGCAGCCGTTTAGCGACGTGGCCGTTACGGCGCCAGCCGCCCCGGTGGCGGCCGCAGTAGCTGCACCGCACGAAAATGGGGCCGCGCCAGCTGCCCAAGAAGCTGCTGCTGAGGAACATACGCAACCCACCCGGTACGAAATAGTAGAGGCCGATGAGCAAACCCTGGCCACGGCCTCGGTAGCCGCAGAGGAGGCTACCGTGCCGCCCACCGAAACCAACCCCACCGCCGAAACGCACTCGGCCGGCGAAAGCGCACCCTTCCGCCGCGAGCGGCGCGAGCGCGTGGACCGCGCCGGCCGCCCGCTGCCCCGCCGCGAGCCCGGCCAGCCGGCCCCCGCCACCAGCGAATTGACCGCGGAGCCCCAATCGGTGGCCTCGTCGGACGACACGCCGCAGCCCGAAACCGAAGCGAATACCGGCAGCTACGCCGACCGCCGCGAAACCCGCGAGCAGCGCTTTGACCGCGAAAACCGCGATGGCCGCGAGCCCCGCGAAAACCGTGACAACAACCAGCGCCGCAACGACCAGCCCCGCGAAAGCCGCGACTCACGCGATGGCAGCGCCCAAACGCGCTTCAGCAACGACCAGCCCCGCGAGGCCCGCGAGCCGCGCCCGATAAATGGGGCCGGGGCCACCGACCAGCCCCGCCTGAGCCGCGAGGAACGCTACGCCCAGCGCGATGCCCAGCGCCAGCAGCGCCGCGAAGAGCGCCAGCGCACCGGCGCCGATGGCCAGGCTGCTGGTGAGCAACCTGCTGGTAGCCAGCAAGCTGCGCCCAGCGCGCCCGCCGAAGGCCAGCGCCAGCCGCAGCCGCCCCAACGCCCGGCCCGCGCCCCCGAGCTGGAGCTGGTAGTGCCCGGCTCGGGCACCATGGAGCTGATGGCCGATGGCGGCTACGGCTTCCTGCGCTCGCCGTATTACAACTACCTCAGCTCGCCCGACGATATTTACGTGTCGCCGCAGCAGGTGCGGCAGTTTGGCCTCAAGGCCGGCGACACGGTGAGCTGCACCATGCGCCCGCCCCGCGAAAACGAGAAGTATTTTGCCCTCGTGAACGTGGAGAGCATCAACGGCCGCACCGTGGAGGAAGTGCGCGACCGCGTGCCGTTCAGCCACTTAACGCCGCTGTTTGCCGACCAAAAGCTCAAGCTTTCGACCAAGCCCAGCCAGGTGAGCACCCGCGTGCTCGACCTGTTTGCCCCCATCGGCAAGGGCCAGCGCGGCCTCATCGTGGCCCAGCCCAAAACCGGTAAAACAGTGCTCTTGCAGGAAATCGCCAACGCTATTTCCGAAAATCACCCCGAGGTGTATCTCATTATCCTGCTGATAGATGAGCGCCCCGAGGAAGTAACCGACATGGCCCGCTCGGTGAAGGCCGAAGTGCTGTCGTCGACTTTCGACGAGATGGCCGACCGCCACGTTAAAATTGCGGAGCTGGCCCTCGACAAAGCCCGCCGCCTGGTGGAGTGCGGCCACGACGTAGTGATTCTGCTCGACTCCATTACCCGCCTGGCGCGGGCCTACAACACGGTGCAGCCCAGCAGCTCGCGCATCCTCTCGGGTGGTATCGACGCCGGGGCGCTGCAAAAGCCCAAGCGCTTTTTTGGCGCGGCGCGCAACATCGAAGGCCCTGGCTCCCTGACCATTATCGCCACCGCGCTCATCGAAACCGGCTCCAAGATGGACGAGGTTATCTTTGAAGAATTCAAAGGCACCGGCAACATGGAGCTGCAACTCGACCGCAAGCTGGCCAACAAGCGCGTGTTTCCGGCCATCGACATTCCGGCGTCCGGCACCCGCCGCGAAGACCTGCTGATGAGCCGCGACGAGCTGAGCCGCGTGTGGGTGCTGCGCAAATTTATGACCGACATGAGCGCCACCGAAGCCATGGAGTTCCTGAAGGACCGCATGAAAGGCACCAAGGACAACGAGGAATTCTTGCTGGCCATGAACGGCTAAGTGCCGCTATGCCCCGCCAGCAACGGGCCAAACGCTACCTTCGCAAGCGGGTAGGGTTTGGCCCGTTTTTTATTTGTACTTACTCGTTAATGGCTGTTGTTCTTCCCATATCTGCCGCGCAAGAGGCCGAGCGCCTGCAGGCCCTGGCACCTTATAAGTCCCTGCAAAGCATTCACAAAGAGGTATTTGAGCAAATAGCGCAGCTCACGGCCAAGCTGTTTGCCGTGCCAATGGCCCAGGTGTCGCTGGTTGATGCCGAGGAGGTGACCTACCCCGGCAACGCGGGCGACCCGCCCCTGGCCAGCCGGCTGGCCCGTAAAGACAGCATTTGCGCCGTGGCCGTGTACCAGCCCGGTGCGGCCACCGTTTTTGCTGACTTGCGGGCCCAGCCGTGCCGCTGGGTGAGCGCCGAGGCCCAGCGCGACTTTGCCTTTTACGCCAGCTACCCCCTGCAAACGGCGGCTGGCAAGGCCATTGGCTCGCTGTGCGTGCTCGATAAAAAGCCCCGCACGTTTAGCCCCGACGAGCAAATGATACTGCAGCGCATGGCCGGCATTGCCATGCGTCTGCTCGACTTGGAGCTGGCGGCGGTTCCTAGCCCCGCCCCGGCGCTGTGGGCGGCCATTGCGGCCCGCATTGCGCTCTCGCTTCAGCGCATCGACACCCTCACGGCCCTGGCCCGCTGGGAGATTTCGGCCGAAACGGCGACTGCGCTGGCTTACCAGGCTTCGATTCAGGAAGAGCGCCTGCTCATTGTGCAGGATATTGCCTATGAGGTTGAAGTGGCATTTGCTCGCCTGGGGCCGCGGGCGCGCTAGCCCCGCCACACCAGCATGGCCACAAAAGCCAGGCTCAGGCACACCGACGATACCTTGTTCATGCGCATCGTCCACTCAAAGTTGGCCAGGGCTGGGTCGTGCCACGCCAGCCAAGCCCAGCGCGCAAACAGCGCTACTACCGGCCCCGTGGCCACCCCAAAAATGAGCAGGTTGCGCAGCTCGCCCCGTAGCCAGTAGGCCGCACCCATAGTAAGCGCGCCCGCCAGCAGCCCGCCCGCCGCAAAGGCAAACGTGCCCCGGATGCCCAGCCGCAAACTCAGCGTGCGGTCGCCGCGCCGCGCATCTTCCTGGTGCTGATAGATTTGGGTGAGCGGGTAGGAGCCGCACAAAAACAGCGTGCTTACCAGCGCCAGCAGCAGGTTGGTAGGCTCAGCAAGCTGCACCTGCGTGGCGCCCGCGCCCACCTGCGCCAATAAAAAGGTGAATGCCCCCTGAAACACCACCACCACCACCGTGCTCAGCAGCGGGTATTTTTTGAGGCGAATGCCCTCGTAGCTATACGCCCTGGAAACCAGGATGTAGACGACCACCATGGCCGCAAACGGCCAGCCCAGCCGCAGCGAAGCCAGCAGCGCCAGGGTTTCAAATAGCCACACCAGGTGCAGCAGCTCGGGCGTGACGGGCGGCGGCGCTTTCAGGCCCCCAATACTGCCCTCATCCTTATCATAATACGAGTTGTAGCCGTTGGAGGCCGGGTACACCAGCAGGTGCAAAATGGCGAAGGCCGCCGCCGCCCGCCCCCAGCTAAAGGGCTCGCGCAACGCGCTGAGCCCGAACCAGAAGATGGGCATCAGAAACAGCGAAAACGGCAGGCGCAGCAGCGCAAAAGCTCGGCGGTAGGCGGGCAGCAGCATGGGGGCGAAGGTAGCGCTACTAAGCAGCGCGCCCCGTAGGCCAGCCCACCAGGTAGGTCACGCGCGGCCCCCACCAGTGGCGCAGCTGCCCGGCCTGCCAGTGGTAGCGGCCGGCCGGGTCGGCGCGGCTGGCCAGCGCCAGCAGCGCCGCGGGCGAATACATGCGCAGGATGGACACCGTGCCATCCCACATGGTAGCCAGCGGAATGATGGGCACTAAGTAGGTGAATACCAGCCGGCTAAGCCGAAAGGGCCGAAAAAAGGGCGTCAGCAGCAGCTGCGCCACCGGCAGCACCGTGAGCGCCAGCCCGATTTCGAGCCAGCTTTTGGCCGCGCCCTCAAACACGCCCATGCCCTGGCCACCGGCCACGGCATTGCGCAGCAACGCCTCGGCCTGCGGCGGCGCAAAGTGGTGGAAGGCCGAAAAAATGACCCGAAACCCCGGCAAGTCGGCCGGCACGGCCAGCGCATCCACGGCCGCCGCGTGGCCCCGGATGGCCCCGCCAGTGCGCCGCGCCACGTCGGCCCAGGCGGCGGGCTGGGGGTAGAGGTCGGTGAGCAGGATGGTGGCGGTGGGCAGCTGCTGGGCGCGCAGGGCCGCCAGCACGGTTTCGGTGCCGCCGCCCGCGCCGGCGCCCAGCTCCAGCAGGTGCGTTTGGTTGGTGCGGCGCAGGCCCTCGGCCAGCAGCGGGGCCACGGGCCGGTAGGTACCCAGCCCGCTAATCATGAAGCGCAGGTAGTCCATCATCCCGGCCCGGATGGTGACCGGAAACCACGGCAAGTCCTCAAACTCAAATAAATGCAGGCGTAGCTTCACGTAAGCAATGTGCGGTAAGCTTTAGCTTGCCGTGATGGTAATAGCATGCTATACGGGCCAACTGCCGACATAGGGGGTAACTGACGGCAAGCTAAAGCTTACCGCACATTTTATTTCCCCCCGATGCCAAATACCTTCTTCAGCAGCGACGTGGTGCGGGCTACCGGGTTTTCCCGAATATCAGCTTCCTCCTGAGCAATGAGCGTGAACAAGCCGTCAATCGCCTTGCCGGTGGCGTACTGGTTGAGGTTGGTTTGCACCGGCGTTACCAGCGGCAGCTTATTATACGTGCTTGATAGCGAAGTGTAATATCTGGTAGCATCCACCTTATCCAGGCTCTGCTGCATGATGGGCATGAAAGCCGTGGTGAGCTGCGAGGTAGTGGTGCGCTTGAGGTACTGAGTAGCGGCGTCCTTCTGGCCGGTGAGAATATTCCACACGTCGCTGAACGTCAGGCTTTTGATAGCGCTGATAAATATCGGCTTGGCGCTTTTGGCGGCATCTTCGGCGCCCCGGTTCAGCGACAGCTCAAACTTATCGACCTGGCTGCCTAACCCAATGCTGCGCAGCGTGTTAGCCATTTTTTGGGCGTCGGGCGGGAAGGGAATGCGGATGAGCCGGTTCAAGTTGAAGCCATCGGTTTGCGAAGCCTGGTCCGAGCCCTTCGAAATGCCCTGAATGAGCGCCTCCTTGAGGCCGCTGGCCGCCTCCGTGTTGGTGAGGCCGCTCACGCTGGTGGTGGTCGTGGTGGTCGTGGTAGTTTTCTTGGTGGGCAGCTTGAAGCCGCCGATGCTGCTGGGCAGGCTGAATTGAGCGTGGGCGGTGAGCGAAAGGCTGGCCAGCACAGGCAGAAGGAGAAGCAGACGGTTTTTCATGACGGAAAATGGAGGCTAGAAATCAGATGCAGGTCTGCTAAAAGCGAGTCAATAGACTCTGCTGGCAGCAACATGTTACCAACTCAGTTCCAAAAGACGTACCAGAACTGAGAATGCCAGCCTGTTCTCTATTAACACTAGATGTTTGCCGACGATGACTGGATTATTTAAGACTTGCGCATTAGTGAACTGCGGTAGCCCCAGGAGGTATCAATTGCGCTATTCGTTGGGTCGAAAAAGCCAAGGACGGTAGATATAAACAGCCGCTAGCAAGGCAGCCACCAGATAGGGAACTGCCATCCACACCATTCCGAGCATTTTAGGGTATCTATTCCCTTCGGCAAGGCGCCAACAGCCACTATGTGCGGCCGACCAAAATAAGCCATTGATTACTAGGCAGAGCCGCACTATGCGGTAAAAAGCAGTAGCAGGCCTCAATGCCCAACCCAACCCAAAAGGCAGGACTAGCAGGAATGGGGAAAGCGAAGCAGCCGCAAGAAGGCTCGCTACTAGAGTCGCATATAAGATGTCCCACTCAAATTTAACTGGGCTGTAAGCAGAAAGGGCCCAATAAAAAACGAGCGTAATAGTGCCCAAACAAGCCGTTGATAGCCAAAGCATAATCGCGCGGCTAATGTCTGGGGAAGGAAGCAAAAATTTAGCAGCCATCAAAAATTGATTTACCGATGCAAACATACGCTCTTTCTGTCTTAGCTTTGCATCACAAAGTACTTCACTCTGCCGCATGAAGCCCGCCGCCCAAGACCCCCTGGCCCAGCTCACCGAAATCCGCGCCATTATGGAGCGCAGCTCGCGCTTTCTGTCGCTGAGCGGGCTGAGTGGGGTGGGGGCGGGGGTGGTAGCGCTGGCAGGCACGGCCATTGGGCACTACTACTTGCGGCAGCAGTACGGCGAGCAGGGCTACGTGCGGCTGTTTCAAACCTCGGTGGGCGAGCGGCTGGCGGCGCTGCCGTTTTTGCTGGGCCTGGCGGTGGCCATGATACTGGCGGCGCTGCTGGTGGCGGCGTTTTTTACACTGCGGCGCACCCGGCGCGACGGCCTGCGCTCGTTCTGGACGGCCCCGGCCCGGCGGCTGCTGCTGGCCCTGCTGGTGCCGCTGGTGGCGGGCGGGCTGTTTTGCCTGAAATTATTTGTGAGCGGCGCGCCCGAGCTGGTGGTGCCCGGCCTGCTGGTATTCTACGGCCTGGCTTTGCTCAACGGCAGCAAGTACACCCTGGACGAGATTAAGTACCTGGGCCTGACCATGATAGGGCTGGGGCTGGTGGCGCTGCTGCTGCCCGGCTACGGCCTGCTGCTGTTTGGGGCGGGCTTTGGGCTGGGGCACATCGGCTACGGCCTGCTCATGTATAACCGCTACGAGCGCGCGAGTGGCCCGAACTTTACCGCGCCGTGAAGTACGCCATCCACACCCTCAACAAGGCCTTTGACCACCGCGTGCGCCTCGGGGTGATGGCCGTGCTGCTGGCCAATGAGTCGGTGAGCTTCAACGACTTAAAGGAAAGCCTCGACCTCACCGACGGCAACCTGGCCTCGCACGTGGCCGCGTTGGAAAAGGCCGGTTACGTGCTGGTTAACAAGCAGTTTGTGGGCAAAAAGCCTAATACTACCTACAACGCCACGGCCGAAGGCAAGCAAGCCTTTCAGGAGCACCTGACAGCGCTGGAAAAGCTGCTGCGCGGGTAGGCTTTCGGCTCTGCGCGCCGCTCTTTCTCCTCTTTTTAGAATAGCACATTGGCCCTGGCGGCTTTTTTTAGCTCTTTTTACTTTGCAAAACAAAGTTCTTTTCAAATGAACACAACCTATTTCTGGCCTACCAAAAACCAGGTGGAGGCCGCGCCTGCCTACCGAATATCGACCCTGCTAGGGAGCCTGCTGGTGGTAGCCACGGCCCTGGGCGACTACCTGTTCTGGCACGAGCAGGCGGGAATTAACGTGCTGGTATACATGGTGTTGCTGGTAGCCGCGCACTTGGTGATGCTGCCTGGCTACGCACCGGTGCGGCGCACGGCGGGCTTCCGGGTGGCGGTAGCGGGCTGCCTGCTCAGCGGCGGGCTGGTGGCCTGGTACGGCTCGAGCGCCGCCGGGTGGGCGGCGCTGGCCTCGGGCCTGCTGCTGCTGGGGCTGGTGAACCAGCCGGCGCTGCGGCTGGTGGGGTCGGCGGTGGGCACGGGCCTGGCGGGGCTGCTGCCGGCCGTGGCGCTGGTAGCCAGCAGCTTGCGGGCGCCCAAGGGCCTGGATGGCCGGCTGCGGCGGGGCTGGTTCTACGGCCGCCTGCTGGGGCTACCGCTGCTGGCGCTCGTTGTTTTTCAAACCCTGTTTGCGGTGGCCAACCCGCAGTACGGGGCGCTGAGCGCGCGGCTGTGGGCGGTAGTGGTGACCTGGCTGGATGAGCTGGTGGCGGCTGTTTCGGTGCCGCACCTGCTGTTTTTGCTGCTGTGCGGGGTGGTGGCAACGGGCGCGCTGGTGGTAGTGCCGGTGCATTTTTTTGTGGATTACGAGTCGCGCTTTGGCGAGTTTGTGCGGCGGCAGCGCAACCGGGTGGCCTCGTTTGGGGTGCGGCAGCCCCGCTTTGGCCACTCCGACCGGGGGCCGCTCGACCTGCGCAAGGAGTGGCTGGCGGCCGTGGTGAGCTTCGGCCTGCTCAACGCTTTGCTGCTGATAGTGAACGCGGTGGATGTGCACTGGCTGTGGTTTGGCTTCGAGCCCGCGCCGGGCTTCGACCTCACGCAGTTTGTGCACGAGGGCACGTACGTGCTGATTTTCAGCATCTTGCTGGCGGCGGGTATTATGCTGTGGTTTTTCCGGCGCAACCTCAATTTTTACCAGCGTGGCCTGCCGGCCCTGCGCTGGGGCGCCACGCTGTGGGTGGGGCAAAACGTGGTGCTGGCCGTGTCGGTGGGCCTGCGCAACTATTACTACATCACCTATACTGGCCTGGCTTACAAGCGCATTGGGGTGTACGGCTTCCTGTTGCTGACGCTGTTTGGGCTGGGCACGGTGCTGTTTAAAATCTGGCAGCGGCGCTCGGCCTTTAGCCTGGTGCGGCTCAACTCGTGGGCGGCCTACGCGGTGCTGCTGGGGCTGGCGGCCGGCAACTGGGAAATCTGGATTGCCGAGTACAACCTGCAAGCCCGCTTCTCGCGCCTCGACATCGGCTTTTTACTGGCCATGCCGCCCCGCGTGCTGCCCGTGCTGGCCGCCCGCGAAAGCCTCCTCGACCATACCAAAGACCTGGTAGCGGAAAGTGAGGATGGCTATTTCCACCCCATTACTGCCGCCGAAGCCCATAAACGGCTGCGCATTCGCCTGACTGAGTTTCGGGCTGAGTACCCCAAGCGCGACTGGCAAAGCCGCACGGGCGCGGCCGGGCAGGCCTATGATGAGTTGAGTGAAAAATGAGAAATCCATTTGCAAAGGCGCATTCGCCAGGGCAGTGGCTGCTAGGCAGCTTGTGCTGGACGATGGTGTGCCTTATCAGCTGGCTAGCAATCGGGGCGGCAGTTTTAGAAAAGCCTTACGACCAAAAAACACCCGATGAACCCTGGTTCTTCGTCAGCTTCGCTGTGATGCATGGGCTCCTCTGGTGGCGGGCAGTACCAGGGCTAAGGGCCACCGAAACCGACGCTTCTTCGCTCGAAATGCTGGCTTTTGTATGGTTGGTTGGGCTAATTGCTTTCCAACTTATTTCGCTAGCTGTGATGCTGTTAACACTTGCTTCTGTCATTTTTTACGAACCTGTAAATTGGAATTAACCCCATGACTTTCACCGATTTCAAAACCTACTTCCAGGCCAACCAAAACCACTATGCCGACCTGGCCTGGGACGACCCGCACCAGCTCACGGCGCACGAGCTGCGCGCCGTGCGGGCCTCGCTCCAGACCTTTCAGCGCGGCGAAAGCTCGGAGGGGCACTACCTCTACGCCCGTGCCCAGCAGCTCGGCGATGCCGAGTACACGGCCGCTATGCGCCTGTTTATCAAGGAGGAGCAAACCCACGCGGCGGTGCTGGGGCGCTTCCTCGACCAGCAGGGCATTGCGCGCCTGCGCGGCCACTGGCTCGACGACGTGTTTCGGGGCCTGCGCCGGGTGCTGGGCCTCGAGCACACGCTGCGGGTGCTGCTAGTGGCCGAGGTGGTAGCCGCCGTGTATTACCGGGCGCTGTTCAGCGCCACCTACTCGGGGCTGCTGCAGCAGATTTGCCGGCGCATTATGCTGGATGAGGAGATGCACCTCAATTTTCAATGCTTCGCCCTGCGCCACCTGGCGGCGCGGCGCGGCGGCGGCTGGCTGCGCCGCCAGGCCTACCGCGGCCTGATGGCCGGCGCGGCCCTGGCCGCCTACGCCACCAGCCGCGCCGCCCTGCAGGCCGGCGGCTACGGCCTGTTCAGCTTCTGCGCGGCCATTGCGGCCGAGTATGCCCGCACCGAGCGGATGCAGCGGGCCGACGGCCTCATTGCGGTGCGCGGCGGGCAGCCGGCCGCGCCAGTGGCATCGGGCCCGGTGGGGGCGTGGCAGTGGCCCGGCCCGCAGCTGCGGGCGGCCCAGTGAGTGAGTGGCTCGGGCAGCGGCGGCGGCTGCCGGGCCGGCTGGTGGAGTGACCAGAACTATAGCAGCCACTTTTAGCATGAGGTTGAGCGCGTTAGTTTGGTAGCTGGGCCGTAGTTTCGGGCAACATTCACGCCCGTTCAGCTTTACGTATGCCCCGAACCCTGCTGCTCATCTTGCTTGCCGTTGCCACTTTATTGGAACTGATTCTTACGGGAGGGGCTTTCTTCGCGCCGGCTTTTACGCTGGCCAGGTTTGGCGTCAAGTACGGGCCCGATACGGCGTTTTTGGGTTACCTCACGGGCTGGTTTCTGCTGTTTGTGACGCTGGTGGCGGGGCTGGCTTTTGGGCGGGTAAAGCAGGGCCGGCCGGGCTACGCGGGGCTGTGTTACCTGCTGGGGCTGTGGTGGATAGGCATTGGCATTGGTATTTACGTAGCCTTTGGCCAACCAACTAATCTGCTGCTTGATACGTTGAAAGGAGTACTCCTTATTGGCCTCACCTGGCAGTGCCAGGCCCGGCGGCTGGTACTGCGTCGGTAGTACATAAGTTCTTATCCTTCAATTAATTGCGTAATATGCCTCGAACCTATACCCCGACCCTTCCGAAGCCCAAGCTACTGTCGCCCCTGGGCCGGGGGCTGGCCGCGGCGCAGCTTACCAAAGAAACCCTTACCATTGCCCTGCTGGGCGTGCCGCTGCTGCTGGCCCAGCCGGTGCTGGCCCCGGCGGCCGTGCCGGGGCTGGTGCTCTACGCCTTTCGCTGGGTGATGGTGCTGGGCCGGGTGGGGCAGCGGGGCGCCGCGCTGGTGTGGGTATTCACGCTCATCGACGAGCTGTGGGGCCTAAGCTTGTATTTCCAGGCCTATGATGCGCCCACGGCCCGGCAATTGCGCTACGTGAAGTGGAGCTACGGCCTGGGGCTGACGTTTACGCTGGCCGCGCTGCTCGAAATCGGCTACCAGCGCTACCGCGCCCGGCGCGGATTGCGCCGGGCATTGTTGCGCACGGCGTAGCGTTGGGCCTGGCTGGTATCTTTGCCATTCCCCGCTCCTGATTTGCCGTTCATGGCCGACGAAAACCTGCCGCCTGCTGCTTCCAATTCCACGCCCGCCCGCCCGAGTGCCGCCGCCCGCAAGCGGCCCGGCCGGGGCACCCGCCGCCTGGTGCGCATCGCCTGGACGCTCTTTTTTATCAGCGTAGGTTTTTTTCTGGCGTACCCGCTGCTGGTGCGCAGCAACTTTTTGTTTTTGTTTGGCAAGTCGCCAAGCCTGGAGGAGCTCGAAAACCCCAAGGTGGAGCAGGCCTCGCAGGTGTTTACCGCCGACGGCGTGCTCATCGGGCGCTACTTCCGCGAAAACCGCTCGCCGGTGCGCCTCAGCGAGATGTCGCCCTGGCTGGTGAAGGCCCTCATTGCCACTGAGGATGCGCGCTACTACGACCACTCGGGCATTGATGCGCCCTCACTGGCGGCCACCGTGTACTACGGGCTGCGCGGCGATAAGCGCGGCGGCTCCACCATTAGTCAGCAGCTGGCCAAGAACTTATACAAAACCCGGCGCGGCGAAAACCGGGGCGGGCTCAGCCACCTGCCCGGCGTGGGCACGGTAATCGCCAAAACCAAGGAGTGGCTCACGGCCGTGGAGCTGGAGCGCCGCTACACCAAGCCCGAAATCCTGCGCATGTACCTGAACACCGTGGAGTACGGCTCCAACGCGTTCGGCATTAAGGTGGCGGCCAAAACGTTTTTCAGCACCTCGCCCGATAGCCTCACGGCCGTGCAGGCGGCCACGCTTATTGGGGTGCTCAACAACCCCACGGCCTTCAACCCGCGCTTTCACCCGGCCGCTTCGCGCCGCCGCCGCAACGTGGTGCTGCAGCGCCTGGGCCAGGCCGGGGCCCTCAAGCCCGCCGAGGTGGCGGCGCTGCAAGCCGAGCCCATTGTGCTTGACTACCAGGTAGAAAAGCACATCGACGGCCCCGATACGTATTTCCGCGGGGCCATTGGCCAGGCCGTGAACCGCTGGTGCGAAGCCCACGGCTACGACATGTACCGCGACGGCCTGCGCATTTATACCAGCATCGACTCGCGGATGCAGGACCACGCCGAGCAGGCCGTGCACCAGCGCATGAAGGCGCTGCAGCAGCAGTTTGATAACTTCTGGCGCAACCGCGAGCAAAACCCCTGGGTGGACGAGGATGGCCACGAAATTCCGGGCTTCATCGACAACCAGATGCGGCGCACCCAGAGCTACAAGGCCCTGGCCGCCCGCTACCAGGGCCAGCCCGCCCGCCTCGATTCGGCCCTGCACGCCAAGCGCCCCATGAAGGTGTTTACCTGGAAAAAGACCGACGGCGATACCACGCTCGTCATGTCGCCGCTCGATTCGCTAGCCTACTACAAGCACTTTTTGCAAGCTGGCATGATGACGATGGACCCATTCACGGGCTCCATTAAGGCCTGGGTGGGGGGGCTCGACTACCGGTTTTTTCAGTACGACCACGTGCGGCAGGGCAAGCGCCAGGCGGGCTCCACCTTCAAGCCCTTCGTGTACCTCACGGCCCTGGCCAACGGCTACTCGCCCTGCGACCGCATCCGCGACGAGCGCGTGACGATTAACTACGTGGAGAACGGCAAGCCCATGCAGTGGCAGCCCGACAACGTGACCCGCGAATACACGGGCATCAACATGACGCTGCGCTCGGCCATGGCCCGCTCGGTAAACTCGGTAACGGCCCAACTGACCGAGAAAGTGGGCTGGGGCAAGGTGGCCGACTACGCGCATAAAGTGGGCATTACCAGCCCGTTGCTACCCGTACCCAGCATCGGCCTGGGCTCGGCCGGCGACGTGAGCGTGTACGAGATGGTGGATGCCTACGCCACGTTTCTCAACAACGGCTTTCGCTCCGAGCCGCGCCTGCTTACCCGCATCGAGGACCGCAACGGCAACGTTATTCAGCAGTTTGACCCCGTGCAGAAGCGCGCCATCTCGCCCGAAACGGCCTGGCTGATGACCTACATGCTGCGCGGCGGCATGGAGGAGCCCGGCGGCACCTCGCAGGGCCTGTGGGACTTTGAGAACCTGTGGCGCAAAGACAACCAGATTGGCGGCAAAACCGGCACCACCTCCAACTACTCCGACGGCTGGTACATGGGCCTCACCAAGGACCTGGTGTCGGGCGTGTGGGTGGGGGGCGAAGACCGCAGCATCCACTTCTTCCGCTCGCAGCAGGGCGAGGGCGGCCGCATGGCCCTGCCCATCTTTGGGCGCTACATGGAAAGCATTTACCAGGATAAAAGCCTGGGCTACGACTACGGCCCCTTCCCGAAGCCGCCCACCAAAATCAACCGGAAGTACGTGTGCTACACCGAGTACGAGCCGCGCCCGCGCCGCGCCGAGGCCGTGGATACGCTCTCGGCCGACAACCTGCTGGACCAGCTGAACCGGGGCAACAAGGATAGCGTGCGCTAGGGCCGAAATCGCCGGTGGAGCTTGCTCCGGCAAGGAGAATCAGCCTGGGAAAAGGCACTCTTGCGGGCTGGCCATCTGCAAAGACATGCGCTTTGCCGCAAACCAAGCGCGACCTTGGTGCCAAGAGGCCGGCACGAAGGTGGCCGGCCAGCCGCTGCGTTGCGTGCACCAGGGAGTTTTCGGCGCGCGCGCTGGAAGGCGATGCAGTAAACCTGAGAGTATGGACTACGTTGTGCCGTAGGTTTTTAACATCTTAGTTTGTGAGTTTATAAATATGCTCTTCAATTTCAGTTTGGCGGGCGTTAGCAAAGCCCCTTTCCCTTCCGATTTTTAGAAAGCCACATTTCTCCAGTACTTTTTGCGAGCCGTAATTATCAAAGGCAACCCGCCCATATAGTGGTCTACTGGGTTCAATCTCCAAAAACATGTTAAGGGCCTGTGTAGCAATCCCCTGTCCCCAAAATTTTCGGTCAATCCAATACGTAATGCCCGCGTCATTTCCCATAACAAATTTTGCGATACTGCCGGCAATCTCCTCATTCGCCTTTATTGTCCGCATCGTGATGGTTGGGTCAAGTAAATGCGCGGAATACTTCTTCAGGTAAGCAGCTTTGTCGGTTGGGTCTTTCGCAGTAAACGCGGCTAAATAATTTGCTTTTGTGTCAAGCTGAAATTGAAAAAGGGTAGGTAAATCCTCATTTGTTGTTTCAGATAAGGTTATCGTGCTGCTTGCCATGTTGAAATCCTGTAAAACCTTATGTTTTGAAGGTGGCCTTTGCAGTGACTGCCAACCGCGGGTATAACGCCTGGATGAGCAGGATTTCGGCATTATCCAACCTGACTTACCCACCGGGCTGCGACAGCTCAATTCTTGTGCTAAGCAACACCCTGTGTACCTGGCCAGGCCGCTCGGCCAGGGCTAGGGCCAGGCGATAGGCAGCGCCTAGCCCTGGCCGAGCTGCCTGGCCAGGCGCTGCGCAAGCTCAGCGACGGCCAGCTGGATAAACCCGCCAGCACGCACCACGTCGCCCGAGCCGCGCTTGGCGGCCAAAAGAACCTGCGGCACCAGGGTACCCAGGTGCCGCCCGCTATTTTTGGACAACCCGGATGCTGATGCGGCGGTTGAGCGCCCGGCCCGTGGGGGTTTTATTGGATACCACAAAATACTTGGCCCCGTAGCCCTTGAACTGCAGGTTGTCCATGGGCACGCCAAAGGAGCTGAGGGTGACCATTGCCATCTTGGCCCGCTCTTCGCTCAGCTGAAAATTGTGCGCGGCCACCCCGGAGCTGTCGGTGTAGCCACCAATTTTTACCACTGACTTCGGAAAAGTCTTTAGGATATCGGCCACGTTGTGCAGCTGCTGCGTCGACTCGGGCGTGAGGGTGGCCTTGCCGGGCTCAAAGTACACGCGGTCAAAATTAATCCAGCCTTTGGTGCGGTTCACCGAGTCTACCTCCACCGAGGGCGTGGCCAGAAAGGTATACAAGCGGTTTTCGGTTGAGTTGGCTCCCACCTTTTGGACTTTCCCATTGGTCAGCGTCAGCACGGTGGGTTGCCCCGTGTCGTAGATGTACGTATCGCGGCTCTGGTCGTAGCGCCCCGTTGCTACGCTTGCCGGGGTGGCCGCGGCGGGCTTGGTGCCGGGCCAGGCGGCCGGAGCCGGGCCGGCCTCTTTGGCTGGCTCATGCCGGTCATACCCAAAAAAGTAGCCCAGGCTCACGGCCAGCAGCAACAGCAAACCCGAGCCCAGCTGCCAGCGCCAGGTTGCGGCCCCACTCGGCTCGGCGGGGGCGGCCCCTATGGCCAGCGGCCAGTTGCCGGCCGGGGCCGCGCGGGGCGGGGTAGGGGCCAGCACGCGCGGCGGCACGGTGGCCGGGGGGCGCAGGGCAGTAGTGGTATTGTCTGGGGGTTGCGGCACGGGCGGCACGGGCAGCATGGCCGCGCCAATGGCCACTTGCTGCGCGCGCAGCCACTGCACAAAGGCGCTGGGGGTCAGGCCGTTTTCGGCCGCAATGCGCCCCACCACCCCAAACACGGCGGTGGCAGCCAGCTGCAGCAGCCGCTCGGCGGCGGCGGGCTGCAGGCCCGCCTCCTGGGCCAGCTGGCTCATGGTGGTGCCATAGGTGCCGCCCAGCAATTCAACCAGAATAGCCCCCCCTTGCTCATACCAGGTGGCATCGGCTAGGTCGGTGAACTGCATGAGGGCGCTGGTGGCGTCGATTTCGCGGGCCCGGTGCAGCAGCGCCAGCGGGTTGCCCTCCTGCTCAGCCTGCTTCAGCATGCTGTTTAGCACCAGCGGCACGGCCTCGGTGAGGCCCTTGCTAACCCGCGCTGCCGGCTCGCCCAGCACGGTGGCCAGCTGGGCAACTGCCTCCTCAGTAAAGGAGAACTTTACAGTGTCTACTAACTTGGTTTTCATAAGTAAGAAGGGGAGTAAGAAGGTGAGGCATGGGCAGCAAACGAAAGCGTACTAGCCAGGAGCCGCCGCGCCGGGCGCGGCAGTTGGTAAGCGCAACACAGCTATCCGGCCCAACCAGGCAGCGGGTGGGCCGGTAGGGCTGGGGCCGGGGCCGGGGCGCGGGCCGGGCGGGCGCTGGCCCTGCCGGCCCGCGCTCCCACCACCTCGGTCACGTACTCGGGTAATACCCCGTTGAGTACCAGCTCGATAGGCGCGGTAGTGAGCTGTTGAATATGCGCAAATATGTTGCGGTCGGCCAGCTGCCAGGTGCGCTCGGCCCGCACCGAAACCAGGATGAGGTCGAGGCTACGCAGCACCGAGGCGGGGTAGGTGTGCTCGAACACCGCCGGAAACTCGATGATGACTACCTCATCCGAATACATTGTTTGGTCGGCCAGCTCGGCTACCGTGGTGCCCGGCGTCAGGCCTTGCCGCGGCGAATAAAACAGGGTGTCGTCGTTCGGAATTATTTGAAACCGATGGTCATCTGGAAACATGCTCAGCGTTTTGATGCCCATCGCATTTAAGCTGGCGGCCAGGTTGCAGGCTACGTTGGTTTTGCCTTCGCCCCCGTAGCTGCTCAGTATCCCAATGGTGTAGGGCTGGCCGCCCTGCGGCTGCCGGTGCACCTGCAAAAGCAGCTGGCGCGCCAGCGTGCCCTCGGCCTGGTAAGCCAGCTGCTGGTGCTGCGGCTTGGTTATTTCGGGCACCACGCCCGCCACCGCAAACGAGGTGTCCTTGGTGGCCTGCTCGGGGTGCTGCAGCGAGGTATCGAGCACCCCGGTGGTCGCCACGGCCGCCCCCGTTAGCAGCAGCATCGCCAGCGCGCCCAGCAGCATCAGCTGCGGCTTTTTGTCGTCGAGGGCCACGCCGGGCAGGTACGGCGGGTCTACCACGCGCAGGTGCCCGGTCAGGTCGCCGTTGTGCTGCGCCAGCTGGCTTTTCTTCAAGCCTTCGGCCTGGGAAAAGTAGTCCTTTTCGGCTACCTCCACCTGTCGGCGAATCTGGCTCATGGCTACTCCCTGGGGCACCAGCTGGTGGTAGTGGCTGGCTGCCAGGTCTTTCTGGCGGCGCAGCAGGGCCAGCTGGCTCCGTAGGTCTTCGGCGCGCAGCGTGGTTTTGCCGTAGTCGGCCAGCAGGTTTTTCACCACCGCCCCTTGGTCTACGGGTGCCCCCTGGTAGTAGGTTTTTACTTTGGCTTCAATCTTATCGGCTAGCCGTGCGGCCTGTTGGCGCACGCCCGCCAGCTGGGCCGTGGTGGCGGTGGTGGGGGCCGCCAGCGCTAGCTCGGTGGCTTGGCTGTTGAGGCTCGCCAGGCGATTGCGCAACCCCATAATTTCCTCGCTTTGCCGGGTCTGAATGCCGCGCTGGCGCAGCGTGCGCCCTATCGACGCCAGGGTGGCCGTGGCCCCGGCATACTCCATTTCTAGCGAGCCGTAGCTGGCCGCGGTGGCCTGGCGCTCATTGGTGAGCACCACCACCTGCTGGTCGTAGTCGGCCAGGCTGTGCTGCTGCTCAAAAGCCAGCCGGCGCTGCTCGGCGGCTTGCAGCCGCGCCTGCGCCTGGCTGGTGGCCCGCGCAAAATAGGTAATAACGGAGTCGCTTTGCCCGGCAAACAGCTCCTTGTTTTTGCGAATGGCTACCTCAGTCAGGAATTCCAGCGTTTTTTGGCAAATAGCCGGGCTGGAAGAGGTGTAGGACAAACTCAGCATGTCGCTGTTATGCAGGCGGTTGCAAAGCACCCGGCCCAGCGCATCCGTCGAAAAGCTTGGGTCTTTGGAGTTAACTACCTTGTACACCGCGTTGGTAGCAGAGGTGCCGTAATAGGCCGTGAGCCGGGCCGTAGTCTCGTCCAGGGTGTTGCCCAGCAGCAGGCCGCGGTAGGCGGGGGTCAGGAACTGCGCATAAGGCGTAGCCTGGGGCGCAAATACCGCGCGTGCTGCGCTGCCTAACACGTAGGTGATGTGGTGGTTAGTAGGCAAATAAGCGGCCGGCCGGTTGGCCTCTGCCAGCAGCTGCCAGGCCAGCAGGCGCAGGCAGGCTTCTTCCCGCACCTCGCGCGAGCCAACCAGCGAAATCAGGTTGCTGAACGCCGTATTGGTGGCATCCAGGTCGTGGCTGCTCCGGTTATTGTCGCCCACAATCTGGTAGCCCGACGTGATGCCCGTGTATAGCACGGTTTCCGACGTGTACTTCTTGCTCTGAAACCGGGCAAAAAAGTACACCGAAGCTGCCATGGTGAGCGGCAGTAGCAAGAGGTAAAGCCAATACTGAAGCAGCCGTCGCACCAATTCGTTCGCCGTCATTTCGTAAGTGTGCGGGTGAAGTTGTTTTCCAAAGCAAGGCAGGTGTTGGCGAGTGGGTGCTCGGGGTATATAGTATTCTAAATCAACTTAGTAGACTAAGGCAGTTTTTTTTAGTGTCTGCTAAGCATCCCGTAAACTTACGCCAGCGCTGCAAAGTCGGATGCTTGAAAAATGCTGATTTTTCTTGCTAATATACTGGGAATTAGCCCGCTCTCCAATGACTAGGCGCAGCCCGCTCGCAACGCGCAGGAATATCCCGGCTGCCAGCTTAGCGCGGTTTTGGAGCCAGGGGGCCGGGGGTGGGGTCTGCTGTGGAGGGCGACCGTGTACCCTGGCTTCAAAACCGCGCTATAACGCCTCAGCGGCAGCCCTCGGGCTGCCCCACGTCCGTTTAGCCCCCGCGCCAAACTGCCTATTAACCCAAAGCGCCCGGCCCGCAGCAAGTGCAGACCGGGCGCTCCCGATATAAAAGCCGGCGCTAACCTATTGGCGCTCGATGGCCGTGGCGGTGCTGGCCGTGAGGGGCGCAGCAGCCGACTTGGTCGAGGTGTAGGCGGGGCAGGACCTCTTGTTGCAGGCGCCGAGGCCGAGGGTGGCGGCCCCAACGGCGAGAATAAGGAGCTTTTTCATAAAAAGGGTAAAATTGAAGGGGGCGCGGTTAGGCTTCAAAGATAAGAGCCGTGCCACGTAGGTGGTTACGGGGCCAACGGGTTTCTGGGAATAGTGCTTTATTACCCTCTCAACTTCCTATGGGCCGGCTTTATTATTCGCTGTAACCCAGTATTTTCAGCATGCTGGCCGCTTCCTGCTTGGGCGCAAACACGGTGTCGGTGAGCGTGCCGTCGGGCGCGCGGTCGAGAATGACGTGCTTGGGCGCCGGAATGAGGCAGTGCTTGATGCCGCCGTAGCCGCTCAGGCTTTCCTGGTAGGCGC
>CAXTFI010000046.1:0-27957 GCA_964243255.1 uncultured Hymenobacter sp.
GGGTTTCGTCCTTGGGGTACTCGTGGTGCACGCCGTGCATGGTGTACTGAAACTTAGCCCGACCCGGCGTAGTGGCCGGAATGTGGTACACGTAGCGGTGCACCAGGTACTCGACAAACGTGAAGAGCAGCAGCCCCCCCAGAAACAGCCCGAGCCCCGACAACCCCACCACGAAGCCGTGCGTGATGCCGTAGTACAAACTCACGAGCGCCGTGGCAATAAAAATGCTGACCGGCAGCGCAATGTGCGTGTGCGAGAGCCGCTCTAGCACCGGGTTTTTAAAAAGCTGGGCCGAGCCTTTGTGCTTGGGCCGGACCGGGGCCGCCGCCGGAGCAGCGGTAGTGTCGGAAAGGGTAGCCATACGAAAGCTGATAACTTATTTAATACCTAAAAAATCAATCTTAGCTGCAAAGCTACGCCACGCGCCGCCGTGCGGTTGCGCGCCGCTACGGCTGGAAGCCCGCCGCTTCGAGCGCGGCGGCCACCTCGGTGGCCGGGCCGCCGGGGTGGCGCAGCCGCGCCTGGGCGTAGAACCCCGAACGGGCCGCCAGGGTTCGGTCGAGCCAGTCGGCCAGGGCCTGCTGGGGCGTGGCGGCGGTGGCCGTGGCGGCCAGTAGCGGCCGGGTGGCCGCCTGGTTGCGCCGCGCCAGGCGGCGCTTCAGTTCGGGTAGCGGCACGTCGAGCCACAGCACAAAGCCCGAGCTGTGGAGCACCGCCAGGTTGTCGTGGAAGCAGGGCGTGCCGCCGCCGGTAGCCACCACCAGCGGCCGGCCGGGGTGCTGGGCCACGGCCGCCAGCGCCGCCGCCTCGCGCCGCCGAAATCCGTCCTCGCCCTCCGTGGCAAAAATTTCGGGTATCGACTGCCCCGCCTCGGCCACAATGCGCTGGTCGAGGTCCAGGAAGCCCCGGCCGTAGTGCGCGGCCAGCTGCCGCCCCAGCGTGGTTTTGCCCGAAGCCGGCAGGCCGATGAGGTAGAGGTGGTTCATGTTTTCAGTTATCAGTTATCAGTTAACAGTTATCAGTCGTTTTAGCGACCTAGCAGCGCAAATAGAACGGGTGATAACTGATAATTGATGACTGTTAATTGATTCTTACTCGCGGGTCGAGCACGGCGTACAGCATATCGACGGCAATGTTGACCAGCACGAAGATGGCCGCCACGAAGAGCGTGGCGCCCATCACGACCGGGAAATCGAGGTTTTCGACGGCGTGCAAGGTGGTGGTGCCCAGGCCTTTCCAGTTGAAGATGTATTCGATGAAGAAGGCGCCGGCCATGAGCGAGGCCAGCCAGCCCGACACGGCCGTGACCACCGGGTTGAGGGCGTTGCGCAGGGCGTGGTGCCACACCGTGCGGCCAGGGCTCAGGCCCTTGGCCCGCGCCGTGCGGATGTAGTCCTGGCTCAGTACATCGAGCATGCTGGAGCGCGTGAGCTGCATGATGATGGCCAGCGGGCGCACGCCCAGCGCGATGGCGGGCAGCAGCAGGTTGCGCAGCACCAGGTGGCGCTCGGCCGTGAAGGGGTCGGTTTCGTAAAGCTGGCCGGTCAGGCTGAGGCCCGTCCAGTGGCTCCAGTAAAAGCCAAAGCTGACGGCAATAAGAATAGCCGCCACAAACGACGGCACCGAAATACCTACTACCGAAGTGGTTACCAAAACACGGTCGAGCCACGACTGGGGCCGCAGCGCCGCCGCCACGCCCAGCGCAATGCCGCCCACGGCCGCCAGCAGCATGGCCGCCAGCGCCAGCCACAGCGTGCCCGGAAAGCGGTCGAGCAAGATGCTGAGCACGTCCTGGTTGCTTTGAAACGAGCGGCGCAGGTAGGGCCACTTCAGCACCAGGGCGCGCTGCTGGCCCAGCGGCAGCAGCGCCACGCCGCCGTAGCGCGCCACCCCGGCCGAGTCGCGCGGGTGCAGGCCCAGCGGCGAGGCATCGTTGAGGTAGCCCAGCAGGCGGGCGGGCAGCGGCTGGTCGAGGCCCAGGTCGGCCCGAATGGCGGCCTTGGTGGCTATGTCCGAGCGCTGGCCGGCCAGCAGGGCGGCCGGGTCGCCGGGCAGCACATTGAACAGGAAAAAAACCGTGCAGGCCACGCCCACCAGCACAAGCAGGCCCTGGCCCAGGCGACGCAAAAGGAAAGAAAGCATAAGCAGCAAGCAACGAAGCGCCGCAAAGATTCACCCGCTGGAATCTTGGTCTGTTATTTCGCGCAGTGTTTCGCAGGGTTAAACCGCAGTGTCTCGCAGTGTTTTAATCGTTAGCACTGCGAGACACTGCGGTTTAACCCTGCGAAACACTGCGCGAAATTCTATCCGATAAAATCACGTAAGTTACTTATAGTTAAGATTTTGCCAAAGCCTGCCAGCCCGGATTCTGCACCAGCTTCGGCACCTTCCGAATCTCACCATCCGGGATGGGCATCCGGTACATTTCGGGGCGGAAGTTGTGGCGCCGGGTCGATTCCACAATCTGGTAGTTGAACACGAGCGGCGTGGTGGTGCCCCCGCGGGTGGGGTCCATGCGCTTGTTGAAGGCGTTGTTGGTCACCATCGCGATTTTCCAGCGGCGGATGTCGTCCCAGCGGTGGTCTTCGCAAGCCAGCTCGATGCGGCGCTCGTTGCAAATAAGCTCGCGGGCAGCGGCCTGGCTGATACCCACCGGGATGCCGTAGCGGCTATTGGTGCCCGCGTCGATGCCCGCCCGCGTGCGAATCTTAATAATCTGCTGCACAGCTTCTTCGGTGCGGCCTAACTCGTTGAGGGCTTCGGCGTAGTTGAGGATAATTTCGGCGGGGCGAATCAGCGGCCAGCCGCGGTTGGTGTTGGTGCCGCCGTTGTTGGCGATGTTCACGTTGCACATCTTGCGGTAGTAGTAGCCGGTGCTTTGGTTGGCGGCCGTGAAGGCATCGGCCCCGGCGCCCTCGTAGGTGTACACGGGGGCCTGGGGCCGTTGCCCGAGCCCGCGTACAAGGCCCCGTTATAAATGATGGAGTGGGCAAAGCGCGGGTCGCGGTTCACGTAGGGGTTCTGGGGGTCGTAGCCGGCGGTGGGTGGGCGGCGAGCACTCGGGGCTCAGCCTCTACGATGCCAGCCCCGATAGTTTCACCAGCTTCGAGCAGCAGCCCGTGCCGGCCGCGTGCCGGGCCGGCGCGCAGCGGCTGGCCCAGGCCAACGTAACCGTGCTGACCTCCGACCCCGCCGGCCGCCTGTGGGTGGGCACCGTGCAGCACGGCGTGTTTGTGCTGACTTTCGGCGCGCGGGGCCAGCTGCGGCAGGTGCGGCAGCTGCCGCCCACGGTGGGGGGCAGGCCGTCGCTGCTGCGCGTATCGGGCACTGCCCTCGATGCCCAGGGCAATGCCTGGGTGGGTACCTATGAAGCTGGCTTGCAAGTAGCTATTGCCCGCGGTGCCGGCCTGCTGGTGCAGCCTGCTACGCTGAGCACTACCCCCATCCGGGCGCTGCACCTCGACCGGCGCAAAGAGGAGCCCGCTGGTGCGTAGCTGCGCGCGTAGCCGCGACAGGTAGCAAAAAGAGCGGCTGCAAAGTCAGTGCTAGCACTGATTGAGAAGCGGTGAAGGCGCACGACTTTTACTGTTCTTGCCTGCCTGGCCAGCTCCCTGCCGTTGGGCGTAGTGCCGTTTTCACCTTAGCGAAAAAAATAGCATGAGTACGCTTCAAGCCAGACCCCCAGTTAGGCTCCTCAGGCCGGCGGTCATTGAGTTTCGGTTTAACAAAACAAAAGCGTACAAACAGCAGCTCAGGATTTTTAAACGCGCGTTAAAGCCAGCTGCCACGGAGATTGTTGCCAAGGACAGTTCTTGCTATTTTCCTATCACGGTTGCCCCAGGGGGCAACCAGCGGGACTTGGAATTACGCTTTGTGCTGCTTAAAAAAGCGCAGCTTGGCAACACCCGAACAATCGTTTACTGGCAGGTGGCTTCTGATAGTCTGAAGTGGACCAGCGACAGCCTGGTTGCCCGGCATGGATTCAGGGTATTAGAGAAGATTCAAACTCAGCCAATAGATGGGTCCGACCAAACTTTATTAGCAAATGCGTCTGATAATGCCCTCATTAGCGCCAATGGTAGCGATAGAACGCTGGGCCTAGTCGTCAATCCACCCTATCCTTTGACAGCACTTGGTAAGCATACAGCTGCCGATAGTGCACCGGTAGATGCAACCCCCAGGCCTGCCGGTGAGGCAGCAAGCAGCTACAATTATGTTGCGTGGGTAGGGTGCCTGGTAGCGCTGTTGGTAGGATTTATGGTGGGCAGGCTTGGCAGGCGATAAGGCCCTTGTGTTGCCTGCTGCGCACGGTTATTTTCACCTTACTACAACGCGCTACCAATAAGTAGCCTGGGCATATGAAACGCTGGCTGGGCTTAGTTGTCGCTATCGAATTGCTGGGCAGCCACTGTGCCAGGGGCCAATCGCGGGTTATCGACAGCCTGCAAGTGGTGCTCAACGCTGCGCCTCGGCAGGACACCGCTCGGGTGCGCGCGCTGCAGGCTTTGTCCAATGAGTTGATGTTGAGCGATTTGCCCAGGTCTATTAGCCTGCTGGAGCAAGGCTTGCTCTTGAGCCGGCAACTAGCTGACCCGCGGGGCGAAGGAAAGGCGCTAATCAGGCTGGGTACGCTGTATCGCCGGCAGGCTAACTATGAGCAGGCCCGGCGCTACACGCGCGAGGCCCAAAGGTTCTTCACCAGCCGGAAGGATAATGTTGGGCTCGGCAAGACGTGCTTACAGCTGAGCTTTATTGAAGCCGACCAGGGCAGTCTGCCCGCGGCCCTGCGCAGCGCGTTGCAAGGCTTGCCCTATGCCGAAAAAGGCAATGACCACATAACCCAAGCCCGGCTTCAGGCCGAGCTAGGAAATATCTACGTAGAGCTGGGCAACTACAACGACGCCATTCCGGTGCTACTGGCGACCCTTAAAAACGGCGAAAAGCTGCAAGATGCTTTTGTGATGGCAACGGCCCTGAGCTTGTTAGGAAAGGCGTACCAGATGCTGAACGACTGGCCAAAATCGCTGCACTACTACCGCAAGGCCGTGGCACTGAATCGGAAGCTGGGCGATTCGCAAAGCGTAGTAATAGATGAAACTAACCTGGCGGAGTTATACAGCAAGCAAGGAAATTACCAGCAAGCGTTTGCGTACAGCCTGCAGGCCCGCGCCCTGGCCCGCACCAACAAGGATTCGTTTAATTTGCCACCCGCGGAGCTGGCGGTAGCCCGCGCGTACCTGGCCACCCATCAGCTGGATAGTGCCATAGCGTTGGCCCGGCATGGGTTTCAGCTAAGCGAGCGGTGGCACACCCGCAGCAACGCCAACTTATCCAGCGCCAGCAGCATCCTGGCCCAGGCCTACGCCCGGCGCGGCGACTTTGCCCCGGCCTACCACTACCAAAGCCTGTGGGTGAGCTACCAGGATTCGCTGGCCGGCGCCGAAACCCAGCGCAAAACCAGCGCCCTGCGCTACGGCTACGAGCTGGGCAAGAAGCAGGACCAGATAACGCTGCTCACGCAGGCGCGCCAGCTGCAGCGCCAGCAGCTGTGGGGCCTGCTGGCGGGCCTCGCGGGCACGGTGCTGGTGGCGGGGCTGCTGGGGCGCAACAGCTACCTCAAGCAGCGCGCCAACCGGGCGCTGGGCGAGAAAAACGCCTACATTGCCCAGCAGCGCGACGACCTCGACCGCACCCTGGTGGAGCTGCGCGCCACGCAAAGCCAGCTGGTGCAGAGCGAAAAGATGGTGGCCCTGGCCGCCCTTACCGCCGGCGTGGCCCACGAGATTCAAAACCCCCTCAACTTCGTCAACAACTTCTCGGAAGTAGGCCTGGAGCTGGCTACTGAGCTGGCGGCAGAAACCCAAAAGCCCACCCGCGACGCGGCCCTCGAAACCGACCTGCTGGCCGATATCAGGCAAAACCTGCTCATCATCAACCAGCACGGCCGGCGGGCCGGCGACATTGTGAAGGGCATGCTGGAGCACGCCCGCGCCGACAAAGGCCAGCGCCAGCCCCTGGACCTGAACAAGGCCGTGGAAGAGTACCTGCGCCTGGCTTACCAAAATATCCGGCTCAAAAACCAGGATTTTATCCTGGTTCGCACCCTCGACCTCGACCCGCAGCTCGGGCTGCTGCCGCTCGTGCCCCAGGAGATAGGGCGGGTGCTGCTCAACCTGTTTGCCAACGCCGCGTATGCCGTGCGGCAAAAAGCGGCGCGCCTGGGCCCGGCCTACGTGCCCGAGGTGCGCGTGCGCACCGCGCGCCAGGGCGGGCAGGTGGTGCTGCGCGTGCGCGACAACGGCACGGGCATTCCGGCGGCAGTTATCGGCAAGATATTCGACCCGTTTTTCACCACCAAACCGCCCGGCGAAGGCACTGGCCTGGGGCTGTGGTTTAGCTACGATATCATCACCAAAAGCTACGGCGGCACCCTCACCGTGGCCACGCAGGAGGGCGAATTCACCGAGTTTACGCTCACGCTGCCCGGCGTGCCCGCCTCCCCGGCGGCCGTGGCCGCGCCGGTGCTGGCCACCGTGAGCCAGGACTAGCGGGCGGCGGGCGCTTGCCAGGGCAGCTAACAATTAAAAATCTGGCTATTAGGCATTTAGCGTTATATCCTGGGAATAACGCCTTCGCCTTTAAGCGAAGGCGTTACTCGCACACTGTCGCCTGCGCTGCTTGCCAAGTGGCTTTTACCACTGGCAACCAGCTTCAATCGGCTTCAGCCGAACCTACATCTACCGGCCGCCGGTAGTAGTTAATGGTTACTTGATTTCCCAAAGGCCGCTACTGCAAGGCTTTCTCGACCTGGTACAGCGCCGGAATATCGTGGTAGTGGTACTTGGCCACGATGGTGCCGTTGTGCAGCACCAGCAGGCCGGGGTTGGAGCGGATAATGGACTTGAGCACCGTGGCATCGGCAAAGTAGTAGGGCGTGGCCAGGTTCACGTCGTGCCGAAACGAGTCGAACTTGCCCGCCGCCGTGCTCGTGATGGTGAGCACCCCAATGTCCTTACGCGACTTGGCCGCCTCGGCAAACAGGGCGTTGAACTGCGGAAAGCGCTCGCGGTCGGCCTTGTTGGTGTTTTGCACAATGAGAATCAGCTTGTTGCCCGTCAGCACCTGCTGGGTCACGTCGTTGCCCTCGGGGTCCGAAATAACGAAATCGGTGACGACGGGCGTCGAGGTTTTCGGGTTAAGCACCGTCATGGCCTTGTATTTCCAGGTCGAGTCGGTCGGAAACTGTTCGGCTTCCATCGTTTTGCCCTGGCGCTCAAAGGTGTAGCGGTAGCGCGGGGCTTCGGCGGGCTTCATCAGCCGCGGAATGTTATTGCCCACTTTGTAGGGCAAAAAATCGAAGTACGGCAGGTGCCCCAGCGCCCGCACCCCAATGCCAATGGCCAGCGCGCTGGCCACCGTCATGGTCATGAGCCCGGCCATGCCGCTCACGAAAGTGCGCCGCAAAAAGCGCAGCCCCCGAAACGTAACCGCCCATAACCCCAACAGCAACACGTCTTTAGCAAACGAAGTCCAGGGTGTGAGCTTGATAAAGTCGCCAAAGCAGCCGCAGTCCGTCACCCGGTTGAGGGCGGCCGAGTAGAAGGTAAGAAACGTGAAAAACACGAGCAGCGCCAGCAGCGTCAGCAACGTGCGCCGCAGGTACCAGCGCAGCAGCAGCGCCACCCCCAAAATTACTTCGAGCGAGCTAAGGGCCACGCTCAGCAGGCGGCTCGAGTCCTTGAGCGTAGTAAAGAGCCAGCTCAGCCAGGGCACGTCGATGGCAAATACCTCAAAATATTCTTCCAGCTTATAAGCCGTGCCCACCGGGTCATTCAGCTTGATGAGGCCCGAAAAAATAAACAAAACGCCCAGCAGCAGCCAGCACCCCCGCGTAAAAATGCGAAGGCGGTGCTGGGCAGTAGGAGCCGGCGCGAGGCTAGGAGTGGCCATAGAAGTTAAAAATAAGGAGGAATTAAGAAGTAGGAATGAAGAATTAGAGTCGCGCGGCCTGGCAGTGCAAGTAGCTAAAGCACTAAAATACAAGGTTTTAATTCCTCATTCCTCATTCTTAATTCCAAATTCTTCCCGCAGAATGAGGGCAAACACGGCGTAGTTGAGCATGTCGCGGTAGCCGCCTTCCACGCTCTCGCTTACCAGGGCCGCGCCCCCAATGTTTTCGAGCTGCTTGATGCGGTGCAGCTTCATAAGAATGAGGTCGGTGATGCTGCTCACGCGCAGCTGGCGCCAGGCCTCGCCGTAGTCGTGGTTTTTGGCTAGCAGCAGCTCGCGGTTGAGGGCGTTTTCGTGGTCGTAGGCGGCGGCCACCTGCTCGGGGGGCAGGTCGAGGGGCGCGGTGGCCGGCAGGCGCAGCTGCATGAGGGCAATGAGGCAGTAATTGATAATGGCAACAAACTCTTCGTCCACGCCATCGGCAACTTTCTGGGTGCCCACCTCCTGAATGGTCCGAATGCGGCTGGCTTTAATAAAAAGCTGGTCCGTGACCGAGGGCAGGCGCAAAATGCGCCAGGCCGTGCCGTAGTCGTGGGTTTTGGCCAAAAACAGCTCGCGGCAGCGGCTCAGAATCAGGTCGTAGTGGGCGGGGGTTTGCAAGCGGTAAATGAGTGAATGAGTAAATGAGTAAGTGAGCCGGCTGACTTCTGTGGTTCTTCTGCGTACCCCTCTGCGTCTTCTGCGGTGAAAACACCCGCGCCGGAAACCCCGGCAAGTTCGCCCCCAGCGCCGGATATTTAACCCCCCGCTCTTCCTCCCCCGCCCACCCATGCCGTTGCAAAATTTACTCAATTACTCAACTACTCACTTACTTAAAAGTCCCCACGGCCGCCTGCTCGACCTGCGCCAGCCCCAGGTAATGGGTATTCTCAACGTCACGCCCGACTCGTTTTATCCCGGCTCGCGCCTCGGCGGCAGCCCCGAAGCCGACCTGCTGCGCCGCGCCGAAGCCATGCTCACGGCCGGGGCCGCCGCCCTCGATGTGGGTGGCTACAGCTCGCGGCCGGGCGCCGACGACATCAGCCCCGCCCAGGAGCAGGCCCGCCTGCTGCCCGCCCTGCAGGCGCTGCGCCGCGAGTTTCCGCAGGCCTTTATCTCGGCCGATACCTTCCGGGCCGGCGTGGCCGCCGCGGCCGTGGCCGCCGGGGCCGACCTGATAAACGACATTGGCGGCGGCACCCTCGATGCCGACATGCTGCCCACCGTGGCCCGCCTGCGCGTGCCCTACTGCCTGATGCACATCCGGGGCAACCCGCAGACGATGAGGGGGTTAGCCCAGTACGATAAGGACTTGGTACTGACGCTATTGTACTTTTTCCGCGACCAGCTGGCCGCCCTGCGCCAGGCCAACGGCGGGCAGCCCCTGCCCGATGTGCTGCTCGACCCCGGCTTCGGCTTTGCCAAAACGCCCGCCCACAACCACGAGCTACTGCGCCGCCTGCCCGAGCTGGCCCCGCTGGGCTACGGCCTGCTGGTGGGCCTCTCGCGCAAGGCCATGGTCTACAAGCCCTTGGGCCTGGGCCCCGAAACGGCCCTCAACGGCACCACCGCCCTGCACGTGCTGGCCCTGCAAGGCGGGGCGCGCCTGCTGCGCGTGCACGACGTGGCCGAAGCCCGCCAAACCATCGACCTGGTAAGCGGCTGGTGAAACCTGCCCCTGCGGTAGCGGGCGCCGCAGGCCGGCGGGCCGGCGCGGGCTACCACGCAAGAAGCACGCAAGTCAACTTAATCTGCCAATCCGGGTAACTACTAGCTGGTCCACGGCCGTTCTTTGTTGTAGTCTAATCGCCGCTGCCTTGCCCCTTCCTTTTCCCTTTTATTTCCTGCACATCGGGCTCACCGACGTGGCCGACGTGCTGCTCGTTACCTGGCTGCTGTACCAGCTCTATAAGCTGCTGCGCGGTTCGGTGGCCCTCAACGTCGCGCTCGGGCTGCTGAGCCTGTACCTGCTATACCTGGTAGTGAATGCGCTGGGCCTGGGGCTGTTATCGGCCATATTGGGGCAGTTTATGAGCGTGGGCGTGCTGGCCAGCATCATTCTGTTTCAGCAGGAAATTCGGCGGTTTTTGCTTAATGTGGGCAAGGTGGCGCTGGAGAGCGGCGGCCCGCTGGGCTGGTGGCGGCGGCCCAGTGCCCCGCCCACGAGCGCGCCCAGCCTGGTGCCCTTTGTGGAGGCCGCCAAGAGCCTGGCCGGCAAAGAAACCGGCGCGCTCATCTGCTTCGCGCTCACCTCCGACCTCACCTCCTACGCCGAGCTGGGCGACCGCCTCGACGCCGAGCCCAGCAAGCGCCTGCTGCTGGCCATTTTCAACAAAAACTCGCCCCTGCACGACGGCGCCGTGATAGTAGCCCAGGGCCGCCTGGTGGCCGCGCGCTGCATCTTGCCAGTGAGCCAAAACCCCGACGTGCCCGCCGCCCTGGGCCTGCGCCACCGCGCCGCCCTGGGCCTCACCGAAGCCACCGACGCCGTGGTGCTGGTGGTGAGCGAAGAAACCGGCCAGATGAGCCTGGTGCGCCACGGCGAAATTTACCGGGGCCTGGCCGCTACCGAGCTCAAAGCCCGCCTGCACGAGTGGCTGCTGGCCGGCCCGCCCGCCTAGCTGCCCCAAATTGCGGCGTATCCCGCGCCGGCGGACCAGGGGCAGGACCCACCTGAAAAGTTGGTAAGGCGGCGCGGTACGCCCCAGCCTGGGGTAGCTAGGAGCCGTGGCCCCCGCACTGCTACGAGCAGGCGATGGTATGCAAATTACTGGCTTTCAATAATTTGTAGTATATTCTAAGAGTACTCAAGCTGAAGCCATGCGGTTCCTGACAAGGCTATTACTGCTACTGCTGGTGCTGGCCGCTGGCTTCACCAACCGGGCGTTTGCCCAGTCTGCCTCAGACCGGGCGGCGCTTGAAAAAACCACGGAAGCAATCCGCAGCGCATTTGCCCGTGGCGACGTAGCGGCGGTGGTGGCCTTGCACCATCCAGGTATCAAGAAATGGTTTGGCGCCGATAATGTCGTGGCGGACCGGGTGGCTTTAGCAACGGGGTTGGCGGCTACGTTTCGCATGTCCCGGCTGGAGTTTGTTGAAAACCAGACCGAGAGCCTCTTTTCTACTGGTGACACGGCAATAAAAACCAGCGTGTTCACCAGTAAATCGACCCCCAAAAATGGCAACCCGCCCACCCTGGCCCACGGGTGGACAATGGTAGCGTAGGTGCGTTACCCCGCTAGCCCCACGGGATGGGCATCCATCCGGGAGCTGGTTCAGTGGCTCCCTAATGGGTAGCAGCGCCACCCAACACCGTCAAAAACAGGGCATAAGCGGGGCAGGCCGGGGCTCGGCCCAGGGTTATCGGCGGGCTGCCAACCGGCCGGCCGCCGGTTGCGGGCACTCGTGGGTTTGCCCTCCAGGCCAGGCCAGCGCCGGTTAGGTGCGCTTGCGTTTTGGTGCCGGGGCACGTAACGGCGCTAAGCGGCGGGCAGCAAAAACGTGTCGGGCGTGGCCCGCGCGGGCAGCACAAAGGCGGGCCCTTCAAAGCTGCTGGCGGGCTGCAGGCTGAGCTGCTGGTCGAGGCCACTGGCCATCAGCTCGTGCCGCAGCGGCGCGGGCAGGCCGCACCAGTGCACCTCTACCCCGGCCTGCTTGCCGTTGGTGTCGGCCCGCAAAATGGCCTGCTGGCCCAGCTGACTCAGCGAGTGCAGCTGCTGGGTATCAATCCAGGCCTGGGTGGGGTGGCGCGCCAGCAGCTGCTGCATGGCCTGCCCCAGGTGGGCCGCGTCGGCAGCGCTCGAGCAGCCGCCGCGCAGGCTCATGCCCACGCGCTGCTGGTGGCTGCCCAAATGGATGGTGAGCGAGCGCGTGGGCAGGATAAGCAAAAAGAAACCGTTAGTCATAGCAGAAGGATAAAAGAGTGGTGGGGCAAATATACGGGTGCTAGTCAAGCAATTAACTAGTAATTCAACCCGATTTCAACCAGGTATAAGTACTGGTTTTTTGGCCCCGCCCGCCCCACTTGCGCGGGCATACGGTTGAGGTACGTGTTTTCCGCAATTTGCCGCAGGCGGGCTGCGAAAAACGCGCAGAGGTGCTCCGTATAAGTTGGTAATTAGCTTGAAAACTAGCTTTTTAGGAGCAAAAAGATGGACCCGACTGCCTACTTTTCCGTTGGGTAATTAACAAGCGTAGCGCTACTCACTTGTCTTCGGTGTCCACTTTTTCTTCCACTTATTTCTTACCACTATGAAGCTCGTTTCGAATTCTGGCGCCAGCCTACTGCCGCCCAAGTCCCGCCCGGCCGCCCGCGTTGGCGATGGCAGCCGCACCAGCCGCCGCGGCTTTGCCAGCATGGACCCCACCGAGCAGCGTCGCATTGCCAGCGAAGGCGGCAAGGCATCGCACGCCAGTGGCCAGGGCCACAAATGGACCGCCGATGAGGCCCGCGAAGCCGGCCGCAAGGGGGGCCTCACCAGCCGCCGCGGCCCCAGCCGCCCCACCGAGGGAGGCACTAAGGCTAAAAAAGCCAAATAAACGTAAGTGCTTGCTTAGCAAGCAATTGCCAAGCCAACGCGCCCGCCACCCTCACCAGGGTAGCGGGCGCGTTGGCTGTAAAGAAAGCGCCTGAGCTGGGGGCTAGTCGAGCAGGCCCTGGGTCACGGCCAGGCGAATGAGGGCGGCGGTGTTCTTGGTCTGGGTTTTTTCCAGAATATTCTGACGGTGCGTTTCGATGGTGCGCTTGCTGGTAGAGAGCTTTTCGGCTATCTCGTTGGTAGTGAGGCCTTCCGACAGCAATTGCAGTACCTCGCTTTCGCGGCGCGACAGCCGGCTGGCCTTAATCACCTCGTCGGGCTCTTCGTCTTTGGCCAGCACCTTGCGCAGCATGTTGAGGCCCAGGTCGCTGCACAAGAATTGCCGCCCGGCAATAACGGTCTGAATTGCCACCAGAATCTCGGTCTTGTCGGCGCTTTTGAGCACGTAGCCCAGCGCGCCCGCGTCAAACAGCTGGCCGATGTAGCGCTCGTGCGCCAACATGCTCAGGATGAGCACGCGCACCTGCGGAAACTCGGCGCGCAGGCGCAGCGTGGTAGCCAGCCCGTCGAGCACCGGCATGTTGGCATCGAGCAGTATCACATCGGCGGGGTGGGTGGGCAGCAGGTCAAGCAGCTCCTGGCCGTTGCTGGCTTCGCCCACCACTTCCATGCCGGGCTCATGCACCAGCAGTGCCCGCAGGCCATCGCGCACAATGGTATGGTCGTCAACTAAAAAAATGCGGCTCATAAAAAATGCGGCGTTTTAAAAGCTAAGTAATCCAAGTTGGGGCGTATCGCGCCGCCCTACCAAATTTTCAGGTGGTCCTGCCCCCGGTCCGTCGGCGCAAGCCGGCCGACCGGTTATCGGTGCTTGGGTCGCGCTGTTCAACGACAACCGGCCGGCCGACCGGCTCGTGATGCGCTGCAACTTGGGTTAAATAGGCACAGGCAGCGCCCTAAAGCCAGCCCGGTCCCGTAAGTTACGCAGCCAGCTTAGCTTACGGGATAGGGCCAGGCTAAGGTACTCACCTGCTGCTTACCCACAAGGCTACTGGCTAATGACTAGGCTGTTACAAACGTAAGAAAAAATAACTCTGCAGTTTTGAAACCAGCAGCTGAAATTTCGTCTTAACGCCCGCCCCCGAAAAGAACGGGCGCCGGGCCATTATCGGCAACCTCCGGGCGTCAACTGCGTTAGTACTACTAAAATTAGTAAACTTGCTTCGTTATGAAAATCGCAGTTGACAAAGGCCAGGACAAAGGTTTCCTGCCCGATGGCCGCCACTTGGTTACCATCACCCACATTGAGGAAGGCACCAGCGAGCACCAGGGCGTGCCGTTTTTTGCCGCCCACATGGAAAGCGAGGATGGCTACGTAGACCAGCGCTTCTATAACTCGCCCGCCGGCCACCCCATCATCCTGTCTTTGTACGCGGCCGTGGGCATCAAGCCCCACGATGGCAAAGACCTGGATACCAAAGAGCTGATTGGCAAGCATTTGTCGGTAGAAGTGAGCGACCATAGCTACACCGACCCCGCCAGCGGCAACGAGCGCACCATCCGGCAGGCCACGGGCTTCCGGGCGGCCTAAGTACCTAAGCTATCTGAAAACTAACTGCAAAAAGCGGCGCTGCTCAGTTGAGCAGCGCCGCTTTTTTGGGGTTTGTCCAGGCGAGGCGGCTACTTCAGCACACCGAGCTCGCGGCCTACTTTGGTGAAGGCCGCAATGGCTTTGTCGAGCTGCGCGCGGGTGTGCGCCGCGCTCAGCTGCACCCGAATGCGGGCCTTGCCCTGCGGCACCACCGGGTAGTAGAAGCCCACCACGTAGATGCCCTCGGCCAGCATGTTGGCGGCAAACTCCTGGGCCAGCTTGGCATCGTAGAGCATAACGGGCACAATGGGGTGCACGCCGGCCGGAATGTCGAAGCCCGCCGCCGTCATCTGCGTGCGGAAGTACGCGGTGTTTTCTTCGAGCTGGTCGCGCAGCTGGGTGCTCCCGGTGAGCAGCTCCAGCACGCGCAGCGAAGCCCCCACAATGGCCGGGGCCAGGGTGTTGGAAAACAGGTAGGGGCGCGAGCGCTGGCGCAGCATCTCGATAATCTCCTTGCGGCCGCTGGTGAAGCCACCCATGGCGCCGCCCAGGGCCTTGCCCAGCGTGCCGGTAATGATGTCGACGCGGCCCATTACGTCGCGGTATTCGTGGGTGCCGCGGCCGGTTTTGCCCAGGAAGCCCATCGAGTGGCACTCGTCAATCATTACCAGGGCCTGGTAGGTATCGGCCAGGTCGCATATCTTATCCAGCTGGGCGATAGTGCCATCCATCGAAAACGAGCCGTCGGTGACGATAATGCGGTGGCGCGTGCCCTTGGCCTGGGCATCCTGGAGCTGCTTTTCCAGGTCGGCCATGTCGTTGTGCTGGTAGCGGTAGCGCTGGGCCTTGCACAGGCGCACCCCGTCGATGATGCTGGCGTGGTTGAGGGCGTCCGAAATAATGGCGTCCTGCTCATTAAACAGCGGCTCAAACACCCCCCCGTTGGCATCGAAAGCGGCGGCGTAGAGAATAGTGTCCTCGGTGCCCAGAAACTCGGCCAGCCGGGCTTCCAGCTCCTTGTGAATGTCCTGAGTGCCGCAGATGAAGCGCACCGACGACAAGCCGTAGCCGTGGCTGTCGATGGTCGCCTTAGCGGCCGCAATCACCTCGGGGTGTGAGCTGAGGCCCAGGTAGTTATTGGCGCAAAAGTTGAGCACGTCGCCCGCCTCCTGGGTGTCGATTTCGGCGCCCTGGGGCGAGGTAATCACGCGCTCGCGCTTGTAGAGGCCGTTGTCCTTTATTTCTTGAAGCTGCTGCTGAAGGTCAGCCTGGAGGGTACCGTACATAGTAGATTGGGAAAGTTAGGTTGCTACCCCAAAGATACCCACCCTCAGGGGCGCATCTTAGCCGCCGCCCCGCCCTTTTAGTGCCGTTGCTATGTCTGCGCAAGACCTTGCCATCCTGGAAAAAGCCCGTGACTCCCGCTGGCGCGACTACGTGTTTTGCCGCCCCAGCCGGGCCGAACTGATAGCCTGGGGACGACGCTTGCGCTACTTCCGCTTTTGCAAAGCCATCGGCGGCTTTGCGCAGGATGGTGACCAGCTGCGGGTAGCGCTGCGCTACACTACTATCGCCGATTTGCGGCAGCTGCTGGCTCAGCTGGGCTTGCCTTCGCTCACTACGCAGGCTGCATACCGCCGCCCCCTGGCCCGCCACGTGCAGCTAGCCGGGGCACGCGCGTTTCTGACCATTGACCGGGTGCCCCAGCCGCAACTCATGCTAAGCATTGCGGACACCGAAAACCCGTACTCCGTGACAGTCAACGCCGTAACGGCCGCCGTAGCCGCAGAGGCCTTGCTACTGGCCCATGAGGCGCGCATCATCGACCCGCCCGTGGCTAGTATTTATTGCGTGTGCCCAGCCTACTACCCCGATTTGTGGCTATAAGCCAGCGAAATAGCCGGCAGCCTTGCCTTCGTTGCGGTGGCTCAAAAGCAGTCTGAGTTACTTACAGGGTGCCTAAAAACCGCCTGCCCGTGCGAGCACTGCAAAGTAATGACAGACAGCTTTTTGCTAACTCAAACTGCTTTAAGCTATACTGCTTGGCTGGCCGTGGCCTCGCGCACGGCCGCCACGGCGTTGGCCAAAAAGTGCGGGTCGCGTTCCAGGTGATTGCCTACTACTACCACATCGGCCCCGGCGGCCAGCGCAGCGTACACCTTTTCGCCGGTGTTGAGGCCGCCGCCCACAATGAGCGGCGTGGCTACGGCCGCCCGCACCGCCCGTATCATGGCCGCCGACACGGGGTGCTGCGCGCCGCTGCCACCATCGAGGTACATGAGGCGCAGGCCCAGCTGCTCGCCGGCCATGGCCGTGGCGGCCGCAATGCCGGGCTTGTCGTGGGGCAGCGGCGCCGTGCCGCTGATGTAGGAGGCCGTGGTGGGCCGGCCGCTATCAACCAGCATGTAGCCGGTGGGCAAGATTTGCAGGCCGCTTTGGCGCAGGCGCGGCGCGGCCACGATGTGCTGGCCAATCAAAAAATCGGGGTTGCGGCCCGAGATGAGCGAGAGCAGCAAGATGCCGTCGGCGGTGGCATCGACGTGCAGGGCGTGGCTCGGAAACAGCAGCACGGGCACGTGGGGCGCGGCGGCCTTGAGCAACGCAATAAGGGCAGCCTGGTGCTCGGTAAGCACCAGGCTGCCCCCTACGAGGAAAAAATCAACGGGGTGCTGCTCAGTTAGTTGCAGCAGCTGGCGCAGGCGCGCCGGCTCAAAGTCATCGGGGTCGAGCAGCACGGCCAGGGCTTTGCGGCCGTGGAGCCGTAGCCCGGCCAGCGTGTCAAGCAAGCGGCTCGCGGGGAATGAGGGTGTCGTCGTGGCGGGCGGCGGCAGAGGCATCCTGGGCGGCAGAGGTAGCGGGCCAGGGTGCGGGCGGAACGCCCACGGAGGCCGATGAAGTCGCAAGGTCGGCATTTTTGCCGGCTTTTGCTTCGGGCTTGGGCATAATGTCCTGCACGGCCTTAGTTACCAGCGCCAGCGCCACTGCCGCGGCCTGGGCCACGATAACGCGGCCGGTTTCGCTTTGAGCAAAGGAAATCAGGGCCGGCACCAGCACGCTGCGCTTGGGTTTGTCCTTGGCCGAAGCTGTGGGAGCCGTCGTTTCCGGCTCCGTAGCGGAGTCGGCAAAGCTGTTGGACTGCGGCAGGCGGCGGCTGTCGTCGTAGGGCCGGGCCTGGTAAGAGCTGCTAGCAGCAGAGGAGTCCGCGGGGCCTTCGTTGTCACCTGCATCCTCGCCAAAGTGGTAAGCATCAGCCTCATCGGGGCCATGCTGCTTGGTCGAGTGCTTGGGGAAGTCGGGATAGTTGTGCAGGCCGTTGTCGTCGTCGTCGCTGGCGTAGTCAGCCCGGCCCTCAGAATAAAAGCCGTCGTCCGTGGCGTCTTCGGCGGTGGGGTCGTAGGCGTAGTCGGGGGCCTGGAAATCGGTGGCCAAGTCGCTCAACTCCTGGTCGTTATCATCAAAGCCATCGAAGCCCGCGTAGTCTTCAAAGCCGGGGCGGTGCTTTTTATGCTTGCTCTTTTTCTTCTTGGACTTGCCCCCAAATGCCTTGGTTAGCAGCCAGATGCCGCCCACTACACCTGCGCCAATGAGGGCTACTTTGCCGGCTTGCGCGGTTGTTTCCTTTATTTCGGCCACGTCGCCACGCAGCGCCCGCTCGTATTCCAGCTTCTTGCGCTCCAAAAAGTCTTTTTCGTCTTCAAACAACGGGTTAGTAGGCTCGGTCATGGTCGGTACGGGTTGCGAGAATAGCCAGAGAAAAAAGCGCCTTACGCACGCTTATCTGATTTGTAGATGGTGTTGTTCAGCAGCTTATCGGCCACGCCCTGAAATACTTTTTTGTCGATGCCTACGAAAAAGAGCACGGCCAGCACCAGGTACAGCGCGGCCACCAGGCCAAAGCCGGCCGAGGGGCTATCGAGTACCTGGTTGAGGGCAAAGCCCAGGTAGATGGAGCCAAAGATGATAAAAAGCAAGCCCAGCAAGCCCAGCGCCACCCCGTGCACGGTACTGACGAAGACGCCCTTTACTTTTTCCTGGGTTTCGAGCTTTATCAGGTCGATGCGGGTATCGAGGTAGCCGGTGAGGTTGCTGATGAGGCTATCGTTACGCGGCGTTTTGTCGTCGGTCAGGGAGGCCATGCGAGCGGAATTGTTTAGCGAAGAAATGCAGTTAGGTAACTGGGCCAGCAGCAACAGCTTGACTGGCCGGGGCGTTCTTTACGCAAAACTTAGGGTCAAGGCTACCTTTTAGGGCGGGCTTTGTTTAAATTTTCGGGACGTGAGTCAGAATCATTACCAAGTGCTGGGCGTGCCGCCCACTGCGCCCATCGCCGATATCAAGCGCGCCTACCGCCGCCTCGCCACCGAGCTGCACCCCGACAAGCACGGCGGCGACCCCCACTACGAGGAGCGCTTTAAGGTGGTGGCCGTGGCCTACGGCGTGCTCTCCGACGCCGACCGCCGGGCCCAGTACGACTACCAGCAGCAGCAGGCCGCCCGCCGCGCCGACGAGCGCCGCCGGGCCCCGGCCGAAGCGGCCACCGGCGGGCCCACGGTGTACAAGATGCCCGGCGACCCGGCCACGGCACGCCCCCTGCGCACCCGCCCGCCCGCCGGCGCCCGCGAGCGCCACTACCAGCAGCGGGTGCCGCGCCAAAAGGTGCGCTTCAACAAGCAGGATTTTTGGCTGGTGGCGGGCCTCACGTTTCTGATTTTCCTGTTCGGCATCTCGGCCAAAATCGTGATGGACCGCGTGCAGGCCGACCTCTACTACACCGACGGCCACACCGCTTTTGCCCGCGGCCAGTGGGCCGAGGCCAAAAGCCAGCTCGACCAGGCCCTGGAGTTTCGCGAGGGCCACCCGGCAGCCCTGCGCCTGCGCGGCCAGCTCAGCCAGGATATTGCCCACGACCTGCCCGCCGCCCGCGCCGACTACGAGGCCGCCCTGCTGGCCGACGACGGTAAGCTGCCCCCGCCCGAAACCGCGCGCCTGCTCTATCGCCTGGGCCGCTGCCAGGCCGGGCTGCACCAGCCCGCCGCCGCCGAGCTCAGCTACTGCCGCGCCCTGGCCCTCGACACCACCCTGGCCGAAGCCTACCTGGCGCGGGGCGAAAACCGCCTGCTCGACCTGCGCCAAACCCGCCCCGCCCTGGCCGACCTGCGCCGCGGCCACGGCCAGCTACTGCGCGCTGGCCGCCCCGTGGCCCTGCCCTACCTGCAAGCCGAGGGCGCGGCCCTCACCCGCCTGGCCCGCTACGCCGAGGCCCGCACCGTGTACCTGCAAGCCCTGGAAACCCAGCCCGAAGATGGCCGCACGCTGTTTTTGCTGGGCCGCCTGGCCCAGCAGGCGGGCGACGCGGCCAGCGGCTGCGAGTTTTTCCGGCGCGGGGCCAGGGCCGGGTATTCGTACGCGGTGCGGGCAGCGGAGGAGTGCCGGTAGCTAGCACTACGCCTCTATCTCTAAGCAAGAAAGTGTATGACGCTAGCTAATAACTTTGCCGGACTAATACACCTCGCTTTTTTAATTTATGAAAAAACTGTTATTTCTGCTGCTTGCCACCGTTACGCTGGGTGCATGTAAAAAAGATGCTGGCTCAAGCCCTACATCTTCGAACACCGACTTGCTTATCGCAAAGCATTGGCAAATAACTGCTTATACCACTGACTATACTACTAATGGCCCGATATCCGCCGTTGATGTATATGCTACCGCAATGCCGTGCTACTTAGATAATACTACAACCTTTACATCTGGCGGCGTTGTCGAGACAGATGAAGGAGCGACTAAATGTGACCCATCTGCGCCGCAAAAGATAATGACTTCCTGGACTTACGACGTCACCCGTAACGAATTGACGGCTGCGCTTCCAATTTCTGTTGTGCTGGGTAGCAGTTTTCAGCCTATTCCATTCACCATTAGCGGTATAACGGCTACATATTTGCGTATTACCCGAAAACGCATTGACTTGCAGTCGGTTACTAATGAAACTATTACGTTCAAAGCCATTTAGAAAACGTGGCTGCGGGTTAAACTAAAACGGCCGGCTGGCTTTGCTGGCTGCGCACTAATGCTGCCGCAATCAATTGCGCGTGGTGCCGCCCATTCTCAATAAACCAGCGGCTGGTGGCCAGGCCGCCGCACACGGTGCCGGCCACGTACACGCCGGGGCGGGCCGTTTCGTGGGTGGCCACGTCGAAGATGGGCGGGCGGGCGTCGTCATTTTCATCCAACGGCAGGGCCAGCATATCGACAAGTAGCTTATAGTCAGGCCGGTAGCCGGTGAGGGCGTACACGTAGTCGGCCTTGAGCGAGAGCGGGCCGTCGGGCGTGGTTACCTCCACGGTGGTGGGCGTGAAGGCGTTGATGGTGGTGTTGAAGTGCGCCGTGATGCGGCCTTCCTTGATGCGGTTGAGCAGGTCGGGGCGAATCCAGTATTTCACAGTTTCGGCCACTTCGGGGCCACGCACTACCAGCGTAACGCGGGCCCCGGCGCGGGTGAGCGACAGCGCCGCCTTGGCCGACGAGTTTTTGGCCCCAATCACGACCACGTCCTGGCCGGCGTGGGCGTAAGGCTCTTTAAAATAGTGGTTTACGTGGGGCAGGTCCTCGCCGGGGATATGCATTTGGTTGGGCACGTCGAAGAAGCCGGTGGCTACCACCACGGTGCGGGCGGCTAGCTCGCCCTTGCTGGTTTCGACCACAAAGTCGCCGGCCTGGCCGCGCAGGCCGGTTACGCGCTCGTAAAGGCGCAGGTCGAGGCGCTCGGCGGCGGCCACGCGCTGGTAGTAGTCGAGGGCGTCTTCACGGTGGGGCTTGTAGGAAGCCATCGGGAAGGGGTGGCCGCCGATTTCGAGCAGCTCGGGCGTCGAAAAAAACTCCATCTGAGTGGGGTAGCCCACTATCGAATTCACGAGTGCGCCCTTGTCGACCACGGCCACGGTGAGGCCCAGGCGCTGTATTTCGAGGGCGCAGGCCAGCCCCACGGGGCCGGCTCCAATCACAACAGCATCTAGCATTTCAGTTATCAGTGAACAGTTATCAGTTAGCAATTCACTTGGTTAACCAACGGCCCGCCGCCAGGTTGGGTTCTGCTGCTGAACTTTACAGCTAGAATCAGTAGCCCTTATCGCCGGGCCACCCACTTGATAACTGATAACTGCTCACTGATAACTGACAAGATGCGCCACTGCGACCTGTGCGGAGCTACCAGCTTCGAGCCCCTGCCCTTTTACTATCTCTTTGACGGCCAGCGCCTGCAAGGCACGCGCTGCACCAGCTGCGACCTGGCTTTTCTGGACCCGCAGCCCACGCCCGCGCAGCTAGAGAAGCTCTATGGCAAGGAATACTTCACCGACCGGCCCAACTACGACCGCACGGAGAAGGACAAGGCGTTTATTGAAGAAGGTAAAGCGCTGGACCTGAGCCAGGTGCGGCCCGATAAGTTTACTACCTACATGCAGCAGCATTACCCCGGCCGCCGGTTTCGGTACCTGGAGGTGGGCTGCGGCCCCGGCTACACCCTCAAAAGCCTGCAAAGCCTGGGCTGGGAAACCCACGGCCTTGAAATATCGGCGCACGCTGCCGACTACGCCCGCCGCGCGCTGGGCCTGCCCGTGGTAACCGGCAACATTGAAACCACCGAAGACTTCCGGGAAAGTCAGTTTGACCTGGCCTACCTCGGCGACGTGCTCGAGCACCTGCTGTCGCCGGCGGCGGCCATCCGCAAGTTTGGCCGCATTTTGGGGCCCGGTGGGCTACTGGTGCTGGCCCTGCCCAGCGTCACCAACCTGCCCAGTATGCGCCTGGGTTTTGCGGCCTACAAGGCGCTGGGCCGCCAGCGCCGCATGGATATTCCGCCCTATCACCTCTACGAGTTCACGCCGAACACCATTCGCAAGATGCTGGCTAAGAACGGGTTCTCCGTGGTCGATTTGCTGAACCCGGTGAAGGCCCCGGCCAATATCCGCCTGGGCGGCAACGTGGTAGAGCAGGCCGCCAAGCTGGGCACGCAATACCCCACCTACTGGCTGAATCAGCTAACGGGCCGCTTCGGCGACCGAATGTTTGTGGTGGCCAAAAACGAGAAAACGCAGTAGCGCGAAGCTCCGCTTCGTGTGCGAGCGCAGCGAGCAAGCGGGACCGCGCCGACTGGTTTCAACGGCCCAAACGCGAGATGCTCGCTGCGCTCGCGCACGAAATGAAACTTCGCGCTACTGCTTGCGTCGCCCTTGCCAGGCCCCAGTCGACCACAGCGCCCCGGCTATCAACACGGGCTGAAAAAACAGCCGCCCCAGCCGCTTGGCATCCGTATCGAGGCCAAAGGCCGAGCGGTGGTGGCTGTACTGCGACCAGTTGCCCGGAAAAACCGCCACGTAAAACACCGCCAGGCCCAGGCCCAGGCGCACCCGGTTTTGGCCTTTCAAAAAAAGAAGGGCCAGCCCCAGGCCGATTTCAACCACGCCCGAAAGCAGCACCACGGTGTCCTTATCCAGGGGTACAAAGTCGGGCACCTGCGCCTGAAAATCGTGGCGCGCAAACGTGAGGTGCCCCGTGCCGGCCACCACCATAAAGGTGCCCAGCAGCCCGCGGGCTACGTTTTGTAGCGTGGTGGTTTTGGTGGCGTGCGGCATAGTTAGTAGCAGGTTTTGACCCCTGAAGCCTGTACATACGGCTAGGTAACGCCCAGGGTGCCACGTACTGGCGGCTAGCTTACCGCTGTTAACTGCACGGGCTTGCCGTTAAATACTACGGTTTCCCCGGTGCGCCGGCCGCTCAGCGCCACGGCCAGCGGCGCGGCCGGCGATATAGCCAGAAACTCCTGCCCCTCGGCTGTGGTGAGCTTGCCGGCCCCAATGCTGATGTAAAACAATCCCAGGCTGGTAGCCGCCAGCGCGCCCGGCCGCACCGTGTCGGCGGGTAGCTCGGGGTTGAGCTTGTGCAGGGCGGCTAGCAGCTGCTGCGCCTCGTGGAGCTGGGCGGCGTAGCGGTCGCGCTCCTGTTGGGCCATGGCGCGGCCGGTTTCATACTTGTCGCCGGCGCTGCTTTTGGTTTCGGAGTTGCTGGATTCCTGGGCGGCGGCCATGCCGGCGCGGGCCGCATCGAGGCGCAGCTGCACGTAGGCCAGGCACGCGGCGTGAAGGGCGGGTTTGGGGGACATACTTAGTAACTCAACATCTTGCTAGACAACTCTTTAGTCGGCCAGCCACTGCGTGGCCCAGTACTGGCCGGGGCCAAAGAATAGCCGCATTACCTCATCCACCAGCTTGGGGCCATTGGCGCTGTTGGTGAAAATCAGCAGGCTTTCCTGCTGGCCGGGCAGCGTCATAAAAAAGCCTTTGAAGTTGCCGTTGTCGCCCCATTGCCACTGCGCCAGGCCCCGGCTGGTGGTGGCCAGCCCCACGCCGCTGGCCCAGGCAATGTAGGGGTCGGCCGCGGTGGCGGGCTGGCCGCAGCGGTCAGCGGCCGTGGTGGGCGTTAGCAGCAGCTGGGCCGTGGCCGGCCGCAGGCCCTTGCCCGTGCGAAATGCCTGCAAGAAGCGGTTGTAGTCGCCCGCGGTGGCGTACAGGCTAAACCCGGCGTTGGGCTCCATAAAGTGGTCGATGGGCGTGGGCTTGCCCGCGCCGTCGTGGCCGGCGCTGGCCGTAGCCGCAAACGACTCGCGCCACCTGAAGCTGCTGTTTCTCAGCTTCAAAGGGTTAAATATCTCCTCCGTGGCCAGCGTTTCCAGCGACTTGCCGGTGATATTTTCCAAGGTCTTTTGCAAAAACGCGTAGCCCTCGCCCGAGTAATTCCAGCAGCTGTCGGGGGCGTATTTCAGCACCAAAGCCGAAGTTTTCCAGCTGGGATTAGTTGGATTCTCGGCCCAGTTGGGCAGGCCGGCCGTGTGCGCCAGCACCATGCGCGCGGTGATGCGGGCGGCCCGCGGCTGGCCTTGCAGCCGGGGGTAGTCGTGGTACTGCAGCAGTGGCTTATCGAGGTCGAGCAGGTTACGGTCGTGCAGGCGCAGGGCCACGTAGGCCAGCATTTCCTTGCCTAGCGACGCGGCCTCAAACGTGGTGGCCGCCGTAACGGGCTGGCTGCTACCCGCTTCGCGCACGCCCAGGTTGTAGGCTTCCACGGCTTTCCCCTTAGTGTACACCACTTGCATGCCGGGTACTTGGTGGCGCTGGAGCAGGGCCGTTAGCTCGGCGGCGCGTTGCGCCAGGGCTGGTTGATTTAGGAAAGTTAGTAGCAGCAGTAAAGGAATTCGCATGGGCCGGTAGGTTGATGGCAATAGCTTTTGCCTTTGACCCGCTTATGGGGTGGGTTTTGGGCCGTTGTTCAGGCCGACGCAGCTCATGGCGGCGCATTGCCTTCTTAAAGACTGCGCTTACGCATTTTTGCTAGTTCCTGCTGGTAAGGAGCAAAAGCCTGTTTCTCCTGGCGGGCTAGCTCCACGGCTCGCTGCTGGCGGGTTTCAGCCTCGGCATAAAAGCCAAGCCGGTAAAGTAGGTGAGCCAGTGTATCGTTGTTATAAGCGGCGGGGTCAAGGTCTACGGTGCGCTTGCTCCAGGTGAGGGCGTGCGAGAGGTAGTTTTTATTGCGGGTGCCGGTTTGGTAAATGGCCCAGGCCCCGTTGTTTAGCTCTTGTAGAAACGGTGCGGGCGGGCTGCCCGCGGCCACGGGCCGCACGGTGCTGGCTACTGCCACAGGCCGACGGCCAGCCGCCCGCTGCCGCGCCGCCGAGTCGAGCCGCTGCAAAAGCGCGGGCTGCTGCTGCCGAAAAACCCGGAGCGCTTCCAACGCTTTTTTCACCGTGTCGGCTGGCAGGTTCAGGTAGTACCGCTCGTAGTAGGGCACAGCCTGCCGCAGGTAAGCAGTGGTATCCTTGATGCTCTGGTAAAACGTCAGCATGCGGCGCTCATAGGTGCGCGCCCCTTTAGCATAATCGTTGGTCCAGGTGCTGCGGGCAAAATTGGCGCCTTTTTCCGCCAGACTGCGGTCTTTGGCAGTCGTGGCCTGCGCCATAGTAGTGTTGATAATGAGGTTGTTGATAGCTACCCGCTGGGGTAGGGGCAACACCCGGTAGAGGCTGTCAATCAGCTTCTGGCTTAGGTGCGAAAGCTGAAAGGCTGGACTGCCGACCACCGGTCCGCTTTCCAAAACAAACAGCACCTCCGTGGGCTGGTAAAACGCCTGGGCGGGCAATTGCTGGGCGTAGGCATCCAGCACGGCCGGCTCTACGGGCAGCCGTAAGGCACGCGTTTTCAGTAAGTAATGCTTTAGCAGCTCCGCATCGCGGTTGCCCCGCCGAAACTCCGCAGCTAGGTGGCTTAGGCTCTGGGGGTCTTGCTGCGCCTCTTGCGCGGCGGCTATGTCTTTGAGGTACTGCTCCGCGCCGTTGGTATTACCCAGGCGGCGGTACAACAGGCTGCCATCGGGGCTGAAGTAGAGGTAGGTGGGGTAGCTCGTCACGTTGTAGCGGCGCGCGGCCACGCCCGCTTCAGCGGTGCCGAAGGCCAGCTCCTTACTCAAAAAGTCCTGGTTGAGCTTGTCGGCTACCGTGGGCGCGTAAAGGCCCGATTTGCTACGCTCCGCCTTCAAAGCCGGCGGTAGGTTAGCCGCTGGCGGGGGCGGCGCTAGTAGCAGAAACACCGGTTTATTTTGTTGCTGAGCTTTGGTAAATACTTGACTTAGAGAGTCTTTCTCAAACTTGATAGCCTGCGCCTGTAACGAGCCCAGCGCGCTCCAAAAGACCCAGAAGCATAGTACTGCGTATTTCATTGGTTATTACGGTGTGTACGCATCAAAGCTAAGCTCAAAACGGGGCGCTGGCCGCTTACGTTAGGCTGCCAGCGCCCCGTTTTGGGCCTAATGCGCCTTTAGCCAGTTGTCCCCCGTGCCCACTTCCACTTCCAGCGGCACGCCGCGGGGCAGCAGCAGCGCCTGGGTCATCAGCTCGCGGATTTTCGGCGTCACGTAGTCTACTTCCTCGCGCACGGCGTCGAACACGAGTTCGTCGTGCACTTGCAGTATCATCTTGGTACCCAGGCGCTCCTTCTCCAGCCAGGCGTGGATGTTTATCATGGCCAGCTTGATGATGTCGGCCGCCGTGCCCTGGATGGGGGCGTTGATGGCGTTGCGCTCGGTGTAGCCGCGCAGCGTGGCGTTGCGCGAGTTGATGTCGCGCAGGTAGCGGCGGCGCTTGAGCAGCGTTTCGGCGTATTCCAGCTCGCGGGCCCGGTTGATGCTCTCGTCCATAAACGCCTTCACCGACGGGAATTCCTGAAAATACGTGTCGATGATGTCCGTGGCTTCCTTGCGGCTGATGCCGATGCGCTGGGCCAGCCCGAAGGCCGAAATGCCGTAGATGATGCCGAAGTTCACGGTCTTGGCCTTGCGGCGCATTTCGCCATCTACCTCGCTCAGCGGCACCCGAAACACCTTGCTGGCGGTGCTGGCGTGCACGTCCTGCCCCAGCCGGAAGGCCTCAATCATGGTAGCGTCGCCCGAGAAGTCGGCCATGATGCGCAGCTCCACCTGCGAGTAGTCGGCGGCGAGCAGCACGTGGTCGGCGTCACGCGGCACGAAGGCCTTGCGGATTTCACGGCCCTTCTCGGTGCGAATGGGGATGTTCTGCAGGTTGGGGTTGGTGCTGCTGAGGCGGCCGGTGGCCGTCACGGCCTGGTTGAAGCTGGTGTGCACGCGGCCATCAACGGTGCTCACGAGCTGCGGCAAAGCCTCTACGTAGGTGCTGCGCAGCTTGCTGAGCTGGCGGTATTCCAGGATGAGGCCGGCAATGGGGTTATCGGCGGCCAGCTGGCTCAGGATTTCCTCGCCAGTGGCGTACTGCCCGGTCTTGGTTTTTTTGATTTTGCCCTTCCCAATGTCCATTTTGTCAAACAGCACCTCGCCCAGCTGCTTGGGCGAGCCGATGTTGAACTCCTGGCCGGCTTCGGTAAATATCTGGGTTTCCAGCTCCTGCACGTAGCCCTGCAGCTCGGCCGAGTACTCGCCCATGGCTACCGAGTCGATGCGCACGCCCGCAAACTCCACGTCGGCCAGCACGGGCACCAGCGGGTTTTCCACATCGTTGAGCAAGCCCAGCAAGCCCAGGTCTTTCAGGATGGGCTCGAACACGTGGCGCAGCTGCAAGGTCACGTCGGCGTCTTCGCAGGCGTAGTCGCTCACGGCGGCCGGGTCGAGGTCGGCCATCGTTTTCTGGCTCTTGCCCTTGGGCCCGATGAGGTCGGTGATGGGCACCGGCGTGTAGTGCAGGTAGGTTTCGGCCAGCACGTCCATGTTGTGGCGCATGTCGGGCTCGATGAGGTAGTGCGCCAGCATGGTGTCGAAGAACGGCCCATTCACCCGCACGCGGTAGTTCTTGAGAATCAGCAGGTCATACTTGATATTCTGCCCGATTTTCAGGATGTCACTCTCGAAAAACGGGCAAAACTCCTCCACCAGCGCCTGGGCCGCGTCGGTATCGTCCTGCGGCACGGGCACGTAATACGCCTCGCCCGGCAGCCAGCTAAACGACAGGCCCACCAGTCGCGCCGTCTGGGTATTGAGGCCCGTAGTCTCGGTGTCGAAGCTTACTTCGGTTTGTTGTAACAGAAAGTCTAACAACGACTTGCGTAGCACCAGCGTGTCGACCAGGTGGTACTGGTGCGGCACGTCGGCCAGGGTCTTCTTGGGGCCGGTATAGTATTCGCCGGCCTCGCCTTCCCCAAACTCGCCGTTTTCGGCCGCGTTGATAACGGCCGCGCTGCCCTCGCCAAACAGCGAGCCCTGGGCGCTCGGCGCGGCCACCTTGGGCCGGCGGGCGCCGCGCCCCACGGGGGCGGCCGGCCGGTCGCTGGC
>CAXTFI010000047.1:0-27151 GCA_964243255.1 uncultured Hymenobacter sp.
CCTGCGCCGACTGCCGAATAATGCGCTTGAGGTCGACGGCCGTGAGGCTGGGATAGTACGACTTGAGCACGGCCGCCACGCCGGCCGTTACGGGCGAGGCCATGCTGGTGCCGCTCTCCGAGCCGTACTTGTTGCCGGGCAGCGTGGAGTAGATGCCCACGCCGGGCGCAAACACGTCGACCTGGCGCTTGGAGTAGTTGCTGAAGCTGGCGGGCAGGTTCTCATCGTCCTGCGGGCCCGAGGCGCCCACCGTAAGCAGGTTGGGTGGCGTCGAGCCATCGAGGTAAAAGGAGGCGGGGTAGTGCGGAACTACGTCGAGGTTATCGTCCTCATTGCCAGCGGCGTGCACCAGCAGCACGTTCTTGCTGGCGGCGTACTTGTAGGCGGCCTCCACGGCAGGGCGCTGGGGCGAAAACTCCTTGCCGAAGCTCATGTTGATAATCTGCGCGCCGTTGTCCACGGCGTAGCGGATGGCGTTGGCCACATCCTTGTCGCGCTCGTCGCCGTTGGGCACGGCGCGCACGCTCATTACCTGCACCGGGGTGCCCGCAATGCCTTGAACACCAAGTTCATTGGTGCGCACGGCCGCGATGATGCCCGCCACGTGGGTGCCGTGCAGGGCATCGGGGCCGGTCACGTCGGTGTTGCCGTAGTTGCGTTGGGTGAGGTCGTCGGGGTTGTCCTTCACAATGTCGGCGCGGGCGTTGAACTTAGGATTCAGGCCGTAGTCGAGCTGCTCGCGCAACTCTTTTGCGCCACTGCTTAGCTCGTTGATAAGGGCGTCGGTATCCGCAGCGCCGCTCTGCTTCATGTAGTCGTAGATAGAAGCTAGGCGAACTTGTTTTATGGCGGCTTGGCGCATGAGGGTAGAATCGATTTTGGTTACCCCCAACTGCTGTTTAAGATTGTCAAATAATTCAGTCATTGGCCCTACCATCTGGTCAGCCATCGATACCTCACTGGTGAGCTCCTTGCGTTTGGCATCGTAGGCTTTTTTAGCCTTGAGGTACATAGCGTAGTCGGCCCGGTCGGCGGCTTTTACCTGCGCGCTGGTTTTGCCCGCAAAGCGCGGCCCCAGCTTGCCCACCACGCGGGTTACTTCGAGGGTTTCGACCGAGATATTGCGGCCGTCCTTGCCACCCAGAAAATTCCAGCCGTGCACGTCGTCGATGTAGCCATTCTTGTCGTCGTCGATGCCATTACCGGGAATTTCGCCGGGGTTGCGCCACAGCACGGGCTTGAGGTCCACGTGCGCCGTGTCGATGCCCGAGTCGATAACGGCCACCACTACGGCGGTGGGCACGCGGCCTTTGAGCAACTCGGCGTAGGCGCGGGTGGTGCCGGTACCGGGCGTTTTGTCGAGTTGCGGGTCGCGCAGGTACCACTGGGCCTGGGCGGCCTCGGCCACGGTGGGGCCGGCCGGGGTGGCGGGCGTGGCCGGGGCCGCTGCGCTGGGCGCACTCTGGGCCTGGGCCGCGGCGGGCAGTAGGAGGGAAGCGGCCAGCGCAAAGCGCGGCCAGGTAGCAAGTTGGTTGGGAAGCATCAGCAAGAATAAAAGCGGCCCTAAAAGTAGCCGCTTTGTTATAGACGGGCTGCACGGGGTGGGCGTTGCGCTGCGAAAGTAGTGCCCTAATTTAGCGCCTCCCCGAGAAAACCATTTATGCGCTTAATTTTTGCCTGCTACTCAGTTTTATGGCTGCTTGCTGGTCTATGGCTGCTTGCTGGCTGCGAATCGCGCCGGCCCGTAGCCCGCGTTCAGGACCGGCCCACTGTGCCCAGGCCGCCAGAGCCGGTGGCGAAACCAGAGCTGGCGAAACCAAAGCCTCGGCCGCCTGATACACTTGACGTAAGTTGGCTCCCCGAAGTTGGTACTGTGCCTACCGATACGGTGCTGAAAATAGCAACGCGGCGCTACCACTTGCACCTAACGGCCCAAACCGATAGCAGCCAGCAATTGGAGGCGGATGAGCCGGTAGTTACTGCCACTGATAGCGCCGCGGAAGCTGCGGCACCCATACTAAAGTATTTTGATGTAAAATACACCATTGCCCTCCGCGATTCGGCGGGCCGACTGCAGTTTAAGCGCACAGTTAGAAAGCCTGCTTTTTACCGGGCTATGGGTAAGGAACTGGTAGTGGAAAGCATGGCTATTCAGCCAGAATTAGTGGGGTATGATGCGCCGCGCGGCTTGCTTTTATTTCGACAGGTATTCGCGGTTGATGGTACTGATTGGGCCGAGGACGCGCTGCTAGCGCTGGACCTAGCAGGCAAGGTGCAGCAGTTGAAGCGCAATAACGCATACGGTGGGGGCGGCTCTGACTGCCAAATGCAGCAGTCACCCGACGGCCGGGCGCTCCTGACGTGCCAGGAGTTGCTATTGCCCAGCGGCCGTCGTCAAAGCCTGAGCAGGCCGAATGGCCTGTTGGTAGCCGCCCGGTTTCTGAGCGACACCACCGTGCTTACCGTGTACGATTTTGTGACCGTTCACCAAACGTCGCAGGAATACTATAAAGCACCTATTGCCCGCTACCGTCACGCTCCCAATGCCTTCATCCTCTCGGCTCGCACGGGAAAAGTGCTAATTAGCTTCCGCTACGATGGCTACTACGAAACCCTTGGCTATACTGTGCCCCGCCACTACGTATGGCAGACCAAAACGTATTATCTGGTCGATACGGAGCGGCAATCGCTACGACTTATTTTTAAGGACAAGCCACAATTGACTTCTAAAATTAGTTTGCGGAAATTACCGAAATTTAAATTCCCCAAGCGACCAAACGAAGTGCGATTTCAGATTCCCAACGAGCAAAACAGCTCTGCCTTTTACGTTGATACCATAACCCAGCAGCTTCGCTATCAATACGTTCAGTAATAAGCAACGGAACCTACACCTCCGCCACCTCGCCCAACCCGAAATAATAAATAATTCCGCGCACATCAGGGTAGCCTAATTCCCGAAATAAGTTGCCGTAGTCGCGCAGCCTAATCTTGTGAATGTCCTGCGCCGGTGGCAATTTAAAATCCAGCATAGTCACCGTTTGCTCGGCGCGGCTGGTGCCGGGGCCAAACACAATGCGGTCGGGCTTGTAGGTGCGCTGCGTGCGGCCGCCAATCAATATTTCGCGCTCCGTTTCCACGGCCAGGTTTTCGGCGAAATACGGCGCTAGGCGCGGGTTAGCCAAAAGCTGGGTCAGGCCCGCTTCCAGCGCCGGTCGTTCCTGCTGATTCACCACGCCTTCGGCCACGAGCTGGCGCAGCGTGCGGCCCAGGTCCTGGGCCGATAGCAGCCGGCGCAGCGCGTAGTGCAGCTTGCGGTTCAGCTCCCCCAGCTTTTCCTGCTCATCAAAATCAAATACGGTGGTAGCGTGGCGGCGTAATTTAAGGCGTTCGGGCCAGGGCGTCGAGGCCAGGTTGGTGAGGGGAAAATTTGAAGTTTGAAATCTGTCGTTGGTAGTATTCGGCTTGGCCACGGTGCCCGCATTCAAAACAAAGCTGGTGCTATCGGCTTGCCACTGACCGAGTTGGCGCAGGTAGCCAGCCAGCAGGTCGGCTACGTCGCGGGCGGGGCCTTGGGCAGCGGCGGGCTCCGCGGCTGCCGTGAGGGGCAGCTCGCCGGTAGTTTTCTTGGGTTCGGCGGGCGTTTTGCTCAAAATATAAAGCCGGTGCCGGGGCCGGGTAAACGCCACGTAGAGCGTATTGAGGCCATCAAGCAGCGTTTTCTCGCGCTCCTGCGCATCTTGCTCAGCCAACGGCGTGTAGGTTAGCGTTTTATTGAGGCGCACTACGGCCACGTCGGGTAGCTCGGGCAGAGGCTTTTCGGCCGTTTCGAGGCGGCCCCACAGCAGCTCACCCGCGTGGGGCACCAGCGACCAGTCGGCAAACGGCACGATAACAATGCCATACGCCAGGCCCTTGGCCTTATGCACGGTGGTGATGGTAACGGCATCGGCCCCGCCCGGCGCATTTATGCTGAGCGTGCCTTTTCGCTCGTCCCAATGGGTAAGAAAATTACCCAGGTTATTCCCGTATTTCAAGCTGAATTCCAGCGTCAAATCCAGGAAGCGAAACAGGTAATCGCTTTCCGCATTGGCCCCCAGCAAACCAAAAATGCCAATTAATTTCTCGGTTAATTCGTACAGCCCCAAGTTACCCGTTTTATTTTCGGCCACGTCGAAGCCCAGGCTGCGCAATTCTTCAAAAAAGGGCTTGCTGCTCTCCTTCTTATTGGCTACTTCGGCAATGTGCCGCGCCCGCGCCGGAGTAGGGGGCAGGCGGCGCACCACTTTATCCAGCAGCAGCAGGGCCTCGGCCCGCGCCAGGGTGTCGCTGCCCTGGTGCAGCACCCGCATCACGGCCACTAGCAGGTTCACCACCTCGGCAAACTGCAAAGCCAGCGAATCGGCCGAAATAATCGGGAAGCCCCGCTCTTTCAAGAACTTAGCTAGCAAGCGGCTTTGGCGGCGGGTGCGGCACAGCACGGCCACATCGCGCAGGTGGTAGCCATCGGCCAGGGCCTGCTCCACCAGCTGCAAGGCCAGGTAGCAGGTGCTTTCGGCGTAGTCGAGTACCGCCTCGGCTGGGTAACCGGGCAGAGCGTCGGCCAGGTACTGGCCGGTGGTAGGGGCATAGCGCCGGGCAGGCGCATCATCCTGGGTGAATAATAATTCAACGTGACCAGGCGTAGGGAATTTAGAATTTGGAATGAAGAATGAGGAATTAGTAATCGGTAATTCCTCATTCTTCATTCCAAATTCTAAATTACCCCCAGGTGTTTGCTGCCGAAAGCCCGGCTCGAAAATCCCCTGCACTAATTCGTGCTCCCCGCTGCGCTCGCGCACGTACGAAAAGAACTCGTTATTAAACCCAATTATCGCCGGCTCGCTGCGGTAATTAACGGCCAGCGAATGCGGCTCCAGGTTTTGCTGCAAGGTGTAATATCGCTCGTCCAGCAGCCGGCGCATGTCGGCATCCCGCGCCCGCGCCGCCAGGGCATTCGTGTCACCTTGGTAAAGCCGCAGAATCTGCTCCAGCTCGCCGCCCCGCCAGCGGTAAATGGCCTGCTTGGCGTCGCCCACCGCCAGCGAGAGGCCACCATTGGCCACCGCGTTCTCTACCAGCGGCAATAAATTATTCCACTGCAGCACCGACGTGTCCTGAAACTCGTCAATTAATAAGTGTCGGTATTTTTCGCCCAGCCGCTCGTAAATAAACGGCACCGGCTCGTTGAGCACGATGGCCGCAATACGCCGGTTGAATTCCGAAATCAACACCACGTTGCGCTCGCGGCTGATTTCTTCCACCAGTTTATTTAATTCGCTCAGCAGCGAGGCGTGGAATAAAAACGGCTGCACCGCCCCCAACAGCACGTAGCCGGGCAGGTGCTGCAAGCGCAGTTCCAGCAGCTCGTTAAAAACGGCTTCCAACTCGGGCTGAGCAGCCTCAATGGCGGGCACCAGGCCGGCCTTTTTGCCCTTGTCGCTCCACCACTTGCCGCTGTCAAGGGTTTTGCGCGCCGTGGCCGTCGGAAAAATCCCGTCTTTTTCGGGCGGACTCAGCCAGCGCTCCCACTTGGTGAAGTGCCCGTAGATGCCGCCGCTGCCGCTGGCCAGGTGCTCGGCCTCGATGCCGGCGTCGGCCAGCACGGCCAGCGCGCGGTTGGCCTGGGCTCGCACGGCCTCCTCGGCGGCGCGCTGCCGGGCGCGAATATCCTGGTCGAGCGCCCGGAAGTCGGCCATCGTCTTCTGGCCCAGCTGGGCCACGGCCTCGTGCACGCTCTCGCTGAACAGCGCCCGGCCAAATTCCAGCAGCTCGTCGGGCAGCTTGTTCCAGTTGCGGCCCTGCTCGGCCTGCCCCAGCGCATAGTCGGCCAGGGTCTGGCTCAGCAGCTTGCTCTGCGGGTCGCGGTTCACCTTATCCAGCAGCGCGGCCACCGCCGAGCGCAGCACGCTGTCGGTATCCAGCTCTACCTCAAATGTGGCGGGCAGCCCCAGCTCGCGCGTAAAAGCCGTAACAATGCGCTGCACAAACGAGTCGATGGTGCTCACCGCAAAGTCGGCGTAGTGATACAGCACCAGCCGAAACGTGGCCGCCGCCCGCCGCCGCACCTCGCGCTGCCACTCGGCCGGCGTGCGCAAATAGCCGGGCAGTTGGTCCTCCTGCGCCAGCTCGGCCGCCACCTCCGTTAATAAGCTATCTTGCTTGCCGTCAGCATCTTGTGCAAAGCGGCGCAGTGCGCCCACAATGCGCTCCTTCATCTCGCCCGCCGCGTCGTTGGTGAAGGTTATCGCCAGAATACTCTTGAAATAATCGGGCCGGTAGCTGCGCTCGCCCGTGGGGTCGGCCGGCTGCGGGTAGCCCAGCGCCAGCTTCAGGTATTCTTTCGTTAATTGGTACGTCTTGCCGGAGCCGGCCGAGGCGGAATAGATGCGGAAGGGGGCAGGCATTAATTGATTTTTGACCTTTATGAGGCTTTTGTGTAAACTTAGTATAATGGTGTTTTTGATGTTATCGTCAAAACAGACTAGAGCAAGTGCGATAAGCGGTGATAGAAGAGGGAGTGGAATACCCAGCTTGTTCAAGTTGCAAACAACCAATGCAATGATTTGCTACGCGATAGTAGACTCAATAGGAGACGAGTATGATTTAGCAGATTGCTGCGTCATAAATGTTTTTGTTTGTTCAGATTGTCTGATAACACAAAGTCAACTTGACCAAGCTCTCGCCTAATAAAACTGCTTACTTTATGAGATTATTGATACTAGGTCAAGCGATGATAGCCTTGCCTATCGCAGTTCCTATTTTTTTCGCAGCTGCCTTTATGTTTGCTGAGGTCGTGTTAATTCTGGGCAGTTGGGTGGCGAGAGCTTTCGGGTTTATTAGAGGAGACCAGCCGGGGATGAGTAGAAAATTTTTAAAGATATCCTTGGGGTTTGCTCTTGTAGCCTGCATTCTTGCGTTCTGGATAATGGCTACTACAGAGCTAATTAACTGAAGTATCTTCCGTTGGCATCAACCGCGCCGCCACCTCCCCCGGCACCCGCACCGGCCGCCCACTGCCCGCATCCAGCAGCACCCATTGGGTTTCGGCGGCGCACAGCATCTGCCCATCAGCCACGCGCTCAATGCGGGTGAGGCGCCTAGAGCTGGCGCCCTTCACATCAGCCACCCAGGTACTGGCGCGTAGCTCGTCATCGGCGTAGGCCGAGCGCAGGTAGCGCACACGGTGCTCCTGCACCACCCACACCTGGGGTGGCAGCGTAGCGGTGGGCGGGTAGAGGTGGTGCCAGTGCGCGGCGGCCACATCCTGCACCCAGCGCACGTAGGCCACGTTGTTGGCATGGCCGAGCTGGTCGATGTCCGACCCTGCAACGGTAAAGACGTGACTGTAAGCCTGCGGCGGGGTTTCGGGAGTGTCCATAAGTTTTTTTTAAGCACGACAAAGTTCGGGTATTTTGTCTATCTTTGGCGCAACTCAAGGCTCTGTGGTGCTGTTCCGGTCCGCTCCGGTGTGTTAGCATCCAAGGTCCCCAGCTAGCCACTGGGCCTTGACGACACCCCAAATTTTTTTTATTATGCCGACCGGAACGGTAAAATTCTTCAATGAGACCAAAGGATTTGGTTTCATCAAAAACGACGAGACTGGCCAAGACATTTTCGTCCACGTCACCGACCTAGTAGACGCCAAGTCGCTACAAGAAAAAGACAAAGTTCAGTACGAAGAAGCGCAGGGCCGCAAAGGTCCGAATGCCGTGAAAGTGTCATTGCTCTAAGAGCAAGTACCATTCGTACTACTAAAAAGCGCCTTCCCATGCGGGAAGGCGCTTTTTTTATGCGCACTGGATTTTCAAGCAATAGGTTGATGCGCGCGGTACCGGGCGTACTAGCTAGGGTGAGTGTAGAGACGCATCTTTGCGTCTCAGCGTTCGCGCCATTCGGGTGTCGTTCACCGGATAAGACGCAAGGATGCGTCTCTACACTCACCCTAAGCTAGGAGAATAAAAGATTTACGGCAGTCATAGTAGCCTTTTCCAAATAAAATACGTACCTTTGCACCCGCATTTGAGAACGGCCCCATTGAGTGGCCGGGGTGGCCCAGAGTAAGTAATTGGCTGCCGAGTAGTTTCCCGTTTTATCGGTCGTATTTTTTCCGCCTTGTCGTTAGTAGGAAGGTTGAGGGGGAAGAAGCGCCGCCGCTGTTGAGCCGGCTGTTTTCAGAGCGTAGTCTCATTCCCCACAAGCTGCCCAGGTTTTGGAAAACCAGGTGGCCCATCAACCTATTCCGTTCCGACATGGATACCGAACAAGTAGAAACTACCCCCACCAAAGCCGTCGACAAAGCCAAAATCCGCTTCGACGAGCTTAACCTCTCCGCTGAGGTGCAGCGCGCCATCACCGAAATGGGCTACGAGGAAGCCTCGCCCATTCAGTCGGCCGCCATCCCCGTGCTGCTCGCTGGCAAAGACGTTATCGGCCAGGCCCAGACGGGCACCGGCAAGACGGCGGCCTTCGCCATTCCCGCCATCGAGGGTGTAGACGGCGAAAGCCGTGACGTACAAGTAATTGTGCTTTGCCCCACTCGTGAGCTTGCCGTGCAGGTTTCGGGCGAAATCCAGAAGCTGGGCAAGTATAAGAAAGGCCTGGCCGTAGTGCCGATTTACGGCGGCTCGTCCTACGACCGGCAGTTCCGCGCCCTGGAGCGCGGCGTGCAAATCGTAATCGGTACTCCTGGCCGCGTAATGGACCACATCGAGCGCGGCACGCTGAAGCTCGATAAGGCGACCAAAATCATTCTCGACGAAGCCGACGAAATGCTCGATATGGGCTTCCGCGAGGATATCGAGTTTGTACTCAGCAAGATGCCCGAGAATCGCCAGACGGTGTTTTTCTCGGCCACGATGAGCAAGCCGATTATGGACATGACCAAGAAGTACCAGCGCGACCCGCAGGTAGTGAAGGTCAACCACCAGCAAATGACGGTGTCCAATATCGAGCAGAGCTACTTCGAAGTGCGCGGCCCGCAGAAGAAGGATGTGCTGACCCGCGTCATGGACATGTACAACCTGAAATCGACCATCATCTTCGCTAACACGAAGCGCATGGTAGACGAGATTGTGGCCGACCTGCAAGCCAAAGGCTACTTCGCCGACGGCCTGCACGGCGACATGAGCCAGCAGCAGCGCCAGAACACGCTCGATAAATTCCGCAAAAACACGCTCGAAATCCTGGTGGCTACCGACGTTGCCGCCCGCGGTATCGACGTAGACAATGTAGAGGCCGTATTCAACTACGACCTGCCCGCCGACGAGGAATACTACGTGCACCGTATCGGCCGCACGGGCCGCGCTGGTAAGAATGGCCGCGCCTTCACCTTCGTGAGTGGCCGCGACATCTATAAGCTGCGCGACATCATGCGCTTTACGAAGGCCGACATTAAGCTGGCGCAAGTGCCGTCGTTCGCCGACGTATCGGAAGTGAAAACCACCCTGTTTCTCAACCAGATTAAGGAAGTAGTGGAGAAGGGCAACCTCGACAAGTACATCGGCCGCGTGCAGCGCCTGCTCGACCAAAGCGAGGAAATCACTTCGCTTGACATCGCCGCCGCGCTGCTCAAGATGAACATGAAGGAGGACAAGCGCAACGAGCAGAGCCTCGATGCCAGCCGTGAAAAAGGCGCTACCCGCGTCGGCTACACCCGCTTGTTCATCAGCATGGGCAAGAAGGACCGCCTGCACCCCCGCGATGTAGTCGATTTGATTGGCGAGAGCACCAACCTGCCCGGCAACAAAGTCGGCGATATTGCTCTCTACGACAAGTTCAGCTTTGTAGAGGTACCAAACGAGTTTGCCGAGGAGATTGTGGGCCAACTGGGCCGCAGCAGCATTCAGGGCCAGCCGGTTACGTTCAGCATCGCTACCCCGGTGCAGGACGCGGCCGCTAAGGAAGAAGGCACCAACCGCCCCGAGCGCCGCGAAGGTGGCTTCGGGGGTGGTGAGCGTCGCGGCGGCTTCGGCGGCGGCGACCGCCGCGAAGGTGGCCGCCCGCCGTTTGGTGGTGGCAACCGCGGTGGCAGCAGCTACGGCGACCGCCGCGAAGGCGGCAGCAGCTACGGTGGTGGCTACAAAGGCGGCAACCGCGAAGGCGGTAGCAGCTACGGTGGCGACCGCGGCGGTAGTCAAGGCGGTGGCTACCAGCGTGGTGGCTACAAAGGTGGCCAAGGCGGTGGCAGCAGCTACAAAAGCAAGCGCGACAGCGGCGAATAAACCGCAGATTCAAACGGATTAAACGGATTTCGCAGATACGCCCGCTGCGCGGGCTGACTACTAGTTTTCTTTTTCTTTTGAGTTCTTGGCTAACTAAAGCAAGTGAAAGCAAACAACAAAAAAGGCGCTCAAATGAGCGCCTTTTTTGTTGTTTAAAGCTAACGAAAAAAGATTGCGAGTCAGGCCGCGCAGCGGCCGTATCTGCGAAATCCGTTTAATCCGTTCTAATCTGCGGTCGAATCGCGGAGGGCTTTAATTTCGTTGTGGGCGGCCAGGATGCCTTGCGACTGCTTCTCGATAACGGTTTTGAGGGCAGCAGGCAGGTCTTGCGCCTTGCTAGCTTCTTCGTAAGCCTTTTTAGCTACATCCTCACCACGCTCACACTCGGCGAGGATGGCGTGGTTGTCGTGGCCGGTTACGGCAGATTTCAAGTCAATCCAAGCGTGATGAATAGCACCAATTACCGACGAGCCTTCGTTGGTATCGGGATGTAAATCAAGCTTAAACATCTGGTCTTCAATCTCCGTCACGTAGCTGGCGCGCTGGGCCGAGTACTTCTTGAACAGGTCTTTCAGGTGCTGGTCCTTCACATCGGTCATCGCATCGGCGTAGCCTTTCTGGCCATCTTTGAGAACGGTGATGAGTGCGTTGAGGGCGGTTTGGGTGGCTTTGGCTTCCATGATTGGAAAAGGAATGTAAGTTGGAAAGGTGAGGCAGTTTACTAGTCAATTGCCCGCAGGGTTACAGTGGGGCCGCAGATGCCCCAATTTTATGCCACTCTATTGCCGCTCCAGCACCCCTTATTTTTCGCGCTTACTCCCGCCAACGCCTCAGCTTACGGGCTGGTCCACTTTGGCCATGGCTTGCCCCGCCAGCAGGCCAGTCGTCCAGGCTGCCTGAAAATTAAACCCGCCCGTAATACCGTCAATATCAAGTACTTCGCCTGCGAAGTAGAGCCCCGGTACGCGGCGGCTCTCGAAGGTAGTGAGGTTGACTTCGTGGAGAGGAATGCCCCCGCAGGTCACAAACTCATCCTTATGCGTGGTTTTGCCCTGCACCTGCAGTGGGGTGCGCAACAGGAGCTCCAGCAGGCGGCCTTGGGCTTTAGCAGGCACTTCGTTCCAGCGGGTTTCGGGACCCACGCCGGCCTCAACCACCAGCGTGCGCCACAGGCGCGTGGGCAGGCCAAACTGGGGGTGAGCGGCCACTTGCTTTTTGCCATTCTCCAAGCGAAACGCTTGGGTCCAGAGGCGCAGCGTTTCGTCGGTGTGGGTGGGCACCCAGCTAATGAGAGCCGTGCCGTGGTAGCCCAGCTCGTGCAGGCGCCGCGCGCCCCAGGCCGACAGCTTGAGCACGGCCGGCCCGCTCACGCCCCAGTGCGTAACCAGCAGCGGGCCTTCGTATTGCAGCTTTTCGCCGGCCAGCACCACGCGGGCGTGGGGCACGCTCACGCCAGGGAGCTCGCGCAGGGGCGAGGCCGGCACGTTGAAGGTAAACAGCGACGGTACCGGCTCGGCAATGGTATGGCCCAGGGCCCGGAGCCAGTCGTAGGCCACGGCTTTGGGGTTGCCGCCCGTGGCCACCAGCAGGCGGCTCACGCGCAGCTCCGGGCCTAGCTTGGCGCTGCCTTCGCCACTGAGCGTTAGGCTAAAGTGGCCATCGGGCAGGACGGTGATTTGCTCGGCGGCGGTGCGCGTGAGCACGCGCACGCCGGCGCGGCGGGCGGCCTCCTCCAGGGCGCGGGCAATGGTTTCGCTGCTGTCAGTGGTCGGAAACATGCGGCCGTCGGCCTCCGTTTTGAGGGCCACGCCGCGCTTGGCAAACCACGCGATGGTATCAGCTACGCCAAACTGCCGAAAGGCCTCCTTGAGCTGCCGTCCCCCGCGCGGGTAGTGCTGCACCAGCTGCGCGGCCGACTCGCAGGCGTGCGTCACGTTGCAGCGCCCGCCGCCCGATACGCGCACCTTACTCAGCAGCTTAGGGCTCTTTTCGAGTAAGTAAACCAGCTGCTGCGGGTTGGCCTCGGCGCAGGCGATGGCCCCAAAAAAGCCCGCCGCCCCGCCGCCCAGCACTGCAACAACTGGTTGAGAGGACAGGGATAAAACAGCGAAACCAGGCGACGACATACCCAAAGGTAAAACCCCCGCCTCGCTACCTAGCAGTAGGGGAGGGCCGCCAGCACGTCATCGTGCTGAAATGGATAAGGTACCAGGTTGCGTAACCGGCTGGAATCTATGATTTTATTGCTGGTTCCCCCGTTCTGGAAGGTGGGCGGCTCCAGCCCGATATACGTGGCGGCGGCCGGGTAAAACTCGCGCCGCAGCGGGTGCGACTGCGCGCAAACGTTGAAGGTATGCCCCCAGATATCCTGGCTGATGATGGTGCTCAGCACCCCCACCGCATCGGTTAAGTGCAGCAGGTTAGTGGGTGCATCGCCCTGCGGCAGGTTTTGGCGGCCAGCCAGAAAACGCCCCGGCGCCCGGCCAGGGCCAATGAGGCCGCCCAAGCGCACCACCGTGCTCTTCCACTGCCCGTAGCGCGGCACAAAGTGCCCCTCCGTGCGCAGCACGTCAGACGCCGCGTCGCGGGTGCTCACGGCCTCCGTTTCGCGCATCAGGCGCGGCTCATCGGGGTAAACGCCGGTAGTCGAAACGAAAAGCACGGCCTGCACCCGCGCCGCCGCTACGGCCCGATGCACGGGCCGCAGCAGCTGCGGGTAGCCGCCCGCCACGGCGGCGCGCGGCGGCACGTTCAGCACCAGAATAGTTGCCTGGCTAAGCAGGCTAGTGAGGCGAACCTCATCGGCGGCCGAGAAGTCGCTGCCCAGCTGAAGTAATTGAGCCTCAATGCCATCAGCCGCCAGTAGGGGTAGTTGCTCGGGGGAAGTAGTGGTACCCAGTACGCGGTGGCCGGCGGCCAGCAAGTGCTTTGCCAAAGGGAGGCCCAACCAGCCGCATCCTAAGACGGCAACGGTGGCGGGTGAAGCAAGGGCACTTGCAACGGGGGTAACAGACATAAAAATTAAGCTTGAATACTAGTTCGCTATGCTAAAAGGATGCAAGTTGCACATAAATGTAGCAAAGCCATACGGTGAAGAAGTGATTACTTACCTTCGGGACTCCCATCAACTGGCAAGCACTTGCTTCACCAAAAACTAATGACAAATTCCTTCGCACAACCTATGCTACGCGACAACGCTTTGGCCGGTAAAACCATAATTGTGACGGGCGGCGGCACCGGGCTTGGGCGGGCCATGACCACTTATTTCCTGCAATTAGGAGCCAACGTGACCATCACGAGCCGCAAACTCGATGTACTGGAACAAACGGCAGGTGAACTACGGCAGCAAACGGGTGGCCGCGTGCTGGCCGTGGCCTGCGACGTACGCAAATACAACGAGGTAGAAGCCATGCTGGCGCGTACCTATGAGGAGTTTGGCCGTGTTGATGTGCTGCTTAACAACGCCGCGGGCAACTTCATCAGCCCCACGGAGCGCCTGAGCCACAAGGCGTTTGATGTGATAGTGGACATTGTGCTGCGCGGTTCCTACAATTGTACCCTGGCCGTGGGCAAGCGCTGGATAGCCGATAAGCAGCCCGGCACCATCCTCAATATTGTGACTACCTATGCCTCGGTGGGGTCGGCCTACGTAGTGCCCTCGGCCGCGGCCAAGGCGGGCGTGCTCGCCATTACGCGCTCGCTGGCCGTGGAGTGGGCCAAGTACGGCATCCGCTCCAACGCCATTGCGCCCGGCCCATTTCCTACCGAAGGTGCCTGGAGCCGGCTTTTCCCCGAGCCCCTGGCCAGCCAGCTCGACCCCGCCGCCAGCGTGCCGCTCAAGCGCGTGGGCCAGTACCAGGAACTGGCCAACTTGGCCGCCTACCTAGTATCTGATTTTTCGGCCTACGTCAACGGCGAGGTCGTAACCATCGACGGTGGCGAGTGGCTTAACGGCGCCGGCGAATTTAATAAACTAGGAGCCCTGACGCCGGAAATGTGGGATTCTATTGAGAAAACCATGCGCCGCTAGTGCATGGAGTAATACGGTATAATACGAATTTATTGAGTTTTATAGACGTGAAAAAGGCTGCCTAAGTGGGCAGCCTTTTTTGTTTATTAATGGTAGCGCACTGCTCGAAAAGCCCGTGTTAACAGGGGTTACAGTTTATAGCCTTTATACTCTTTGCTGAACTCTGCTAGTGGAATCGGCTGATTTATGGTGACATTCAGAAAGGAATACTTCTCATATAAGCCCCTGTCATCAAAAGCCGTAACCGACGAAGGCAAATAGGTCGCCGCATCGACAACTACCACTACCCGCCGGCCATACGAATTAGGTACCTGTAAAATTTGGCCTTCGGTCAGCTTGCTGTCAACACTCAGCTTATTGCGCTCTATAATTCGGTATTCTCCGCAGCTAAAACGAGCAGAAATTGAAGTAATAGTTTCGTTTTTACCAACCCGATAGGTTATGTAGCGAAACTGTGAGTAGTCGGAGCGCAGAATATAGCTCGGCTTGCCGTGCACGGTGCTATCACCTGCGTAGCGAAAGGACCGGCTAAAGGCATTCTCACCCCGGCCATCGGGTCCGCCCAATAAAGTGGCAATGGTTTCAAATCCTGCCTGCAACGCCGTGTGATGCTGGCCTTTACGCATAAGGGCTCCCTGGGGATTGAGGCTAAGCGTAATATACGGAAAGGCCGCCGGGTATACCCAGGCCTCGTTGTCATTCTGGCCCGTAACGTATAAAACTTCCACACCTTTCTGGTTTTTTAAATAAACGCGGTAAGGATTAAACGTGATTTTCATCGTCGTATAATCCGGGGAGGTTTTATTGTCAATGCGTTCTATCGCTTCCGCGTTGCAGCGCATTGACTTAAGCGTTTGGATGGCTGTTATCAGTCGCGTAGTGAGCAGCTGCGTGGTGAGTGGGGTAGGTGGGGAGGGCAGCGCCCAACTGCAGGCCGCAGCAAGAAGAAAAGCAAGGAGAGGAATACGAAAAACCACGCGTAACTGCTACTTAAATAAAAACCAAAATAATTACCTCGTGGTAAATACTTTCTATCAAAAATTACGAGTGACCTAGTTCAGCTATGGCGGGCAGAGTTGGGTCGCCCTGAGCAAGCGCCGGGGCAAGTGGCTGGGCGGTTTGGTTTTCCCAGTCGCGAAAACGCACAATCTCTACCTGAAATTTGCCGACAAACCAACTAATCAAACTCAAATCGTCCAAAAAACCTGCTACCGGAATAAAATCCGGTACTAGGTCAATGGGACTCAGCACGTATAAAAGAACCGCCAGTCCCGAAATAATAGTAGTTGTTTGTATCTGGCGGTACTCGCCCCGGATGTAGCTGCGTACTAGGCGCACCAGCGTTAGGGCCACCTCAAAAAGTTGCCTAAACTTATTATCCTCGCTCTCTTTATCAGCCAGCTTATTAGCAGTTTCATTTAAAACGGTAATTATTTTAAATGGCTTGCCCAGTAATTTAGTGGCCCGGTTGATAAATACGTTGAAAACAACGTTCTTAGAGATTTTAAGGCCTTGCTGGGTAAGGGTTGACATGGAATCAGGCTTTTAATACGAACAGTAACTACCTGATACGTGGCAAGGCGTTCGGCAGTTGGCTCAGTTGTCAGCGCACGTTGGGCTACCGCTCAAATAGGGGCGTAGTGCCACCTACCCAATCCTTATTTTTATTAAAATCAACGCCTATCATTTCGCCCCGGCTCAAGCGGGCCAGCCCGGCCACTAATTTGGGTTGGGCCTCCGAGCGGGGCCAGGTGTAAAGCAAGCGAATTTCGCACTTTACTAATCCATCGGGAGATTGTATGACGGGCTCGTAACTAACTTTTCGTTGTAGCAAATAATTTTGCTTATCTGGTAGCGCATCTAAGTCGGCTGCTGTGATATGCAGCCGAACGCCCGCCCCCGCAAACGAAAATAGAGGCTTCAACACGTAGTTCTCTAAATCGCCGGGGTATTCGGCCAACTTATCCAAGTAATAGCTTGGCGGTGCAAAAGAGCTGGTAATTAGCGGCAGCGTATACTTGCTGATGCGGAAAAACCAATTAGGATGGCCTACCCACGCTACATCAACCTCATCGGTTAAATGAAACTCGGAATGTAAGTTCGGGTAGCGCTCCAGTTCATCAAAAATAATGCGGTTATAAATTCGTTTAATTAAAATATCGCGGCCATCTTTTTCGTAGAATAATTGCCGGCCCCGCTTCTTTATATCTGGCAGGGAGACAGCTTCAATGCCCCAGTATTTTTTAGATAGTGCAAAATCAATCCGGGTTTTTTGCTGTTCAGGAAATAATTCTAATAGAATTACATTTTCAGGATTCTCACCGGCTAATATCAGGTTTTGTAAATTAGCATGGTAAGCAGCGGCATCGGCGACATCAATAAAAGGCGAAACGGTATCGGCGATGGGGTAATGAGCAGCAAATACGCCGGGCAGGTATGCCTGGAAGGCGTATAGCGACGGAAACCCTTGCATCTCAATAAGCTGAGGCTCTAGCTCGCCGGCCGAATTTCGGCACACGGCAAAATCGAAAGTTAAAAATTCGGCATGTGCATCTTCATTGGGTACGCGCTGGCTAGGGGGGATGGCACCATCGGTAAGCTGCTTGAAATCAGCTTGTTGCAGCACCTTAATAATATCCTGGCCCGCCTGAATTAATTTGTCGCGTAGCGCCGCCGGCACAAATACCGGCGTTTCTGCTATCCTGAAATCCAGCTGCCCAGGTAACTCCTGGTTCATGCTGGCTAGCATTTCCTGGTAGCGCTGAGGAGTGAAAGCCGCGTTGAATAGCTGACGGGAAGCGGGTATCATAGCAGTGGTATTTTAAGGCAAAAAAGTAGCGCGAATCTATTGATTCGCGCTGCGTATTTTTCAATGAAAAAATCAGTTGGCTACGTTAGGGCAGGCTCACGCAGCGCAGCCAGGGCGCGCCGCAAAAACGTGGGAATAATAATAGACTCCGTCAATTCAATCGTTTCAGGTTCTGCCAATAAATGCACCATCTCGTGGTATTTGTCCTCGCCGTAGGTGGTAATTACCTGCTGCTTGCGCTCAGCCGTGAGCATGTAGCGCAGCATGCCCTCGCCATCAGCCTCGGGATGAAACTGCGTGCCAATAATTTCGGGTGAGAAGCGTAAGGCCATAACGGCGCGGGCCAGAGGGATGTGGGGCCTTTCTTTTTCCAGGCAAAGTATTTCTACCCCTAATTCGGCTAACCGTTCGGGGTGTAAATCAGTGAGCTGGTAATCACGGGAGTCAACGGCGTAGAATGGCTCTGGCAACTGCGAAAAAACGGGGTCGAGGTGGCCAGTAGTGGTCAGGTGTACCGGCAGCACACCAAACGAAGTCGATTTACGCTTGCTCACCTCTCCCAGTCCCAGATGCCGGCTCACCAATTGGAAGGAGTGGCAAATAAACAGCAAGTGCTTTTTGCGCTCAGCGGTACTATTATAAGCAAATAGCGAGTCGATAAAGTCAAAATACAGGGGTTCCCAGGGTTCGTCTGACGGCAACGGGCTTCCAGGGCCACCACTCGAAATATAGATGTCATAAGCAAGGCCGGGAATTTCATTATTCGCCCGAACATTAAAAATGTCAACTATAAACTCAACCTGGTGCACCAACTCGGTACGTTGTAGCAGCTGCCGAATACAACGCATCCCCTCGTTAGGGAAATTATTGTACATATCTAGAATAGCAATTCTAAATTTACTCATAAAAATAATGTTTATTTCAGCTAATTATCAATTAGCTAGGCTTAAGCAAGTTGCAAAAATACGACTAATTTTTTGGTACTAGCTAGTTAGAGACCATACGTGGTTTCGGCCAAAATGTAGTCTACTACCTTAGTTAAATCTCCGGTTTGGTGAAAAACAGCTAATTGACGGTCGGCACCAGTACCCATTTCCATCATCTTGAGAATGTATTCTACTTCTTGGCGGCTGCCGAGGTCGTCGAGCACATCATCGATAAAATCCAGTAACTCCAGAATCAGTTGGCGCGCGGGCTTCTCTTCTTCCGAGCCAAAGTCAATCAACTGACCAGCAATGCCATAGCGCGCCGCGCGCCATTTGTTTTCCTTGATAAGGGCGCTGCGGTACACCCTAAAATTCAGGTTTTGCTCTTTCAGCTTGTAGATTTTGGCTACGAGCGCCTGCATAACGGCCGCCACCGCAATGGTTTCATCGGCGCGCATCATCATATCGCAAATGCGGTATTCGATGGTGTCAAAAAAGGGATGGAGGCGAATATCCCACCATATTTTTTTGCCGTTGTCGATGCAGCCGGTTTTTATCAGCAGCGCAAGAAACTCGTCATAGTCGCTGGCGCTGTGGAAGAAACCCGGAATACCCGTGCGCGGAAAGCGCTCGAATACCTTGGTTCTGAATGATTTGTAGCCGGTTTCGCGACCCTCCCAAAAAGGCGAGTTGGTGCTGAGCGCAAACAAGTGCGGCAAGAAATACCGGAGTGCATTCATCATATACACGCCCAAATCACGATTTTCGATGCCGACGTGGACGTGCATCCCAAAAACCAGGTTGGAGCGGGCGGCTTCCTGCAATTCTTCCACTATTTTGTCGTAGCGGGCATCGGGGGTGATGGGTTGGTCTTGCCACCGCGAGAACGGATGCGTACCCGCCGCTGCTATTTTTAGCCCCACCCGGTCGGCCAGCTCAATTACTTGGCGGCGCAGGTGCACTACTTCCGTGCGGGCTTCGTGAATATTCTTACAAATGTTAGTACCTACTTCTACTACCGACTCGTGCATTTCGGCCTTCACCTGCTCGTGCAACGTGATTTTGCCGTCCTCCACAATTTTCGACATGTGCGAGCGCAAGTCCCGCGTAACGGGGTCGATGGTTTGAAATTCTTCTTCAATACCAAGGGTAAAAACGGGACGGGGCATAATCAGTGCGCTAACTAGGAAGTGAAAGACAGAAGACACAGGGGCTTGCTCACCAGGCGAGGCTGCATAAAAAGGGCTGCCAACAAGTAGCGATGGCAGCCCTTTTTATAAAAAATTAGCTAACTACTTAACGGTCGGCTTCTTGGGAGTAGTGGGAGCTTTGGCTGCCGGGCTGGCTTTAGCGGCCGTAGGGGGCTTGGGCACGGCGCCCGTGGCGGGCTCGGGATTAGGCGCACCTGATTTTTTGGGAGCGGCCGCTTTTTTAGTGGGCTTGGGTGGGTTGGCGCCCAGGTCGTTGGTTTCGTGGATGGCAGAGCCTACCGTTAGCTCACCTTTACCCTGGCCGTTGGCAGTAGCCTGGGCCGACTTCTGCACAAAGGTGCCCCAGGTGAGATTGTCCTGGCCGGGCTTTTGCGCCTGGGCGCGGGCAATGGCCAGGTTGGCAGCGTGCTCCACTACCCACTCAAAGTTTTCGGGGCCTACCGAGTTGAGGTCGGCATCGGGGGCGGGGTTGCCGAAGTCGATGGCAATTGGAATACCATCGCGCACCGCAAACTCCACGGTATTAAAGTCATAGCCCAGGCCCTGGCACAGACGCAGCACGTAGTCCTTGATGGTAGCGAGCAGCTTTTGGCCGTCTTCGCCCTGGGTTTTCATCTCCGTTTGGTAGCGCTGGTGCGGGGCGTTGCGCGGCTCGTAGGGCATGATGAGCACGTCTTTGCCGCCGAGGCAGTAGCAGCGGAAATAGTCGGTGAAGTCAACTGCCTCCTGGTACAGCATCACGAGCTGGCCGGTTTCGTCGTAGGCGCGGTAGGCTTCGTAGGGGTTATCGACCTTGTACACGCTCTTCCAGCCACCGCCCGAGTGGGGCTTCATGAAGGCTGGGAAACCTATTTTCTCAAAGGCCTTCTCCCAATCGAACATGCTGAGGTTGCGAAACGAGTTTTCGCTGGTGTCGTCGGGGCGGGCTTTGCTGGGCAATAGCAAGGTTTTAGGTACCGGCACGCCAAGCTGCACGGCCAGGGCATTGTTGAAAAACTTCTCGTCGGCGCTCCACCAGAACGGGTTATTAATCACGGCCGTACCGGTGAGGGCTGCATTTTTGAGGTAGGCGCGGTAGAAGGGCACATCCTGCGAAATACGGTCGATGATGACGGCATAGTCGGTGGCGACGGCCTGCTCTACTTCCTGAATGTTGACGAACTCGGCCGTGATATCCTCAACGGCTTTTTGGTTAACACGGTCCACAAAGGCCTGGGGAAAACTGTTTTCCTGGCCGAACAAGATGCCGATTTTTTTCATGGGTTAAGGGAAGAATGAGGCGTTCTAAGGAGATAGAAAGGGTAGGGGAAGCGCAAGCGCTGAAGCTCTTACGCTTTTACGGAAGTAACTGCCTAAAAGATAGAGGAAACGTAGGTGGGAAACATATCGCGCCACACGGGCCAGTCGTGCGTGCCCGGCCGCACGTCGAGGCGGTGCGGGATGCCCTTACGCGAGAGAATTTCAGACATTTGGTAATTGGAACCCTTGCAGAAATCGTCTTCGGCGGTGCCCAGCACGATGTTCATCTTATAGAAGTTATCGTCTTGGGCGTTAGGCATGTAGTCGAGCGGGTTGTGATAATAAGCCTGCTCGTCGTAGTGCCCATCCAGAAACATGCGAATGTCGAAGGCCGCGCCCATCGAGAACATATGCGCTACCTGGTTGGGGTGGCGAAAGGCGTAGTTAAGGGCCTGGTAGCCACCGAGCGAGCAGCCGGCCACGCCTACTTTATCTACCTGACACTCGTGCTGAATGCGGGGCACCAGCTCCTCACTAATCATGCGGTCGTAAAGGCTGTGGTTGTGCACGCGGGTGCCGGGGTGCAGGTGCTTGGCATACCAGCTCCACTTGTCGCCGCTGTCGATGCAGAAAAGCTTAATCAGCCGGTTTTCGACAAACCAGCGTACCGAAGCGGTGAGGTGAAAATCGCGGGCCTCGTAGTAGCGGCCGTTGGAAGTAGGAAAAATGAGGATGGGATAGCCGTAGTCGCCCACGACCAGCATTTCCATGTCGGTGCCCAGGTGCTGGGAGTAGAAGCGGCGGTATTCTTCGTGCAAGAGGCAGGGACCGGCGGGGATGGCACGCGCGCCGGAACCGACCGCAAACTAAGCAGGAAAACCGAACGACCAACTTTTCTTCAAAATAGGGCAAGGCGTGTTTATTTGCGAGCCAATGGCAGTTTTCAAGTTTCAGTCGCCGCGCGGGGCTACCGTGGTGGTGCGGCGCGATGAGTCTTTGTTTTCGGTGGCGCTGGGCCGCGTAGTGCGCCTGGATGTGGTGCTGCCACCCGGCTTTTCGGCGCGGGCCGCGCAGCCCTACCCAGTGCTGTACCTGCAGGATGGGCAGGACCTGGCGCGCCTGCACCTGCCGGCCACGCTTAACCACCTGTATAGGCGGGGGGAGGTGCGGCCGTTTGTGCTGATAGCCATTCACGCGGCCGACCGCCTGCAGGAATACGGCGTGGCCGCCCGGCCCGACTACCTGGGCCGGGGCAGCCGCGCCGGGCGCTACACTACCTTCGTGCTCAAGGAGTTGCTGCCCTACGTGCAGGCCCATTACCACGCCACGGCCGACTCCGCTGCGGCGGCCGTGGCGGGCATGTCGCTGGGCGGGCTCATGGCCTTCGATTTGGCCTGGCACCACCCCGAGGCCTTTTTGCGGGTGGGCGTGTTTAGCGGCTCATTTTGGTGGCGGGGGCGGGGACTAAACGCCGGCTACACCGATGCCGACCGCCTGATGCACAGCCTGGTAGCGACCCGCCCGGCCCGGCCCGGCCAGCAGTTCTGGCTGCAAACCGGCACCAACGACGAAACCACCGACCGCAACCACAACGGCATCATCGACGCCATCGACGATACCCTGGATATGGTGGCCGCGCTGGCTGCGCAGGGCCTGCCCGCCGCCGCCGTGCGCTACGTGGAGGTGCCCGGCGGCCACCACCACCCCGATACCTGGGGCACCATTATGCCCGATTTTTTGCGCTGGGCCTTCGGTACCAACGCGTTGGCGGCGGCCGAGACAGCCGCCCGCGAACCGCGCCCGGCCCGCTGGTGGCTTGGCGGCCGGCCGCTCACCCGTCGGCCCCGCGGCGCGGCGCAGCTGAAGTTTCAGTATCTGCAGCGGGCGGCTACCTTTGCCGCTATGTCTGCCGCCCCCACTGCCAGCCTGGCCCGCCCCGCGCCCGGTACTTATCTGCCTTATACCCAGGCGTATATTGACCTGGTGCCCGCCGGGTCTGACCCCCTGGCGCAGCTGCGCCAGCAGGCCGCCGAGCTGCATCGCGAGTTTTCGGGCCTCACCGAGGCGCAGGCGCTGCTACGCTACGCCCCCGGCAAGTGGACGCCCAAGGAAATGCTGGTGCACATCACTGATACCGAGCGCATCTTCACCTACCGGGCCCTGCGTTTTGCCCGCGCCGACGCGCAGGAGCTGCCAGGGTTTGAGCAGAACGACTACGCGGCTAATAGCGAGGCTAACGACCGCACCGTGAGCGACTTGCTCACCGAATACCACGCCGTGCGCGCCGCCACCCTGGCCTTTTTTGCGGGCCTGAATGGCGGGCAACTCGACCGCGCCGGGCGCGCCAACGGCGGCCCCGTTACGGTGCGGTCGCTGCTTTTTATCACGGCGGGCCATGAGCAGCACCACCTGCGCATTTTGCGCGAGCGCTACTGGCCGGCCCTGCCCACCGCGTAGTGCCTGCGCCCTGCATAGCATCACCGCACATCGTCCCCTATCGCCGTACATCGCCCCGTATCGCCGCACAACATCAACCGCCCAGCTTACGTTAATTTGCCGCGCCGACCAGGTTTAACCAGGTTTTTATTCCCTCCACCCCCAACTATTTTCACTTATGGCCAAAGCCCAAGATGCCCGCAAAGAGAAAAAGAAAGAGCCTGCCAAGACAACCAAGGAAAAGAAAGCCGAAAAGGACGAGAAAAAAGTAGCCCGCGCCCGCAAACAAGACTAAACCGCAGATTCAAACGGATTTCGCGGATACGTCGCTGCGCTCCTTGGCTACGCATAGTGTGCTAGAAGAGAGCAGGTGACAAAAGCAAAAAAGTTGCTCTAAAGAGCAGCTTTTTTGCTTTTGTCACCTGCCGGAAATCAATTCGATTAGCGTAGTAGAGGAGCGCAGCGACGTATCTGCGAAATCCGTTAAATCCGTTTGAATCTGCGGTCAAGCAGTGGTGTAGTACGGTTCCTTTTCTTTGTCGTGGTAGCGCAGGTAGCCGTGCAGCACCAGCTTGATGAGGGTGCGGTAGGCACGGCGGCGGCTCACGTTGATGAGCTTGGTATACTGGGCTACCGTAATGCGGGGCTGCGTGGTACGGAGGTAGTCGAGCACGCGCAGCTCGTCTTTGTTGAGCGGCAGTTTTTCAAAGGAGCTTTCCGGCTGCTCGCGGGCTAACACCTTCTCGGTAAGGCTGCTGGCCTGCACGCTTTCATTATGCACGCGCACGTAGCTGCGCCATTCGCCGGGGGTTATTTGGGCCCGGTGGGGTTTGGTTTGACTTTCGACTATGCTGACTATCAATACAATAAGCTCATCCTCCGTTTCCAGCTCGCGGAAGTGCAGGGTGAGGGGCGGGTCGATGTAGTGGGCGGCGGCCTCGCGCAGCAGATACATTTCTTCCTCCGCGTCGCGCACGCCCACAATGCGGCCATCGTCCTCCACGCCTACCAGCACCTGGCCGCCGTGGGTGTTGGCCAGCGAAGCCAGCGTACGCGCAATGCGGGTAGGGTGGGTGGTCTTCTTCTTAAATTCGAGTCGTTCGCCCTCGCCCTGCTTAATAAGTGCGCGTAAGTTCATAGTGAGCAAACGTAGCCTGGAACGCAAATGTGCCGCCCCCTGCAAAGGAAGCGGCACAATCACTAGCAAGGCAAACCATAAAGCTCACCCAACACCAAAAAACCAGTCAGCCCACGCAGTGGGCGTATCTGCGAAATCCGTTTGAATCTGCGGTCTAGAAGGGCAGGTCGTTGTCGTCGTCGCCGGCGATGGGCTGCGCCGTGGGGCGAGCCTGCAGGCTAGGGTTCTGGTTTTGGGTAGCGGCGGGGCGGGCAGCGGGCTGCTGCTGGCTGTAGGCGCCACCGCCACCGGCGGGTGCACCACCCGTAGCTGCCTCAATGCGCCAGGCTTCGAGGTTGGTGAAGTACAGCATCTGGCCATTCTTGTTAAAGCCCCGGCCGCGCAGGTTGAAGGTCACTTTCACCTCGTCGCCCATTTTGTAGGGGTCGATGAGCGCCGTTTTGTCCTGCACCAGCTGAAACTTAATTTGCTCAGGATATTGGCCATCCTGCACTTCGAGGACGAACTCGCGCTTGCGGAATTTTTCGCTAACCTGCTGTTCGTCAAAGATTTCGTGCAGGCGGCCGGTTACGTCGTATGCCATCGGAAAGGGGAATTTTGAAATGGAGAAAACTAAAGGCCAAACCTACGAAAAAAAACTGAAGCAGACCAGGTTTTCGCTTGAATAAGCGGGTAGTCAGGCAACATTTTTCAGGCACTTACCACTGGTTTAGCTAAAAAAAATAGCGCGTGTTTGTTAAGGCAACTACCTGATAGGCAATAAATTATTGCTTGTGCCTCTTGCTTAAACCACCGGAAAGGGCAGAAAGTGCCGTTCTTGCGCAAGAAACCCAACTAATTGGTTAATCAGAATATGTTTGCTCTTGCTTTGCACGGGGGGGCGGGTACCATTGCCCGCACTTCACTCACGCCCACGCTCGAAGCCGATTACCGGGCGGCGCTGCGGGCGGCGCTGGCCACCGGCACGGGGCTACTGGCCCAGGGCGCGCCCGCCCTCGATGCCGTGGAGGCCACCGTGCGCAGCCTCGAAGACTGCCCCTTATTTAATGCCGGGCGCGGGGCCGTGTTTACCCACGAGGGCCACCACGAGATGGATGCTGCCCTCATGGACGGGGCCAGCCGCCGGGCCGGGGCCGTGGCCGGCGTGCGCCAGGTGCAAAACCCCATTCGCGCCGCCCGCCTCGTTATGGAAGCCACCGAGCACGTGCTGCTGGCCTATCCAGGGGCCGATGACCTGGCCCGCGAGCACGGCCTGCCCATGCAGCCAGCCGCCTATTTTTTCACGCAGCAGCGCTTCGACCAGCTGCAGGAGGCTATTGCGGCCGGCCGCATGCAGCTCGACCACGCCGCCAGCCCGGCTGGGGGCAGCCCAGCCCCGGCTGCCGACCCCAACTGGAAAAAAGGCACTGTGGGGGCCGTGGCCCGCGACCTGCGCGGCCACCTGGCCGCCGCCACCAGCACCGGCGGCATGACCAACAAGCGCTACTCGCGCATCGGCGACACGCCGCTCATTGGGGCGGGCACCTGGGCCGATGGGCACTGCGCCGTTAGCTGCACCGGGCACGGCGAGTTTTTTATGCGGGCCGTGGTGGGCTACGACGTGGCCTGCCTCCTGGAGTACAAGGGGCTATCGCTGGCCGAGGCCTGCCGCGTGGTGGTGCACGACAAGCTGGCCCCCGTGGGCGGCGAGGGCGGCCTTATTGCCGTGGATGCGGCCGGCAACCTGGCGCTGCCCTTCAACTCGGAGGGCATGTACCGCGCCAGCCGCAACGCGGCGGGGGAGGAACTGGTGGCTATTTACTAGCGCCCGCAACCAGCGCCTGACCTGACGACTACCTTATTGCCCGGCCGCGGGTGGCCACCAAAAGCCTCGCTTGGATTTTCCGGCGGGGCTTTTTTGTGGCTACCCGAAACCAGGCAATGAAGTAGGCTGCGAAGCTGCAAAGGTGAAGTTGTGTAAGAATAATGCAATTGAGATGGCTGTTAAATATCTGCGTTTATTTTGTATTTTGACCTTATAAAATCCAGACATTTAGCTTAAATACAGATTTAATTTTTCTTTTAGCAGACTAATTTTTTATACCAGGTTTAATTGACCAACTTTGCGCCGGAGCTATAGTGAGGCATTATTTCCAAAATTCACAAATAAGACTTTCCTGTTATTTTCCTGTTAATTTTTTCCAATGAAAACATTACTACTTGGACTATTAGCCATTTTGTGGAGTAGTCTGGCAATGGGGCAAACCTTGTATACGTTCAATGGGGGAGGTACCACCGGCGATTGGAATACTGCTTCTACCTGGACGACTGACCCCACCGGCTCTACCAGCGTGGCACCCCGAATACCGGGCAGTGGCGACAACGCGGTGGTGACGAATAGCTACGTGCTCACGCTCGGCGCGCCGCTTGCGGCAGCAGCTACCCCGGCGAGCGTTACTGTGCAGCGGGGCGGCGTATTGGACCTGACGACTACTGCAAGCACAGGCATATCGGGTAGTTTTGCCAACCCCTTGCCCCGGCTGGCGGGCCAGGGCACGTTGCGCATTGGGCGGCCCTACTTTCCGGTGGTTACCACCAACGACTTCGACGATGCCAATACGGGTACCGTGGAGTTTTATAACTGGCCGGCGGGCCCAACTGCCCTGCCGCAGCCGGCCGCGGGCCAGTACAACAACCTGCGCCTGCTCAATACCACGGCTACGGCTTATACCGCCCAGCTCGACAACGACCTGACGCTAACGGGCAGCCTGACGCTGGTGAACACCACGTACGTGAAGCCTAACCTACCTAGTTCGCCGGGTAATGCCGGGGGCAACGTAACGCTGAGCCTGGGCAAAACGGCCAGCGCCAACCGCACGTTTAACGTGCTGGGTAACATAACGATAGGTGCTGGCACCAACCTGGGCGTTACGAACGTGGCGGGGGCGCACAGCCTGAACGTGAGTGGCAGCTTCGTGAACAACGGCACCGTGCGCCTGCACAACGGCAGCGCTCCTGCCAACCCGACCGGCAACGATACGCAGGCCGCTTTGCTGACCTTTAAGGGCGCGGTTGACGCCAATTTTGCCTGCAACGGCCCTACCGATTTGGGCCGCCTGCAAGT
>CAXTFI010000048.1:0-26897 GCA_964243255.1 uncultured Hymenobacter sp.
TCCTTAAGCACCTGCGAGAACTTCTCGACCGTCTCTTGCACCTGGCCCTCGTTTAGCACGGGGGTGAGGATGAAGACCGTCTCGTAATTTCTTACGTCCATTGACGGGGTTGATTATGAATGTGAAAAAAATTAATTGGGGGTGCAAAGGTACTGGTTTCCTACCGTATTAGCAAGGCACTAGGGCAACTACGCATTCAGCACCTGTAAAAAGCTGAGCCGTAGTTCTCTGCATGATGCAAATGCGAGCTATTACCTCCACAGGATTTTGTCAAAAAGTAAAACCAAAACCATTTAGAACAGGTTGGTCATACAGTCAATACGTTACTTCTAAGCTGGCCGTAAATAGGGGTCAAAACCATTATTTAGTATGCTTCCAAATAAGCCGAAGCAGCCTGAAAATGGCCTTTCTACCTTTGCCGCCCGCAATTCGTAGCCTACATTTGTACCCCGGAAAGGGTACGCCCGCAATCCGTTTTTACCGGTTCGTTTGGATGATGAATAGCTTTCTATCACGCACCAGCTCGTGGGTGCTCGCATTATTTCTGGCCATGGCGGCTCCGGCCCTGGCCCAAACCGCTACTGTCACTAAAGAGGGCGTGGCTCCTGGTGGCGCGGCAGGTGCTACGACGGCTGCCGCCGCCGCGCCCACTGGTGCCCCAGGCGCTGGTGGCGGCGACGCTGCCGCAATCGCCGCTGGCGACGCCTTGTTTAAGAACAACTGTGCCCAGTGCCACGCGGTTAACGACAAGGTAGTTGGCCCCGCGCTGGCTGGCATCAGTAAGCGCCGCCCTATCACCTGGATTATTCCGTGGATACACAACTCGGCCAAGGTTATTGCCAGTGGTGATGAGTACGCCGTAAAGCTGTACAACGACAATGGCAAGCAGCAAATGCCTGCTTTCCCTCAGCTGTCGGACACGGAAATTAAGAGTATCGTTGCCTGGGTTACCTCGCAGGAGGGCGGCGGTGGAGCAACTACTGCTGGTGTCACCGCTGGCAATGCCGCTGCTGCCGATGGCAAGGATGCTACTGGCGCTGGTGGCGGCGCTGCCGCTAGCGCCGGTGGCTACACCGATATCCTGCTCATCGTGCTCGTAGTAGTATTGATTGTGCTGGTAGTAACGCTCGCCATCATTGCCAACCTGATGAAGGACGTGCTGCAAGGCCGCAAAGACCTTGACGGTCGCGACGTGGAAATCCTCGACCAGCGCTTCGACTGGAATAAGCTCTACCAATCGTCAGCTTTGCGTGGTATCGTAGGTGTTGTGTTCGGTTTAGTGCTGCTTTACGCAGGGGTGCAGAGTGTGATGGCAGTGGGCCTAACCCAGGGTTATCAGCCTACCCAGCCAATTGCCTTCTCCCACAAGATTCACGCTGGCGAAAACCAAATCAACTGTGCCTACTGCCACACGTCAGTGTACAAGGGTAAGTCGGCCAACATTCCTTCGGCCAACATCTGTATGAACTGCCACTCGCAGATTAAAACAGAGTCGCCCGAAATCAAGAAAATCTACCGCGCTATTGAGCGTAAGCAACCAATTCAGTGGGTACGCGTGCACAACCTGCCCGACTTGGCTTACTTTAACCACTCGCAGCACACGCAAGTAGGCGGTATTCAGTGCCAGACTTGCCACGGCCCCATCCAAAACATGGAGGTTGTGTATCAGTACTCGGCCCTCACCATGGGCTGGTGCATCAACTGCCACCGCGAAACGCCTCTCAACACGAAAGGCAACGCCTACTACGACAACCTCGTGAAACTGCACGACAAGTCGAACAGCGCCGTGCCTTTCACCGTGTCGTCGAACGGTGGTACGGAGTGCTCGAAGTGCCACTACTAATTTTTTAGCTAAGCCTTTTATAAAAGACATGAACCAGGGCCGGGAGTGGCTGACTTAATTGTTGCTGCCCCGGCCTTGGTTTACTGCAAATGTCTCATTACTGATAAGATGAAATACTGGAAGGGAATTGAAGAGCTGGATAACTCGCCGGAGTTTGCAAAGAATGCATTTGCCGAGTTTCCCGACTTTTTACCGGTTAAAGAAGGTCGCGCAGGTAGCCCCGACGACTCGTCGGTAGCTCCGCGTCGTGACTTTCTAAAACTTATGGGTTTTGGAGTAGCCGCTGCTACGCTGGCTGCTTGCGAGACACCGGTTCACAAGGCCATTCCTTATCTCAATAAGCCAGAAGAGATTGACCCAACCATCTCTAACTTCTACGCTTCTACTTACTTCACTGGCTCGGATTACAACGCCGTGCTGGTGAAAAACCGGGATGGCCGGCCAATTAAGCTAGAGGGCAACCCGGAGTCGCCCGTAACCCGTGGTGGCCTTTCGGCTCGCGCGCAGGCTGCGGTGCTCAACTTGTACGATGGTGCTCGCCTGCAGCACTTTATGATTAAGGGCAAGCAAGCTGACTACGCGGAGCTTGATAGAGCAGTACGTGCGGGCTTGGCCAGCACAAGCGGTAAGACTGTTCTTGTATCACCGACCATTATCAGCCCGAGCACCAAGCGGGCTATTGCAGCCCTAGCTGGCGTATCGCGCAACTTTGAGCACATCATGTATGATGTGAACTCAGCTTCGGGCTTGCTACAAGCCAATGGTGGCGTGCTACCTGCCTACGACTTTAGCAAAGCCAACGTTATCGTAAGCCTTGGCGCCGATTTTCTGGGAACCTGGATTTCGCCGGTCGAATACTCGCGCCAGTACGTGACCAATCGCAAGGTGAGCACTGATAAGCGCACTATGTCGCGGCATTTCCAGTTTGAGACCGCGCTCTCGCTCACTGGCTCCAATGCCGACGTTCGTGTACCAGTTAAGCCTTCTGAGCTCGGTAAAGTAGCAGTATCTCTGTACAACGCTGTTGTGGGTGGCGGTTCGGTTGCTGGCTTGTCGGCAGCTGTGCAAAAGCAGGTAGCGCAGGCTGCTAAAGAATTACAAGCCAACAAGGGCGCTGCGTTGGTCGTTTCGGGTTCAAATGACCCGGCTGTGCAAACAATAATTGCCGCCATCAACCAATCGGTAGGCAGCGTAGATACGACGTTGAGCCTCACTGTTCCGTCATTCGTGCGCCAAGGTGAAGATGGCCGCATGTCTCAGTTTGTTAACGACTTAAAGTCTGGGGCAATTGGTACAGTAATATTTTATCACGCTAACCCGGTTTTCAACCATCCTCGTGGTGAAGAGATTAAGGAAGCGCTGAAGGGTAATAAAGCAGCACTAAGCATTTCGCTGAATGACCGGCTTGATGAAACAGGCTCGCTTTGCCAATACCAGGCTCCTGACCACCATTGGTTGGAATCATGGAATGATTACGAGCCTAAGCGCGGTACGCTTAGCCTTGGCCAGCCAGCTATCACTCCCATCTTCAAAACCCGCCAGGCTCAAGAAACCTTTTTGCGCTGGGCCGGCTCGAGTGAAACCTACTACAACTTCCTGAAAGATGGATGGCGTACCGTGTTAGGTGCTAACGGTGGTTTCCAAGCAGCTTGGGACAAAGCGGTGCACGATGGAGTGGCTACTGGCTCAGCCCTCACTACGATGGCTTTCACGGCGCAGCCGGTTAGCTTAGCAGCCGCTACCAGTGGCTTGAGCGGCGGCAGCAAAGCAGGCATTGAAGCTGTGCTATACGAAAAAGTTGGTATTGGTGAAGGCGGAGTTGAAGCTAATAATCCCTTCTTACACGAGTTGCCAGACCCTATTTCGAAAGCTACTTGGGGCAATTACGTGGCCGTGCCACGTAAAATGGCCGAGGAGCAGAAGTGGAAGCAGGGCGACGTAATGAAAGTGAGCGCCAACGGTAAGAGCATCGAAGTGCCCGTGCTCGTGCAACCTGGCCAAGCAGATGGTACGGTTAGCATCGCAGTAGGCTATGGCCGCACCAAAACTGGTAAAGTAGGTGACTCAGTAGGAGCTAATGCTTTTATTCTGGCGCAGTCGACACCTTCGGCGGTGTTGTATTATAACACTGTAACGCTGGAGCCAACAGGCGCAACCAACCCCATTGCCCAGACGCAAACGCACCACACTATCATGGACCGCCATGAGGTAGTGCAGGAAAATACGCTGGCTAAATACCGTGAAAACCCCAAGGAAGTAACTGAGTACGAGCTAATTGCCACACCCGATGGCTTAGAGAAGCCCAACAAGGTTTCGCTGTGGCAGGATTACCAGTACAACGACCACCACTGGGGGATGGCTATCGACCTCAACTCTTGCATAGGTTGTGGCTCGTGTGTAATCGGGTGCCAGACTGAGAACAACATTGCCGTAGTAGGCAAGCAGCAGGTTATCAACCGCCGCGAGATGCACTGGATGCGTATCGACCGCTACTACAGCTCAGACCACCATGAGAATGAGTTTGATAAGGAAGGTAAGCTGAAGACTTATGCGGCAATGGAAGACCCTTCGGATAACCCGCAGGTCATTTTCCAGCCTATGATGTGCCAGCACTGCAACCACGCACCCTGCGAAACGGTATGCCCGGTACTAGCTACCACGCATAGCTCCGAAGGTCTGAATCAGATGACCTACAACCGTTGCGTAGGCACGCGCTACTGCGCAAACAACTGCCCGTATAAGGTCCGTCGTTTCAACTGGTTCTCCTATTACTCAAACGAGAAGTTCGAAGACGTCAACGGCCACATGTTTACTGACCTGGGCCGCATGGTCTTGAACCCGGATGTAACAGTACGTGCTCGTGGCGTGATGGAGAAATGCTCGCTTTGCGTGCAACGTATCCAGTTGGGTAAATTAGAGGCTAAGAAGCAGAAGCGCCGTCCCAAGGATGGAGAAATTGTAACAGCTTGCGCGCAGTCTTGCCCCACTGAGGCCATCGTTTTCGGTGATATGCGCGACCCGACTACCCGCCTTAGTCAGCTCCTGCGCCGTGAGGATGGTGAGCGCGCCTTCCACGTACTGGAGTCTATCAACGTGCAGCCTAACATCACGTACCTGACTAAGATTCGCAATGGTTCGGCTGAATTCTTCCCCGCCGAAGAGAACGCTTAGATTACCGATTGTCTGATAAGAAAGAGTTAAGCTTTTAATATTCACTACTATGCAGTACGTATCACCAGTACGCGAGCCACTTGTAACGAGTGGTAAGACGTACCACGACGTCACTCAAGACATCTGCTACCAAGTAGAGGCCGCTCCGAATATTCGCTGGATGGGAGCCTTAGGCGTGGCATTGGTCTTACTAGGCGTTTTCTTCTATTCGGTATACCGTACTTTATGGTACGGCATTGGCGAGTGGGGCCTAAACAAAACTGTAGGCTGGGCATGGGATATCACCAACTTTGTGTGGTGGGTGGGTATCGGCCACGCTGGTACTCTAATTTCGGCTGTATTGCTGCTGTTCCGTCAGAAGTGGCGGTCATCCATCAACCGGGCAGCTGAGGCCATGACGATTTTTGCCGTAATCTGTGCGGCAATGTTTCCGGTGTTGCACATGGGGCGTCCGTGGCTGGCTTTCTACGTGTTCCCACTGCAAAACACGCTGGGTTCACTGTGGGCTAATTTCAACTCGCCTCTGCTGTGGGACGTGTTTGCTATCTCAACCTACTTTACTGTGTCACTGGTCTTTTGGTACACTGGCTTGGTGCCTGATTTCGCTACCATTCGTGACCGTGCCAAGGGAAAAATCGCCAAGTTTAGCTATTCCATGTTAAGCATGGGTTGGACTGGCTCCGCTAAGCATTGGTCACGTTATGAGACGGTATCCTTGATTTTGGCGGGTGTTTCTACCCCGCTGGTTCTCTCGGTACACACTATCGTGTCGATGGACTTTGCTACCTCAGTAGTACCAGGCTGGCACACCACCATTTTCCCGCCTTATTTTGTAGCTGGTGCCATTTTCTCCGGCTTCGCCATGGTGCTAACTCTGATGCTTATCACCCGTGTTGTGTTTAAGCTGGAGGACTATATTACGTTGGAGCACATCGCCTTGATGAATAAAATCATGATGGTTACCGGCTCTATCGTAGGGGTAGCTTACATCACTGAGTTTTTCATTGCCTGGTATTCGCAGGTTGAATATGAGCAGTATGCCTTCATTAACCGCGCAACTGGTCCTTACTGGTGGGCTTACTTGAGCATGATGAGCTGCAACGTGCTTTCGCCACAGTTCGTGTGGATACGTCGCATCCGTTACAGTATTACCATGACGTTCATCCTATCCATTATCGTAAACATCGGTATGTGGTTTGAGCGCTTCGTAATCATCGTGACCTCGCTACACCGCGACTATCTACCCTCTTCGTGGGCAATGTTCTCGCCAACGCGTATTGACGTGGGAGTATATGTAGGTACCATTGGCCTCTTTTTTACCCTGTTTTTATTGTTTGCTAAGTTCTTCCCAGTAATCAATATGGCTGAAGTAAAGACCATCTTGAAATACACGGTTAATGATGGCCCAACCTATGGTGGGTCTAATGATGGTAGCCGTACCCCTAGTCGCCATACTGCTCCCGCTCCCCATGTTACGACTGGTGTACCAGCTTCAGCACCCGTAAATTACGATAAGCAAAATGACTAGCCAAGTACTCACCGCCGCGCCGGTTGCTACTGCCCCGGCCACTACGAGCTCCACTAAGCGGTTTGCGCTTGGCATATTCGATGATGAGGATACCTTACTTCATGCCGTCGATAATGTGCGGGCAGCAGGTGTTAAGATTTACGACGTCTTCTCGCCATATCCTGTCCATGGTATCGATGACGCATTAGGTATTGAACGTTCGCGTTTACCGATTGCTGCCTTCTTCTATGGCATGTGTGGACTAGCCTTTGCGCTATGGATGCAAATATATATGTTAGGTTTTGACTGGCCGATGATTATTGGTGGTAAGCCGAATATTGCGCTACCAGCTTTCATTCCAGTGAGTTTTGAGCTGACCGTGTTTTTTACCTGTCACGGCATGGTAATCACGTTTTACACAATCTCTAAGCTATACCCTCGCTTTAAGACGCCCGTGTTGGACGTGCGTTCAACGGATGACAAGTTCGTAATGGCTATTTTGCTGGACGAGCAAAGTTCACAAATGCCACAATTAACTCAATTGCTCCGTGAAAACGGTGCTAGTGAAGTTAATCAAAAGGAAATGACGAAATTCTAATGATGTCTCCTTCCCTAAAATTCGGGCTGTCCGCAGCCTCTTTAGTTCTAAGTCTCGGCGTAGCATCCTGCACTCCCGACCCAAATAGCCCTGGTGTTGAATATGCGCCAGAGATGTACGAGTCAATACCTTACGAGCCTTTACGTCAAATTACTTTCAACACAGTCAATTCGTTTGGCATCAACCAACGAACTCCTGCTGAAGGAACTGTGCCCCGTGGTAAGCTTGCTTATTTTGACCATATACCTAAAGATAGTGTCGGCATTGCTGAGCGTACGCTTCGCAATCCTTACCCTTATACTAAGGCTAATATTGAGGAAGGCCAGGTATTGTACACTCGCTTTTGCCAGCATTGTCATGGTGAGCAAGGTAATGGCCAGGGTCCGGTAGGCGTGAAATATAAGGGTGTACCTAACTACTCGGCTGGGACTTACAAGACGATGAATGATGGTCATATCTACCACGTCATTGAATGGGGTCGTAACCGTATGATGCCCCATGGCTCACAAGTAAATCCTGAGGAGCGTTGGAAAATTGCTATGTATGTACACGTATTGCAACTTAACAACGACCCGGCCGACCTCCCCAAAATTGTAAAGGTTACTGCTCCCGTGGAGGCTAACAGTGCTACGGCTGGTGATGCATCTGCAATGATTAGCAGCACCAATCAAAAGCCTCAAGGCAAAGCAAACGCTAGTACCGGTTCCGAAACGCCCGGCCAGGGCACTAAAGGCCGTAATGGCTCGACGAAATAATTGACATATGGCAACTCTGACTCATCATCACGAACCCGCCGCTATTGAGCAGCTAGCGCCTAGCGCGAAAGCGCAACGGACGTTCATGACCATTATTGGGGCTGGTATACTGCTTCTAATCATTGGTGTTATTGCTTCGCTTATGCACTGGGGTGAAAGCCATGAGGCTGTCGGTGAAGCAGTTGCGCACGTTGCAAATGGTCACAATGCCGAAGTAACCGGCACTGGCCATTCAGTGCTGTGGCGCCGCATTGTTGTAAGTCTTTGGCACAGCAACGTATTCTTCATTGGCGTGTCGGTAGTAGGCACCGTATTCATGGCTATTCAGTATGTTGCGTATGCGGGCTGGTCAGTAGTTGTAAAACGAATAAATGAAGCTTTAGGCGCTTGGCTGATTCCGGGTGGCGTATTATTGGTTGTCCTATTTGTTATTGGGCGTCATGACATATTTCACTGGACTCACGAAGGTATTATGACTAAAGGGTCAGCTACTTACGACAGGATTGTTGCTGGCAAATCAGGCTTTTTAACCTTTGGCTTCTACCTAGTTCGGATGGTTTCTTACCTCATCATCTGGGCTGTATTTACTTGGCGCTTACGGCAGCTTTCACTGCAAGAGGACCTAAATGGAGGCACCAGCTATTTCCATCTTAGCATTAAAACAGCTGCCCTATTTCTGGTGCTGTTCGCTGTTACCTCATCCATGTCAGCCTGGGATTGGGTGATGTCAGTTGATGTACATTGGTTTAGTACTATGTTTGGTTGGTACGTATTTGCCTCTTGGTGGGTATCTGGTATTGCCGCTACTACCCTGATTGCTATTTTCCTGAAGCAGGCAGGTTATCTGCGCTTTATGAACGCCAATCACTTCCATGATTTGGGCAAGTTGATGTTTGGTTTCAGCATTTTCTGGACCTACGTGTGGTTTTCGCAGTTCATGCTGATTTGGTATGCCAACCTGCCTGAAGAAGCAGTTTACTTCAATCAGCGGCTTGGAGGTTTCGAAGGTCGGTATACCTGGATATTTTACTTTAACCTAGTAATCAACTTTGGTTTTCCTTTCTTGGCTCTCATGACTCGCGATGCCAAGCGCCAATTGATTATCATGAAAATTGTGTGCATTGCTATTTTGGTTGGACACTGGTCAGACTTTTATTTAATGCTGATGCCGGGCACTATGAAAGGCGATAACGGGTTTCTTATTGAGATTGGCATCGCGCTAATTTTCTTGGGAGCATTCCTGATTTTGGTAACCCGTCGCTTAGCTGAAGCTTCACTGGTACCGGTCAACCATCCCTTTGTAGAAGAAAGCGTTCACCACACCACCTAACTTAAGAGTTAAGATTTTTAGAACTTAGGCCTTAGCAAGCGGTTGTTTGCAAGTAGTAAGCTCTACGCTCAGAATTCTACTTTTTATCCAATGACTACTCTAACTATTCTGCTAGTTCTGGTCTTACTGCTGGTTGTTTTCGGCCTGTTGTTTCGCCTCCAGATACTAACGGCTATTTTCTCTGGCTCCTATGTAAAGCAGATTGGCACAAGCAACCGCATCAACGCGTTGCTTATGCTAGTATTTATGGTAGTTGGTGGGGCGGCTTTTTTCTGGTCATTTGCTGATAACTTCAGTAAAATGAACCCTCCAATTGCTTCGGTACATGGTCATGCAATGGAGCGTATGTTCTGGACTACCATGACAGTTATTGGTATTGCCTTCGTTATTACCCAAGCGTTGCTGTTTATCTATTCTTATAAATATCAGCACCAAGAAGGACGGCGCGCTTACTTTTTCTCGCATAACAATAAGATTGAGGTTATCTGGACAATTATCCCAGCAATCGTAATGGCTGCTTTGATTTTTGCGGGTTGGAAAGCCTGGACCCGCATTACTGGGCCAGCACCTAAGGATGCTATTGTGCTGGAAGTGATGGGTAAGCAGTTTAACTGGCTCGTTCGTTATCCTGGCCGTGACATGAAGCTGGGCGTGGTTAATTACCGCCTGATTGACGCTGCCAATGATTTCGGCTTTGATTTGAGTGATAAATCGGCAATGGATGATTTTGTAGCCTCAGAAATTCATGTGCCCAAGGGCCACCCAGTGCTTATTAAGATTCGTTCGCGCGACGTGCTGCACGCAGTATACATGCCCCAGTTTCGGGTTCAGATGTATGCTGTGCCTGGCATGCCCACTCGCTTTTGGTTTACGCCAACCACCACGACTGATGAGATGCGTGCGAAGCTTGGCAATCCGAATTTCAAATATGAATTAGCCTGCAACCAAATATGTGGTAAGGGCCACTTTGCTATGAAGCTCAATATCGTAGTAGATGAGCCAGATGATTACGTAGCTTGGTTCGCTGCACAAAGCCCTATTTCTAAGAATGCTGACCTTATGGCTTCCTATAAGCAGATGAGCGAGCAAACAGGCTTAGGCAAAGGAGGTAGCCAAGGTGCTAAGGCAGCAGCCACTGAGGAGGCTGGTGAGACGCCCGCTCCCCTAGCTGCTCAAGCTTCACTCTAAGATTTAATTTCAGCAGTTTTACTTCAAGATATGGCTACTAGTATCCCGGTTTCCGCGCAGTCGCAGGGTGGAGTAGGTACCGCGCCGGTGCCTCACACTGAGCACGACGAACACCTGCACGAACACCATGACCAGCATTGGCTATGGAAATATGTCTTCAGTCAGGACCACAAAATGATTGCCCGTCAATTCCTGATAACAGGAATGGTGTGGGCTATAATCGGCGGAGCGCTCTCCAGCTTGTTTCGCTTGCAGTTGGGCTGGCCTGAGGCTACCCTAGATTGGCTGCAGCCAGTGTTAGGCAAATGGATTAATGGAGGCAAAATAGACCCTGAGTTTTACCTAGCATTGGTTACTATGCACGGCACTATTATGGTGTTTTTTGTGCTTACGGCTGGCCTGTCGGGTACTTTTTCTAACTTTCTGATTCCGTTGCAAGTAGGAGCCCGCGATATGGCTTCGGGCTTCATGAATATGCTCTCGTACTGGTTTTTCTTCCTGTCGAGCGTCGTCATGTTTGCTTCTTTGTTTCTCGAAACGGGTCCGGCCGCTTCAGGGTGGACAATTTATCCGCCGCTCAGTGCCTTGCCGCAGGCCATTTCCGGTTCAGGCATGGGCATGACGATGTGGTTGGTGAGCATGGTGTTTTTCATCATATCTCAGTTATTGGGTGGTGTCAACTACGTGACTACCGTTATCAACCTGCGTACCCGCGGTATGAGCATGAGTAAGCTTCCGCTCACTATTTGGGCATTCTTCCTGACGGCTATTCTGGGTATTCTCTCGTTCCCAGTGTTGTTCGCTGCGGCACTTCTGCTGGTATTTGACCGCTCGTTCGGTACGTCGTTCTTCTTATCAGATATTTACATTGCTGGTCAGGCTCTGCACAATCAAGGCGGTTCGCCCGTCTTGTTCCAGCACTTGTTCTGGTTCCTTGGTCACCCCGAGGTATACATCGTAATTATGCCTGCAATGGGCATGGTTTCGGAAATATTAGCAACCAACGCCCGTAAGCCAATCTTTGGCTACCGTGCTATGATTGGCTCGCTGATTGGTATCTCATTACTCTCGTTTGTCGTGTGGGCTCACCACATGTTTGTGACGGGTATGAATCCCTTCCTCGGCTCAGTGTTCATGTTCTTGACCTTGATTATCGCCGTTCCATCAGGGGTGAAGGTATTTAACTGGTTGGCAACGCTTTGGCGTGGTAACATCCGATTTACTTCAGCTATGCTGTTTTCTATCGGCTTTGTATCGTTGTTTATCTCGGGTGGCTTGACGGGTATTATATTGGGTAATGCTACGCTTGACATCCAGATGCACAACACGTACTTCGTGGTAGCTCACTTTCACTTAGTGATGGGTTCGTCGGCCTTTTTTGGTCTGTTTGCTGGTGTGTATCACTGGTTCCCGAAGATGTTTGGTCGCATGATGGATGAGAAGTTGGGCTACATCCACTTTTGGCTGACTTTTGCAGGGGTATACTTAGTATTTATGCCCATGCACTACGTTGGTATTGCTGGTTTCCCACGTCGTTACTACTCCTGGACTGGCTTTGATGCCTTCTCGCAGTTTGCTGACTTGAACAAGTTCATTTCTATTGCGGCTATCTTGGCGTTCTTTGCTCAGTTTGTATTCATATTCAACTTCTTCTACAGCATCTTCCGCGGCCGTCGGGCAACCGAGAACCCCTGGAACTCGACGACGTTGGAATGGACTACGCCAATCATACCAGGGCATGGCAACTGGCCTGGTGAGATTCCAGCAGTCTACCGTTGGCCTTATGACTATAGCAAGCCAGGTGCTGAGCACGACTTTATTCCTCAGAACGTGCCTTACTCACAGACGGCTTCTTCAAACTTGCCTTACGAGCGCGAGTTGGCCGAATAGTAGTTTATAGTGACTTTGCCTGAACGGGCCGCCACACCACGGCGGCCCGTTTTTTTATCGCTTTTTCCATTCAACTTAAGCGCTAAAGTGAGAGATAATCACCCTTTAGCTGTTTAACAGGTGTGATGAAAGAACTTAGATTTATACGACGCTTTCGGTTTTGGAGTGGCCTGACAGTTGGTAGCATCTACCTGTTGATTTTGGTAGGAGGCGTAGTGCGAGCCACTGGCTCGGGCATGGGCTGTCCTGACTGGCCTAAGTGTTTTGGGCAATGGGTGCCACCTACCGAAGCCAGCCAGTTGCCACCAGATTATAAGCAAGTATACACTGCGCAACGCGTTGCCAAAAATCAGAAGCTTGCTAACACTTTAGCCCGATTAGGATTTCGACAAGTAGCGGGCGAGATTTTCGCTCACCCTACGCAGTACATCGAAACGGACTTTAATGCTACTAAAACCTGGATTGAGTATCTGAACCGGTTGCTAGGCGTGCTAATCGGCATCTTCGTTTTCGTAACAGCCGTGGTTGCCTTGCCTTATTGGCGGCGTGACCGGCCGGTATTTTGGCTGGCAGTAGCGTGCTGGCTACTTACTGGCTTTCAGGGTTGGCTTGGGTCATTGGTAGTATCGACCAATCTGTTGCCCATCATGGTTACTATCCACATGGGCCTTGCGCTGCTTATTGTTGCGCTGTTACTTTATGCGGCGCATAGGGCACGCTGGAACACAGCTGAAGCAGCGCTAAGTCAGCAGCTAGCTTCAGCAACCCTAGGTGCCCAAGATGGCAAAAAACTGGTATTAGCTACAGGGTTGCGCTGGATGCTGTGGGGAACGCTGTTACTCACGTTTGGGCAGATTATTCTGGGAACCCAGGTTCGTGAGGAAATTGACCATATTGCTTCGGCAGCTGGCTATACTCACCGGGCAGCATGGGTTGATAAGTTGGGGAGCGTGTTTGAAGCTCACCGAACGCTATCGGCTATTGTGGTATTAGTTAACGTTTTTGTGGGCTACCAGCTGTGGCAGTTGGCTACCCCAGGGTTGCGACGGCTAGTTGCGGCTACCTGGGTGGTACTGGGTTTGGAAATGGTGGCAGGAATTAGCCTGGCTTACTTCGCGCTGCCGGCTTTCATACAACCGGTACATCTGACCCTGGCCACCCTGCTTTTTGGTACGCAGTTTTTGACGTTGCTAGCATTGCGCAGGTATGCACGAGTAGGGCAGGGGGCAGTGGTAGCTGCTCCGCTAATACAAGCCGCACCGTTGAGATAATACATCAGCTACTCAAGCTACCTGCGAGCGAAAGCTTGTGGTCCATGCTGGGCGTACCTTTGCGACAGCAATTTTATTTGGTTAATGACAAAGGCCCACGCCTATTTTCAGCTTCTCAAGTTCCGGCTTTCATTCACGGTAGCCTTTTCTAGCGCGCTGGGGTACTTATTGGGCTTAACTACGCCAAACTGGGGGCGAGCGCTATTGGTATTGGTAGGGGGCTTGTTGGTGACAGGCGCCGCGAATATCATCAACCAGGTCTTTGAGAAGGACCTTGATAAGCTGATGAAGCGTACCGAGAACCGGCCGTTGCCCACTGGCCGTATTTCACCTACTGAGGCCTGGGTGTTTTGTGTGGTGCTGGCAGTGGCTGGGCTAGGTTTGCTCGCTTACTACTTCAATCCCCTTACCGCGGCGCTGTCGCTGTTGTCGCTCATTCTCTACGGGTTTATCTATACACCCCTCAAAACGGTGTCGCCGGTATGCGTAGCCGTGGGAGCTATTCCGGGTGGGTTGCCGCCGCTCATTGGCTGGGTAGCTGCTACGGGCTACGTTGGGGAGGCGGCCTGGGTGCTGTTCGGCATTCAGTTTATGTGGCAGTTTCCGCACTTCTGGGCCATTGCCTGGGTGGCGGACGATGACTACAAGCGGGCGGGCTTCAAGATGCTGCCCACCCCTGGCAACCGTGACCTGCGGACTGCTTTTCAAATTATGACGTACACCGTACTGCTTATTCCTGTATCGTTGCTGCCCTTGGTGTTAGGCATCTCGGGGCGGGTGTCGGCGGGGGTGGCGCTGGTATGTGGGGTGCTATTCGTAATGCTTACCGTGCGCCTTATGCGGGCTCAGGACCGTAAGTCGGCTCTAAGCATCATGTTCGCTTCTTTTCTCTATTTGCCCATCGTACAAATTGCGTTGCTTTTAGACAAAGTTTGATTTTTAGTTTGCAATTCTTTGTTGTCAGTTAGCAGGGCATAAGCTGGCTAGCAGCTGCGAAAATAGATAATCAACAACTGATAATTAACTGAAAATGAACACTTCCGAAGCATTACTGGCTGATAAGGAACTAGGCCTAGGGTGGCACCCCAAGCGCGTGTTGCTTATCCTGCTGATTTTTAGTATTGTAATGATGTTTGCTGCTTTCACCAGCGGCTACATTGTGCGGCGCGACGAAGGCAACTGGCGCGAGTTTGACTTGCCAGCCAGCCTGCTTTTCAATTCTATCGTTATTGCCCTGAGTAGCGCCACCATGCAGTGGGCGTATTACTCGGCCAAGCACGATGAAGTGAAGCGTGTCAACATTGGCCTGCTCTTGACCATAGCGCTCGGGGTCGTGTTTCTCTTTGGGCAGGTGCACTCGTGGGGCGACCTCGTGAGTGGCCACACGTTTTTTGGCGGCGCCGATGCCAACCCTTCTGGTTCTTTTGTGTACGTGCTGATGGGCGTGCATGCTTTCCACCTTATTACGGGGCTCATTTTCGTGGCTGTGGTTTTGAAGCGAAGCCTTAGCTATCAGGTGCATTCGCGCGCTACGCTCTCGATTGGGAACGCTACCTTATACTGGCACTTCTTGGGTGCGCTTTGGCTGTACCTTTATTTGTTCCTACTTTTGAACCACTAAACGGGAAATTGCCGTAAAGCCCGCCTGTCCATCTGTTGTCCGTTATGGCCCACTCCACTACTTTGCAGCCCAGCGCTGCCCCCGCTGCCTACGCCGATGCTCCCCGCACCGGCACCTGGGATGGCGGCAATGAACCCTTCAAGGCAAGCTATGGCAAGCTGATGATGTGGTTTTTTCTGCTCTCGGACACCTTTACGTTCGGCGCTTTTTTGACCGCCTACGGCCTTATCCGCCACAAGCACGGGGTATTTACGGGCTCAGCCAAGGACTTCTTCTTCAGCACGGCCCATTGGCCCATCCCGGAGAAAGTGTTTAACTCTTTTCCAGGGTTGCACGGTGTGGATTTGCCCTTGGCATTTGTGGCGTTGATGACGATGATTCTCATCTTCAGCTCCGTAACAATGGTACTGGCCGTGGAGGCCGGCCACCGGATGGATAAGGCCGATGTGCAGAAATGGCTGCTGTGGACTATCCTGTTTGGGTCAATGTTCTTGTCCAGCCAGGCTATTGAGTGGACGCACTTTATTGGTGGTGAGGGCGCTGGCACGCGCATGGCCGACGGCACAGTGATGCACGGCGCCAATTTGGCCATGAACCAGTACGGCCCGCCGCTGTTCGCCGATTTGTTCTTCTTCATCACCGGTTTTCACGGTACGCACGTGTTCTCTGGGGTGTGCCTGCTAGTGTGGTGTTTCATTGCTACCACCAACGGTACGTTTGAAAAGCGTGGCCACTATGAGATGATTGAGAAAATCGGCCTCTACTGGCACTTTGTAGACTTGGTTTGGGTGTTCGTTTTCACGTTCTTCTACCTGGTTTAAGTATCGATGAGGGGGTAGAGAGCGGCGTAAATCATTGATTTATTGTTGGTTCCTGCTAAACAGCACTCATTAACACAGCTATTAATTCAACAGAGTATGTCTAATCACGCGGAAGAACTCAATTTGCACCCCGGCGAAATAGCCAAGCCCAATACCGCCTGGATTTGGAAGACGTTTTGGATTCTGGTTATCATCACGGCCATTGAGTTTGCCATTGCATTTACCATGACTTCGCCCGGCCTGCGGACGTTGCGCAACAGCATTTTCATCGTGATGACGATTTTGAAGGCTTTCTTTATTGTGGGCGAATTCATGCACCTCAAGCATGAGGCTAAAAGCCTCATCTGGACCATTCTGATTCCTACGGCCTTGCTGATATGGCTGGTAGTGGCCCTTGTGACGGAAGGCTCGTACGTAGGCGAAGTATTGTCACACATGTTCAGTAGCTAACTAGGAGTACGGATGCGACCCCGCCAGACTGTTCTACTGGGCCTGCTACTGCTGGTGCCGGTGCTGGCGTTTCTCTTCCTCTATGGCTTCGGCCGCAACCAGTACGCGCTGCCAACCTACTTGCCCGAGCGGGCGGACTCCGTCCGCACCTCGGCGGGAGGGTGGCAGCGCGATACTGTTTTTCATAGGGTGCGTCCCTTTCGGCTGCACACGGCGGGCGGGCATCCGCTAACGAGCGCTGAGCTGGGACAGGGCTTATACGTGGTGCAGTTTTACGCACCCGGTGAGGCCGGCCAACCCGCTACGCGGGCGCTGGCGCGCTTGCAAGAGCACTTTCGGCCCGAGGCCCGCGTGCGCCTCGTTACGCTGGTTGCCAGCACGGGAAGTGCTACTACAACCAGCGCGCAGCTCGTGAAGCTAAACGAGCAGTACGGGACGATAAATGGCAAATGGTTCTTCGGGACGGCCTCAGCCGATACGCTAGTGCAGTTGGCCAGGGAGGAATTTGGGCAAACGGCGCTGCGGCCCGAACGCCTGCCGTTTCGGCCCGCTACGGAGCCGGGAAACCTGCTGCCCGGCCGGCTGTTGCTGGTAGACCGCGCGCAGCACGTGCGTGGCTATTACGAGGCGGCCGACAAGTATGAAGTCGAGCGGCTCATTACCGAAATCAACGTTTTGCTCTATACCTATGACAACCGCGACTGAGCAGCTGCATCCGCCCGTGCTGGAGCCGGGCAACTATACCAAGTACAAGATTATTTTGGGTACGCTGGGCGCAGTAGTGCCGCTGCTGGTGGCGGTAATTTTCTATTACAAGAACATTTTTCGGATTCAGGGAGCCGATGCTTACCTGCACGCGTTGCCGGCTGTGAACGCGGCCCTGAACTCACTAACGGCCGTGGCGCTGCTGACGGGCTTCTACTTTATTCGGCAGAAAAACGTGCTGGCCCACCGCGCCGCAATGGGCACTGCCTTCGCGCTGGGTGGGCTGTTTTTGATTTCGTACGTGGCCTACCACTCGCAGGTAGCCAGCACGCATTTTGGGGGCGTGGGAGCTATCCGAACGGTTTACTTCCTGCTGTTGCTTACGCATATCAGCTTGGCGGTTGTGACGGTGGCGCTCGTGCTGTTTACGCTGTACTTTGCTCTCACGGGGCAGTATACCAAGCACCGGCGTCTTGCGCGCTGGACCTTTCCCATCTGGCTTTACGTCTCGGTAACGGGCGTTATTGTCTACTTTATGATTGCGCCGTACTACCCGGCGGGTTAAGGCAAACATTCTGACTTACTGACCGTTTTATTCTTATGAAAAAGCTGATTTTTGGGTTGCTGCTGTGCTTTTTGGCACTGACCACCCTGCTGCCCGCCCAGGCCCAGTGCGTGATGTGCAAAAGCCAGGTGGAAGCCGCCCGGCAGGAGCGCGACGACTACGATGTGGATGGCCTCAACAAAGGCATCGTGTATATGATGACGGTGCCTTATATCTTGATGGGTGCTGTAGGGTTCTTCTGGTACCGCCGCACGCATCCGAAGCGCCCGACCAAGTTCTAGGGTTTCGACATATTTATAAAGTGAGCCGCCGGCTCCGCGCATTGCGGAAAGCCGGCGGCTTTTGCTTTTTGCGTGCTTCAGCCTCTGCCTGAACAGATAGATAGAAGTGGTGCGGCCGGCTTGGTTTTTGTCCGGGTTAGCTTTGTTATTTAGCTCGTTGCCTTGTCTGTTCTGCCTACTCCCCGTTTTTGGTTAGCCCGCGCGTGGCCCGTAGCGCTGCTGGTGCTGGCGCTGCTGAGCTTTGGGGCGAGCTGGCTGGCCAATACCTACTGGCAGCTGCCGGGGACTAACCCGCTGTACCCGAGCGCGGCGCGCCTGCAAAAGCTGGTGAACCAAGCCGCCACCACGGCCGGCACCGAAGCCGAGCAGGTGGCCCTGGAGTGCCAACCGCCCGCCGCGCCCGACTTCCGGCAGCTGATAGCCCAGTGCTCGTACCCCACCTTTGTGGCCGTGGATGGGCGCCTGGTGGGCTGGTCGGCCTCCGGCCCCGGCCCTACCGAGGCCGAGCTAGCCGATTCGAGCGCCGAGCGGCTATCGCAAACGGCGCTGGGTGAGTTTTTGGTGGTGCGGCGGGCGCAGGGAAAGGTGGTGGTGCTGGTGTACGTGCCCCTGGCCCGCCGCTACGGCATCAGCAACCGCTACCTGCGCGAGGGGGCCGAGCCGGCGCTGCTGCAAAGCATGGAGGTGCAGGTGCGCCGCGCGCCCGTGCGCGCCAGCGAAACGCACGGGCTGGTAGCCGCCCTGGTCGATACGCAGGGGCATTACTTGTTCTCGGTAGTGCAGCTGCCGGGTAATGCCCTGACGGGCAGAATATTACCTTTGGCCCTATTGCTGCTGGGTATTGCGTGCTACACGGCCGGGTGGCTGGGGGTGGCGCGGCGCTGGTGGCAAAAGGGGCGGGTAGCCGCCGCCGTAATGGTACTGGCCGCTACGCCGCTGGCCCTGCGGCTGGCCTTGCTGTACCTGGGGCTGCCGTATGCCTGGCTGGAAATTCCGCTCTTTGACCCGCGCATCTACGCCGTTTCGGGTTGGGCCCCGTCGCTGGGCGACTTGCTGCTGAATGGCTTGCTGGCCGTGCTGCTGGCGGGGCTGGCGGGACTAGTGAGCCGCCACTACCAGCTGCCCGCGCGCGCCTTGCGTGCCCCGGCCGGCAGTTGGGGCACCGCGGCACTGCTGGGGCTGGGCTTAACGGTGCTGGGGTTGCACAGCTACTACCTGAGCGCTTTCAGCAACAACCAGCTGAGCCTGGATATCACGCAGAGCATTCAGGTGAGCGGCTTCCGGCTGGTGCTGGGGCTGGCGGTGGTGCTGCACACGGCGGCGTTTGTAGTGGGTATTTATTTATGGACGGAGCTGGTGGTGCCCGACCTGCGCCGCTTACCCGGCCGGCTGCTGCTGGGCGGCACCCTGCTGGCGCTGGTGCTGCTGGGGGCCGGGGCTTTGCTGCACCAGGTGCTACTGCTGCTGCCGGGCCTTACGCTGCTGTACCTGGCGCTGGTGCAGGCCGGCAAGCTGGCGGGCCGCGTGGGGCCCCGCTACCTGCTGTTGCTACTGCTGCTCGGGCTGGCATCGGCCATTGGGGCAATGGCGCTGTATGGGCAGTTTGAGCGGCAGCTATTACTAGACAAACAGCGCCTTGCCAGTAACTTACTGGTTGACAATGACTTGCAGGGAGAATTTTTGCTGGGGCAGCGGCTGCGCCAGCTAGCGGCCGACCCCGTAATTGCCCGCTTGCTGACTACCGCGCCGGTGCGCACCGAGGCGCTGCGCCGCCGCATCGAGCGCCAATACCTGCGCACGTACTTCGATAAGTACGAAGAGTCGGTGGACCTCTTTGACCCCCTGGGCCAGCCGGTAGGGGGGGAGGCCGACGATACCCTGACCTTTGACCAAACGCGCGAACGGCTTTCGCGCACGGCCACGCCTACCGACCAGGCCGGCGTGTACTTGCTGAAATCGGATAATTCATTCAGCTCGCGGCGCTACGTGGCGGTGGTGCCCATTACGCAGCCCGCGCCGGGGGGCATTGGGCCGCCCGCGCCGGCGGGTACTATCCTGCTCACGCTCAGCCTCAAGCAATTGGCTAGCTACAGCGTGCTGCCCGAGCTGTTGGTAGACCAAAAGTTTTTCCAGCCCGGCCTGGCGGCCGACCTCAGCTACGCGGGCTACGCGCAGGGCCGGCTCGTGTACAGCGAGGGCGATTTTGACTACGCTAATAATTTGCCAGTAGCCCTGCTCACTGACCCGCGCTTGTACCAGGAGGGCCTGATAATCAGTGGGTTTCATCACCTGGCCCTGCGCGATGCCAGCGCGCGGCGCGTGGTGGTAGTCACCACCAGTACTTACTCGGTGGCCGACTGGTTTTCCAACTTCTCATTTCAGCTGCTGCTCAACGTGCTGGTGTGGCTGCTGGCGGGCGGCACCTACCTGCTGGCGCGGCGCGGTGGGCTGGGCCTGCGGTTCAATTTTAGCGCCCGCATTCAGCTGCTGCTCAACCTGGGCATTCTCATTCCGCTGCTGGTGGTGAGCGTGGCCACGGCCAGCCAGGTTATTTCGGGCTACCGCCGCGACCTGCACCGCACCTACGAGCGCCGGGGCCACATTGCCCTCGAAAGCCTGCTGCGCCGCCGCGACCAGCTCACCGACACCACGGCGCTGCCCGTGCTCACGGCCCTGGCCCGCAACGTGGCCGCCCTCACCGAAACCGACCTCAACCTCTACGACGCGCGCGGGCAGCTGCTGGTGAGCTCGCAGCCCCTCATTTTTGAGGCGGGCCTGCTGGGGCCGCTGCTCAATCCCCAGGCCCTGGTCGACCTGCGCGGGCGGGGCCTCAGCCGCACGCTGCTCACCGAGCGGGCCGGCACGCTCTCGTTTAGCTCGCTCTACCTGCCGGTGCGGGCCGCCAGCGTCGATGGGCCGGCCGGGCCGGTGCTGGGCTACGTGGGCATTCCGTTTTTTGACTCGCAAAAGGAGCTGGATAGCAAGCTTACCGAGCTGTTCACCACGATTCTCAACATCTTCACCCTCATGTTTTTGGTGTTTCTGGGGCTGGCCTTCGTGGCTACGCGCCAGCTCACGGCCCCGCTCAAGCTGCTGACGCAGCGCCTGATGCGCACCACGCTCACCGGCCAAAACGAGGTGCTCGACTACCGTAGCAGCGACGACGAAATCGGCCTGCTGGTAACGGAGTACAACGCCATGCTGCGCAAGCTCGAAGCCAGCAAGCGCGAGTTGGCCGCCCAGGAAAAGGAAGCCGCCTGGCGCGAAATGGCCCGCCAGGTAGCCCACGAAATCAAGAATCCGCTCACGCCCATGAAGCTGAGCCTGCAGTACTTACAAAAAGCCATTGCCGAGCGCCGGCCCAATGCCGAGGAGTTGATTGGGCGCATCTCCCAAACCCTGATTACCCAGATTGACGTGCTCTCCGACATTGCCACGTCGTTCAGCACCTTCACCAACCTGCCCACCATGCGCCCCGCGCGCCTCGATGTGACGGCCGTGCTGCGCCACTGCGCCGACCTATTTCGGCAGAGCGACGGCGACGAGAACAGTAGCCTGCATCTGCACCTGCCCGCCGATGGCACCTACACGGTTTTTGCCGATGAAAGCCTGCTCGTGCGCACCTTCAACAACCTGCTGCTCAACGCCAAGCAGGCCGTGCCGCCCGGCCGCCCGGCCTGCCAGGAAATCAGCCTGGGCGCCAGCGGCCCCGGCCAGGTGCGCATCACCATCGCCGACAATGGGGCGGGCATTGCCGCGGAGGTGCGCGACAGCATTTTCCGGCCCAATTTTACCACCAAAGCCACTGGCTCGGGTATTGGGCTGGCCGTGGCCAAGCGCGGCATTGAGAGCGCGGGTGGGCGCATCTGGTTTGAAACGGAAGTGGGGGTAGGCACCACCTTCTTTATTGAACTGCCGCTGGCGGGCTAAGGCCGTTGAGCGAGGAAACAGATTGGTTCACCCCGTATAGTAGCACGTTCGGCTACTGAAAGCAGCCATTGCGTAAGCGGACTAAGCGGGTCGGCTAGGGATAATATAATTTTACCTCAGTTAAATACACCCCGCTCTCCGCTTCTAACAACACGCTATGTTAACACGCTTACAAATTTTGTGTCTTGGCCTGGGGCTGCTGCTAAGCAGCCCCGGTGCCTCGGCCCAAAGTGTTGCCTCCCCTAAGTTGCCGGCAGCTACTGCCCCCGAGCCGGCCGCCGCGGCCCTGCCCGAGCCACCCGCGGCGGCCGTGCTCCAGCGGGCTCAGCAGCAGGCTACCTACCTGGCCGATGCCCTGCAGCTGAAAACGCGGCAGGCAGCCATGTTGCGGGCCGCCCTGCAAGTGCGGCTCGATGCGGCCGAAGTGCTGAGCCATTTGTTGTTTGTTTCTTCTACGGTGGCCGTGTCGGCGTTCGATGCCATCGACTACCGCTACTACGCCGCCATGGGTAAAGTGCTCACGCCGAATCAGTTTCATAAGCTGCTGCAGCTCGATGAGCAAACTGCTGGTGCCGACGCGCCAATGGTACTGCGCGGGCGCTAACTCGCCAGCGCTGCCCGAAACGAGTATGAAAAAGCAGCGCGCAATGCCACCCGGCATTGCGCGCTGCTTTTTTGGTGGGCCTCCTAAGTGCGGCGGGCGGGTTGTGCTGCGTCGTGCCAGCCCCACCCTGCACGCACCAACCCCGAAACCGCACGAAATTGGCGCCTGGGCTGCCTGCTGGCTATAGCTTTTCCCAAAAGATAGTTTGGGCGGGTTATATTAGCTTGGCAATGAGCCCAAAATACACGCGTCGCCGCTGCGGGTAAAGCGGAGGTGTCTTGGCCGCCCTGGCCGAGTGGCGGCCGTTGGCCGAATTGGCCGTCTGCTACTACCTGCCCGTTAGCCAATGCACGTGCTGGAGGCTGCAGGCGCGCCCCGCCCGACCTAAAACCGCGCTATGCTTTCCCTATGCAGCACCAAGAAATCGAACCTCCTGAGGAGCTGCGCGATGCCATTAAGTGTTTCTGGCACAATAGCATAGACTTTGGCGAGCGGCCAGCGACCTTTGAGGTGGTGCCGGATGGCTACGCGGAAATCATTTTTCATTTCGGCAGCCCGTGTAGCGTTTCTTGCCAGGGCGGCTGGCAGCCCTTGCCCTCCCCATTTTTGATGGGGCTGCTCAATCAGCCAGTGCTTTTAACCGCGCAAAACCGGTTGGAAGTCATTGGCATCCGGTGCTTTCCCTGGACGGTGTTCGAGTTGCTCGGCCTGCCAGCCGGCCAAGACGGCGTGCGCATCCTGGAGCATCCCATCGCCCAGCTGCAACCCGCGTTGACGCAGTGGGTGCAGGCGGGTAAGCTGGCGCAAGCGCTGGCGCAGGTAACCCAGTATTTCGTGCAGGCCCGGTCGCGGGTGGCTGCTGACCGGTTGCTGCGCCAAGCGGGTGAGGCAATGCGGGCCGGCGGCGGCACCCTGCCGGTGAGCCAGGTAGCGGCGGCGGCGCACGCCACAGTGCGCACCCTGGAACGAAGATTCAAGCAAGCGGCCGGCTACACGGTAAAAGACGTGTCCTCTCTGATGCGCTTTGAGCAGGTGCGCAACTACTTGTGGCGGCAGCCAGGGGCCAATCTGGCCGGCTTGGCGCAGGAGCTGGGCTATACCGACCAAGCCCACCTAAGCCGGGAATTCAGGCGCTACAGCGGTACGACGCCCGCGGCCTTCGCGCGAAAAGCCAGGAGCGGGCAACGGGCAATACCCCACGATTTTGTCGCGTTTGTTCAAGCCTAGCGCCGGAGCAGTCCGGAATTTTGTGTTGTGCTTATTCACAACGCAATTCTATGGAAGCGACCTCCGAAAACAAGCAACGCGCTCAAAATCAGTTAATTTACGATGTGCTCATTGCCGGGGCGGGCCCGGTAGGCCTGTTTCTGGCCGGTGAGCTAGCCCTGGCCAGCTGCTCCGTGCTGCTGCTGGAAAAGGCGGCAAACCCGCACTCGCCCCTGAAGCAGCTGCCCTTCGGGATACGAGGCCTCTCGGCGCCTACTATCGAAGCGCTGGACCGCCGGGGGCTGCTGCAGGAGCTGGAGGTGCATAAGCGCCTGAAAAACCCTCACCAGAATGCCGGGCAAGGGGCCGGTCGGCAGGTTGGCCACTTCGCCGGCATTCCCTTTCACGACGGCAACGTGGACCCCGCGCAGTGGCCGTATCGCCTGCCCAGCTCCTTGGCTACCAGCTTGGTTTCGGAACTGGCGGAGCTGGAAACGGTGCTGGCCCGCCGCGCCGAAGCCCTGGGAGTAACCATCAGGCGCGGGCTGGCCCTAACGGGCATTCAGCAGACCGCGGACGGGGTGATGATGCAGGCCGGCGACCAGGCTTTCTGCGGCAAGTGGCTCGTGGGCTGCGATGGCGGCCGCAGCGTGGTGCGCAAGGCGGGCGGCTTTGACTTTGCCGGCACGGAGCCCGAATTTACCGGCTACTCGGCCCAGGTAGACCTCGCTGACCCGGAGAAGCTCAGCCCCGGCCGCCACCTGACTGCCACCGGCATGTACCTGCAGTCGCAGCCGGGCTACCTGGTGCTGCAGGAGTTTGATGGCGGGGCCGCGCATCAGGCCGAAGCGCCCGTCACCCTGGAACACGTGCAGCAGGTGCTCCGCCGCGTCTCGGGCATTGAGGTGACTATCAAGGCCCTGCACACGGTAACCACCTGGACCGACCGGGCCCGGCAGGCCACCGCCTACCGCCACGGGCGCATACTACTAGCCGGCGATGCTGCGCACATTCACGCGCCATTGGGCGGCCAGGGGCTCAATCTGGGGCTGGGCGATGCCCTAAACCTGGGCTGGAAGCTTGCCGCCACCATCCACGGGCACGCGCCGGCTGGCTTGCTGGATAGCTATCAGGCTGAACGCCACCCCATTGGAGCGCAGGTGCTGGAGTGGTCGCGCGCCCAGGTAGCCCTCATGCGGCCCGGCCCACCTACCCAAGCCTTGCAGGCCATTGTCCGCGACCTGCTGAATACGCGCGACGGGGCCACCTACGTGGCCGGCCGGGTGTGGGGCATTACGACGCAGTACCCGCTCGGGGGCACCCACCCGCTGGTGGGCCACAGCGTGCCCAACTTTGAGCTGGCCGACGGCACGACGATTGGCGAGCGCCTGCGCGATGGCCAGGGCATCCTGCTTGATTTTAGCTCCGATGCTTTCCTACAAACGTGGGCGAGTGACTACGGCAACCGAATAAAGTATGTGGCGGGCCCCGCGAAAGAGCAACTGGGCCTGCGCGCGGTGCTGATACGCCCGGATGGGTTTGTTGCCTGGGCTACTGACCACGACCCAGCCGCCGACGAGCTCCAAGGGGCGGCCGCGCGCTGGTTTGTTGGTAGCCACGCCCAGCCCCCTACTTTCAATCCCGACCCCTGTTGACTTAACGAATCTCGTTTAGACTACCCGGTTTGGGGAGTATAGCCAGCCCAACTGTGCTCAGGTAAAAGAAGATGAAAGTTAAAGTGTTGATAAACAAATAGTTGTCATAAATTTAGTAAGCATTGGGTAATGAAAAGTAAGCAATTAAGCTAAACCGTAAAGGAGTAACCAGCAGCGCATAGCGCCCCGCCAACCGCGCCGGCCTGGGTACCAAACCAGGCCACGCAGCGTTGTGCCCTCGCTGCTGCCGAACTTTACCCTATGACCCAACGCTACCGTCTGTGCTTCGCCCTTGTGGCTCTGCTCGTGGCGGCGTTGTGTTGTAGCCGCCCGTCCCAGGCGCAGCAAGTGCCGCGCCCGGCGGCCGTTGCGCCACCTGCCGAGCCCCCCAACAACCGCCGCTGCCGCTACCTGCGCCTAGCGGCCGACCGCGACACCACCAGCTTTGCCATCAGCGATACGCTGACCGTGGTGCCGGCTTCCGTCACGGCCAATGGGCAATCAGTTAGCTATGACCCGCGCCTGGACCGCTACAGCTGGGTGCAGCCGGTGCGGCGCGACAGCAGCGGCGCGGCCCGGCCCGACTCGGTGCTGCTGTGCTACCGGGTGCTGCCGCTGCCCCTGCTGCGGGCCCGCTACCGCCGCCCGCGCCGGCTCATGGACAGCCTCGACTTTCGGGACCGGCCCATGCTGCGGCTGGAGGATTTTTCGCAGCAGGAGCAGATTCTGAGCACGCCGGGCATCAGCAAAACGGGTAATCTGAGCCGGGGTATTTCCTTTGGCAACACCCAGAACGTGTTTGTGAATTCGGCGCTCAACCTGCAACTCGAAGGCCAGCTGACCGATAAAATCCGCCTCACGGCCGCCATCTCGGACCAAAACGTGCCCTTCCAGCCCGAGGGCAACACGCAGACACTCCAGCAGTTCGATAAAATTTACATCACCCTCACCGGCCCGCAGTGGAACCTGACGGCCGGCGATGTGGTGCTGCGCAACAAGCCCGACTACTTTTTGCGCTACTACAAAAACATTCAGGGCGCGGCCGTGGAAGTAAACCTGGGCGCGCCCGGTCCGCAGCCGCTGCAAGCCGGCGCTACCAACAACAGCGTGAGCAACGCGCCGCCCTCGTCGTTCACCACCTACACCAACGGCGTGACCAACAACAGCGCCGCGCCCACCGGCAACACCACCCAAACCCTGACGCCGCCCGGTACCGTGGTGCCGCCCAACCAAACCCTGCAAACGCCGACCGGTACTGGCTCCCCCCCCAGCGGGGGCGGGGTAAAATCGGGCGAAGTAACCGTGCGCGATAAGCTGGGCAATATTCGCTCCTCAACGCTGCTGGCTGGCGGCGTGGCCAAGGGCAAGTTTGCCTCGCTCGACCTTGCGCCCATCGAAAACGTGCAGGGGCCGTACCGCCTCACCGGTCCCAATGGGGAGCAGTCGATTATCGTGCTCGCCGGCTCGGAGCGGGTGTACCTCGACGGGCGGCTACAGGTGCGGGGC
>CAXTFI010000049.1:0-26798 GCA_964243255.1 uncultured Hymenobacter sp.
TGGTCAAAAACCCCATTCACCCCGAGCTGGAGCTGTGGATGGGCGCCGTGGAGCGGCTGCAAAAAGCCGGCCTCACGCAGGTGGGCCTCATTCACCGGGGGTTTTCGAGCTACGGCAACACCGATTTCCGCAACGCGCCGATGTGGCACCTGCCCATCGAGATGAAGCGCCGCCTGCCCGAGCTGCCCCTGCTCTGCGACCCGAGCCACATTTGCGGCCGCCGCGACACGCTGGCCGCCGTGGCCCAGCAGGCCCTCAACCTCGACTTCGACGGCCTCATGATTGAGGCGCACCAGGACCCCGACGCGGCCTGGAGCGACGCCAAGCAGCAAATCACGCCCGAAGTGCTGCACGGCCTGATTGAGCACCTGGTGTGGCGCCACGAAACCACCGACCGGCGCGAATTCCTCACCGCGCTGGCCAGCTTCCGCGAGCAAATCAACCAGCTCGACGCCGAAATCATGCAGCTGCTGGGCCGCCGCATGGGCGTGGCCGAAAAAATTGGGCAGTACAAGAAGGACAACGACATCACCATCCTGCAAACCAGCCGCTGGAACGAGGTGCTCGAACGCGCCCTGCGCCAAGGCACCGCCGTGGGCCTGACCCAGGAATTTGTGGCGCAGTACCTGGCCGCCGTGCACCTGGAGTCCATCAACCGCCAGAACAAGGTGATGGAAGGGTAGGGGCGGCCGGCCTCGTGGTCCTAAAGCTGTTTGGGAAGCCGTCCAGAGCTTCTCTTAACGTCATGCTGAGCGCAGCGAAGCATCTCGCCCGCTTCGTCAGGGCCGTTCTACGAAGCGGGCGAGATGCTTCGCTGCGCTCAGCATGACCGGCGGCCGGCTTCCCGAACAGCTTCGGCTCATTGGTAAAGAAAAACGGGCCTAACGGGCGGAGGGCACTTCGGCAATAAACTGCCCCCGCTCATCAAACAGCAGGCTAACCGGCCGGCGGCCAATGGCGAGCAGGGCTTTGTAGTTGGAAGCGCTGCCGGTGGCCGGCCGAACCTCGGTCATTTCCAGGAGCCGGGCATCGGGGTAGTTCTTGGTGATGTAGGCCAGGGCGGGCGCGGCCAGGTACGGCACCGATTGGGCCGGCTGCGCGGGGGCCGTCGCGCCCAGCGGCTTACCGGCGGCGGCCGGGCCTACCGGCTGGCCTTGGGCGTCGAAAGACTGCTGTTTGGTCTGGCCGCCGTCTTCAAACTCGGCCCGGTAGGGCGGCGCGGTGGCGTCGGAATTGGGCCGGGTGCCGATGAAATGCACTTTGGCGTTGGGGTAAGTCTTTAGCAGATAAGCCTGGACGGCGGCCACTGCGGCTTTTTGGGCGGGCGTGGCCGGCACCAGCGGGGCTACGCGGGCAATTTTCTGGTTGAGGGCCAGCACGGCGGCCGAGTTCTGGTTGGCGGTGGTGACGACAATGGCCACCGACCCGCTGGCCGGGCCAAACACCTGGTGGGCTTCCTTTTCCCCCAGCACATTAAAGTAGGCAATGCTTTTGGGGTCGAGCGCGTCCACCGTGGCCTTGTCGCTCAGCTTGCCATCGAGGTAATACACCGCCGGGCCGGGCGCGGCGGCACCGGCAACGAGCGGCGCGGCCGCCGCGGGGGCCAGCGTGGCGCTTATGCCCAGGGCCAGGCCCAGCGCCAGGGGCAGGGCCAGCAGGTAGCGCCCGGTCTGGGCCAAGGCGGAAGCAGGGGAATTCATCATGAGAACGCGGTTTTTGAGGGTTGGAAAAGTGAAATGGGAGACGAGCGAAGGCCCGGCCGCCCCGTGGCTGAGGCGCAGCAGGCTGTATTGGTAGGCGCGGCGGTCGAGGCCGGTTTGGAGCACGGCGTGGTCGGCCAAGTATTCGAGGTTGTCGAGCAGGGCGCGGGCGAGCAGCCAGGCCGCCGGGTTGCACCAGGCCGCCGCCAGGGCCAGCTGGGCCAGCAGCACGTCGAGCGTGTGCCACTGGCGCACGTGCACCTGCTCGTGGCGCAGCACCGCCGCCAGCTCGGGCGCGGGGTGCTGGTCGGGATTCAGGTAGATGCTGCGGCCGAACGAGAACGGGCTGACCGCGCCCGCCAGCACCCGCACCGGCTGGCCCTGCACCGTGGCCGGGCGCGACGCCCGCCGCAGCCGCCGCAGCGACAGCAGTTGCCCCAGCAGCCGGGCCAGCAGCACGGCCGCGCCCGCCGCGTAGAGCGCCAGGGCCACGGTCGCCCAGTCGGTAGTGGGCGCGGCGGCCGGCGCGGGGGCCGCCCCCATTATGGCGGCCGTCGCTGCCACCGCGAAGGCGCTTGGCGCCGCTGCTTCGGCCGGGAGCAGGGCCGGCACGGGCAGGGCCGGACAAACCGCCGCAAACAGCAGCGCAAACCCCAGGTAAACCCGGTTGAGCGTGAAAAAGGTGAGCCGCCGCAACAGCCCGAAATAGGCCCCCGCAAAGAGGAGCAGCGCGGCGTTGGCTTTCAGCAGATAAAGCAAGGCGGGCGACATGGCTACTCGGGCTTTTTGCTTTCGATGAGCTGGATGATGTCCTGCAAGTCGGCCGCGCTGATTTTATTTTCCTGCGCGAAAAACGAAACCAGGTCCTTGTAGGAGTCCTGGAAATGCTGCTTGACCAGCGTGCCCAGCGAGCGGCGCTGGTAGTCGTCGGCCGACACCAGGGGCACGAAGCGGAAGGAATTGCCGAGCTTTTCGGCCCGCACGTAGCCCTTGCGCTCGAGGTTGCGTAGGGTGCTGGCCAGCGTGGTGTAGGGCGGGCGCGGGGCGGGCAGGCCGTCGAGCACGTCTTTCACAAAGCCCCCGGCGGGCAGGGGCCACAGCACGCGCAGGGCATCTTCTTCGGGTTGGGTGAGGCGTTCCATGAGGTTTTTTGGGTGAATTACGATGGTGTCGTAAATCTACGAAAATTTCGTAATAAACAAGATGCAAAGGCCGGAAAAGAATTTCACCAAAACCAAAAACGCCTTACCTGCTCCAGATAAGGCGTTTTTGGGGTCCAAAATTTTGTCGGCGGCGGCCTCAGCTGCCTGGCCGCAGCCAGGCCAGGCCAGCGGCGTGGGCTACCGACTGGCGCCCACCTGCTGAATTTGCAGCCATTTGACGGCCGCGCCCTCATCGCCAAAAAAAGAAATGGCGAACGGCTTGTCGTGGTAGGCTTCGGCGGGCACAAAATCGGGCTGGCTGATGATGGTTTGGTGCAGCGCCGGCCCCACCAGGTAGGCCACGCACAGCCGGCCGCCCAGGCGCCGGGCCATGTCGGGGAAGAAGTCGTTGAGCAGCCACTCGGTGGTGTACGGGTCGTTGAGGGTGCGGCGGCGGATGTCCTGGAGCCAAAATCGGCTTCGTTCGCGCAGGGCCACGTCCTGCACCCGCTGGTAGACCGGCGGCAGCTCGTGGGGCTCGGGCTGGTAGCCCCAGCGGCCGAGCAGAATGCCCAGGTCGGGGCGGTAAGTGAGTTGCAGCAGCGGCGGCGGGGCGTCTGGGGTCATAGCGGGAAAGGCGGCGGAAAGCAAAGTACGCGGTTTGAACGCGGCCAACCGCCGGGGTGCGGCGTTGGGCCGGGGCAAAGCGGGGCGGCGGCCGGGGCTACGGTAGTTTCCTGCTCAGTATACCGGTTTTAGGAAAATTAAATATGAAGAGTCTGACGGTTAGGTTTTTAATCTTTAATTCTTCATTTTTAATTCTGTTCACCAAAGCGGAAACAGCTTTAGTGGGCCGGCGTGGCTTCGGCCGCCGCCAGGTTGGGGCCCGCCGGCGGGTGCTTGCGCAGCGAGCGCACGGCCAGCGCCGCACTGCCCAGCGTGAGCCCCGCGCCCAGCAAAAACGGCGCGCCCGGAAACTGCACCGGCGCTTTCGGCCCCGTGAAATAGCCAAATAAATGGGTCATCAGCAAGGGCCCCACCACGCCCGTCGCGCTGACGAGGCTGGTGAGGGCGCCTTGCAGCTCGCCCTGCTCGTTGGCCGGCACCTGGCCCGAAATAGTGCCTTGCAGCGCCGGCCCGGCCAGCCCGCCCAGGCAATACGGCGCCAGAAACGCCAGCATCAGCCAGCCGCTCGGGGCGAAGGCAAACAGCACGAAGCCCACCGCGTAGCACAGCAGCCCAATGACGATGGCCCGCGCCGCGCCCAGCTTCGGGATGGCCACGCGCACCAGGCCGCCCTGCACCAGGCCCGAAAACAGCCCCACCACGGCCAGCGAAATGCCCACCAGCTTTTCGGTCCAGCCAAATTTGAGCATGGTGTAGAACGTCCAGACCGACTGCGTGGCCGAGCCGGCCAGGTAAATGAGCACCAGCGAGGCCACCAGGCCCAGAATGGCGGGGTAGCGCCCCAGCCGCAGCAGCGAGGCCACGGCGTTGGCCCGCCGCCACTCGAAGGGCCGGCGCTGGGCCGGCGCGAGCGACTCGGGCAGCACCAGCAGCCCGTACAGAAAGTTGCACAAACTCAGCCCCGCCGCTACCATAAACGGCACCCGCGACCCAAACCCGGCCAGCAGCCCGCCCACCGCCGGCCCGATGATGAAGCCAACGCCGAACGCCGCGCCCACCAGCCCAAAGTTCTGGGCCCGCTTTTCGGGCGTGCTGATGTCGGCAATGTAGGCCGTGGCCGTGGTGAAGCTGGCCCCCGTGATGCCCGCCAGCACCCGCCCCACGAACAGCCACCCCAGCGTGGGCGCGAAGCTCAAAAACACGTAGTCGAGCCCCAGGCCCAGCAGCGCGGCCAGCAGCACCGGCCGCCGCCCCAGCTTGTCGCTGAGCCCGCCCATCACCGGGGCGAAGCAAAACTGCGCGCTGGCGTAGGCAAACGTGAGCCAGCCCGAGTACTCCGACGCCCGGCTCAGCCCCTCGCCCGTGAGCTGCCGGATGAGCTTGGGCACCACCGGAATGATGATGCCCAGCCCGATAACGTCAATCAGAATCGTGACGAAGATGAAGCCAAGGGCTGGCGAGCGTTTGTCGGACATTCGAAGTCGGGTAATGGAAGGAAGGAAATAGCGGGGTGGCCGGGCGGCTTACCCCTTCAGCCATTCGCTGGCGGCGCTTTCCGTTGCGTGCTTGTTTTGATGGATGCTTTTCCGGCGTCGGACGCCCAACAGCCAGCGGCCCGGCAGCGGATGTGCAGCTGGTTTTGGACCGGAAATAGGCTCGTGCGCGGCAGGGGTGGAGCAAGCGGCAAAGGTAGCGCCGCCCCCTTGCCAAAAAATATGTTTTCCGGCGGCCCGGCTTTGCCCAGCAGCTTCAAACAACCTGTAACGAACGACTTTAACCGCCGCCCCGCCCGTTGCCGCACTGGCAAACCCCAGGAAATTGCGACCGCCCAGCCGCAAATAAGCCCGCCAGCCTTGCTTCGAGAAAAAACACGCCGTACCTTTGTATCACAAACAGTGCGGGGTGGAGCAGTTGGTAGCTCGTTGGGCTCATAACCCAAAGGTCACTGGTTCGAGTCCAGTCCCCGCTACCTAAAAGGCCGTTTTCCAGCTGGAAAACGGCCTTTTTTCTTTCTCGGGGTACGCGTAGGGGTACACACTTAACTAATTTCCTTTTCTAGAGCTGTAGAGTTAGTATCTCCTTTTGGCGTGTTCACCGCTGTCTTAAATGCCGGTTTCGTCAATTCTTCTGGGCTGAGTGCCTTCGCCAAGGCGGCCTCGAAAGCGGCTGTGTCGAAGGCAGTGGGAACGGGTAACTGTTTTTTCAGGGCGAGTTTGGCGACTGGTGCCGGCAGAGGAATGCCCAATCGTTCAAAGGCCTCTTCACGGGAAAGGCCCATTTGCTTGAGGATTGCCACCTGCCCTTTGCCAACCAAATTAAAAGTGTTGGACTGGGTCTTCGAAAGCTGAATCACCATCTGCGTTAACTGTTCCACCTGTTTTACCAAGCCCTTCGTGACAGCGAAGTATTCTGCTGTCTGAGTCAGTGTGTTTGCTGCGAGCGCGCCTGTGGCCGATGCTAAGGCAGTCTCTGCAAATGAGCCACGCTGCATCATGCCTCCCGGACCTTTGAGTTTGGTAATACGGCCCAGAGTGCCGGCTTTTTTCTTCTTGCAGTGGGTTGTCCGGCAACTGGCAGAACAGAAGCGTTGCGTCCCCCTCTTCTTGGGCACAAAATCCTGGTGGCAGTAGGCGCAGCTTTGCTCGTGAGTTGTTTTTAAACGGGGCATTTGCGTTAGTGTTTAATTGAAAGGTAACGACATTGTGAGTGGTAAATGTAATTGTTTAGATTTTGAAACGGTGCCGAAGTTCATGAAATGGCTGACTAACGTGTCGTCTATTTTTATGCGAACTGCGCTGGCACGCAAGAATCGGCAACTGCCTTATCCAGAAAAAACGCACCAAAATCGATTAATTAGTGCCATTTTTGGAGAGTGAAACGGGTTTCGCTCGTTTCTAATCAGCCCGTTCGGGTAGCTAGTGCTCAATTCACGGGCTAGGTGCCGTGTCGTGTTTTGCTGGTATAAATGCTTGAAGTATGACAGCAGACGAAGTACGCCAGTTAGTTGCCCAGGGCGAAGGAACACGGGTAGAGTTCAAGAGGGCAGAACAAGATGTTCCAGCAGCTCTTTACGAAACTGTTTGTGCATTTCTAAACAAGGAAGGTGGTACTATCCTGCTTGGGGTTGCCGATGACGGTGAGGTGTTGGGAGTGCCAGCAGATTTGGTGCAGAAGCACTTGAAAACCATTATTTCGTCGGGTAATACCTCGGAATTGATTGACCCGCCGATTACCCTGCAACCCGTGGCTGTAGCAATGCCTAACGGCAAGCAAGTAATCGGAATGAAATTGAGTGTCAGCTCACAGGTGCATAAGTGCCGTGGCACCCACTACGACCGCGAAAACGACAGTGACTTGAGCCTAACTGATGAGGCACGGGTTAAAGAGTTGTATTTCCGTAAGCGGCAGGTTTTCACCGAAAGTGAGTTGTACCGCCATCTGCGAATTGAAGATTTGGACCCTGCGCTGTACGATAAAGCGCGGCGTATCATCCGAGCGACCAACTCTGAGCACCCTTGGTTGAATTATACGTTCGAGGAGCTATTGCGTAGCTCGCTGCTCTTTCGCCGCGATTTCCAATCAGGCGAGGAAGGCCTGACGTTAGCTGCTGCACTCATCTTTGGCCGCGACGAAACAATTCAGAGTATGCTGCCGGCCTATAAGGTCGAAGCGTTGGTACGCCGCGAAAACTTGGACCGATACGACGACCGGCTGACATTGCGTACCAACCTGATAGATACCTACCTCCAACTAATGGATTTCGTGCGCAAGCACTTGCCCAGTCGTTTTGCACTGGTGGATGACCAAAGGGTTGAGGTGCGCGAAAAGATTTTTCGTGAGCTGGTAGGCAACATTATCGTTCACCGCGAATACACCAATGGCATTGCTACCGAATTGGTCGTGTATCAAGACCGAGTGGTGGCGACAAACCCCAACCGGGCCATGTTTCGGGGGGCGCTTGACGTGCGCCGGTTTTCTCCCTACGCCAAAAATCCCAACCTACGCAAGTTCTTCACCGCGTTTGGCTGGACTGATGAAATTGGTTCCGGGGTGCGCAACGTGGTGCGTTATCTAACTTTCTACGTGCCGGGTGCAGCGCCCTTGTTTCTTGAAAATGACATTTTTCATACGGAAATCCCGTTGGTGGCTACCGGCTTGGATGGCTATGCGACTGAGTTGGTCGCTTGGTTAGGATTACCCGCAGAGGCCGTGGCGCATATTCAGCCAGGCTTACGGCGGGTGGCGCTAGACAGCCGGCTAGCTGGAGCTACTTGGGAAGTGCTATTGTTGTCACTAGTACCAAGCTGGCACGAAAAAGGTACCAAGCTGCCAGAATTGGATTGGCCAGCAAAGCACCCGTTTACCAAAGGGGGCTCCGAAAAGGTACCAACCTCGCGGACGAAAGGTACCAACCCCCAATTGGTGCTAATCGGCCTTTTAGATGAGGAAAAGCAGGAGTATATGTCAGAGAAAATGCGCCGGGTACCAGGTTGGCAGGAAAAAGGTACCAACCTATTGCACAAGAAAGCGGGCTACCTGCTTGCCATTCTTACGCTAGCTGCCGCGCCTATCAAGCTGGAGCAAATGCTGATGTGGATGGGCTATAGCAACCGTGCCACGTTCCGCAACAACTATTTGCTGCCCTTACAAGTCAGCGGGTTGCTAACGCGCACGAACCCTGACAGTCTCAGTGACCCAGACCAACGCTACGTGTTGACCGACGAGGGCCGCCTATTTCTGGGAGGGCGGGTGTTCTAATCGGGCACCGCTGCCGAAGCTATTAGGTGAGGTACCAACTTCGTTGGCAAAAGGTACCAACTACCCGAGCCGGTTTGTCGTTGCCAACACGGGTTGGAAAGTGTGACCAGCTGAACGCGTCTTTTCCATTGCTTTGCAATGGAAAACTAACGGCATCAGACCTGTAGTTGTCAGCTTTTCTGAGGCTACCCACCCGCGCCGTATTCTTCAAACGCGGCCAGCATTCCGTCATTCAGCTCAGCGCGGTAGGTGCGCCAGACGGGCATAAATTGGTCGAGCAGCGCCTTGAAACGGGCATTGTGCTGGCGTTCCAACAGGTGAACCAGCTCATGCACCACCACATATTCCAGCAGGTGCGGGGACACTTTCACCAACTCCAGATTCAGCCAGACGCGGCGGGCCTCAATGTTGCAGGTGCCCCATTTGGTTTTCATCAGCTTCACGGCCCAATCGGCGGCTCTTACTCCTATCACCGGCTCCCACTTTGCAGCTAGGGCGGGCAATTGGGTTTTTAGCTGCTCACGGTACCAAGCGTGGAGGGTCCGCTCGCGCTGCTCGGTGGTGCTGCCGGGGCGTACTTGCAAGTTAATAAACTGACTGCCCCGGATACGCACGGCGGGCGCTGCTTCTGCCTCCGTCACTTGAAGCCGGTAGCGGCGGCCCTGGTAAAAGTGGGTTTCGCCCGACACGTAGCGGCGGGCGGTTTGGCGGGGCTGCTGCTCGAATTTGGCTTGTTGCAGCCTTATCCAGCCCAGGCGGCCGATAATGAGCCGCCGCACCTGGTCGTCGGCGACATGCAGCGGCGTAGATACCCGCACCCGCCCATCGGGGGGCAGCACGGCTAAGTGGACGTTGCGAATGTCTTTCCGCACCACGTCCACCTCCATATCGCCGACGGAGAGCAAGGTTGTCATTGTTTAATATTCGCCCTGCCGAATGGCCAAATCCAAAATCCGGTCGGTATCGGCGGGGTCGGGCAGCAGATTTTTGATGGTCAGGCGCACCCGCTTGAGCTTCATGCTGCCGGGCACCCGCCAGTTGTCTTCCTTGTTTTCCTTGATGGCCGCATCCAGAGCCAGGGCCAGCGGCTCGTTCTGGGCCAGGTTGTCGTAGAAGGCCCGCAGGGCAGGCGTGTGAATGACCGGGGGATAATTAGTTTGGGGTGGGTTTTTGACCTTCGCGCACAGCGCTGCAATTTCGACCAGATACTGCTCGTAGTCGGCATCTTCCTGGTGCCGCCGGGCGATGAGTTCCGCCAGCAGCGCCGACATCTGGCCGAAGTATTTGGGGTTGGTCGAGTTCTCGTCGATGATGAGCTTGCGGACGTTGTTTTCAATGGTTTCGGCCATTGCTTCCTTGTTTTTGCGGATGCCCGGCGGCAGGCTTTTGGCGGCTTCGCTGGCTCCTTTAGCCACAATCAGCTCTATCAGGCTCATGTCTTCCAGGTTGGCTACCAGTTCCACGTCTTCGGCCCGCACATAGGTGTCGAGCAGGTAGCGCATGTCGGCCTCGAAGCGTTTCAGGTCGAGCACTTCGCCACTGCGGATTTTGACTTCCTCGCGCACGTTGGCGTAGTGCGCCACCAAGTCGCGCAGTTCAGCGGCCTGCTTCATGGTATAACCGGCTTTTTTCAGGTCGTTCTTCAACTCGTCAAAAGCCCGCAGCAGCGCCCCTACGTATTTGTAGAGGTCGCGCCGCCGGCCGGCGCGTTCGCTCAACTCGTCAGGGCTGGCCGAAGTGCCGCAAAAGTACGCCTGGTAGGCGGGCGAGTCGCGGGGAGCGGGCACGTCCTGGCACAGCAGGCGGAGTTGTTCGAGCAGCCCTTCCACGTCGGCCCGGCCCGCGCTCAGGCGGTCGATAAGCAGGCCCTGAATGTCCTCGGCTTTGTAGTCGGCAAAGGCTTCGCTGGTGTAGTCTTTAATGGATTTTTCCAGCGCTTTGAACAGGTCTTTGTAATCCACCACGTAGCCGTATTCCTTGTCGTCGCCGTCAAGCCGGTTTACCCGGCAAATGGCCTGGAACAGGTCGTGGTCGCGCATCTCCTTGTCGATGTAGAGGTAGGTGGCACTGGGGGCATCGAAGCCGGTGAGCAGCTTGCTCACCACAATCAGCAGCTTCATTTGAGCGGGGTGCTTTTTGAATTGCTCCTTCACGGCCTTCTCAAAGTCCTCGGTGCTCTGGCCATTCAGCATGGCCGTGTACACCTCGTGCTTTTTCAGCTGGTCGGTGAGGCCGCCGTCGCCGGTGGTTTCGCCTTTCAGGTCACGCACCGAGGGCTGGTAGCTGGTCACGATGGCGCACTTCGTGAAACCGGCTTCCTGAAACAGCTCGTAATAGCGGCAGGCTTGTCCGATGCTGCCGGTTACAAGCAGGGCGTTGCCGCGCCCGCTTTTGAGGCGCAGCTTTTCGCCCATGTCTTTTTTAATGTCGAACACGATGCGCTCCATGCGTTCGCGGGAGCTGAGCACGTTTTGCATCGTGCCCCATTTTTCCTTGAGCTTGGCCTGCGTGTAGGCGTTTTCATCCTCGGCCACCTGGCTAAAGAAGGTGTCAATGGCTTTCGTGTTCCGGGGCAGAAACTGCTCCACTTTGCGGGCTTCGTAGCGCAGCTCCAGCACCACGCCGTCGCGCACGGCATCATCAACGCGGTAGGTGTGGATGAACGAGCCAAAGACTTCGAGCGACGTTTGGCGGTCTTTCTTCAGTAGCGGGGTGCCGGTGAAGCCTACGAAGAGGGCAGCGGGGAGCAGCGACTTCATGGCCGTGTGCAGCTTGCCCGATTGGGTGCGGTGGCACTCGTCTACAAACACATAGAGCTTGCCCTGGGGCCGGAACGCGCCCGTGCAGCCGGCGGCGGCCATCAGCTCGGCGATGTAGGCGTGATAATCGGCGTCGTTGGTGTCGTCGGCGTTGCGGTTGCCGAACTTGTGTACCAGCGAGCACAGCAGCCGGGGCGCGGGCTGGCTAAGCTGGGCCAGCAAGTCCTTACCACCCTTATCGGCCCGGTATATTTTTTCTTCGGCATCTACGAACACCTGCTCAATCTGCTCGTCCAGCTCCTTACGGTCGGTGATGATGAGTACCCTGGCCTGGGCATCGTGTTCGAGCAGCCACTTGGCCAGCCACACCATGGTGAGGCTTTTTCCGCTGCCCTGAGTATGCCAGATAATGCCGCCCTCACCGCCGGCCAGCCGCTGCCGGGCCGCCAGCACCCCGAAGTATTGGTTGGGCCGGCACAGCTTTTTTTGGCCACCATCGAATACAATGAAATCATGCAGCAGCGAGAGCAGACGCTCCTTGCTGCATAGGTTTCGCAGTCCCTCATCGAGTTGCAGCGGAATAATTTTCGGGCCGGGATTGGCGGCACCGGACGCGGCACCGGACGCGGCTGATACCGGCCCCACGCCGGCCGCCGCGCTTTCCTCGCGCCACTCCAGGTAATACTTTTCCGACGTGCCGACCGTGCCGTAGCGTAGCCCTTCGGTGTCGTTGCCGGCCAGCACGAGCTGCACGGGCACGTAAAAATCCTGAATGAACGTTGGCAGCTGGTTGTCCAGGTTTTGGCGGATGGCTGCGGCCACGGGCACGGTACTGCGCTTGAGTTCGAGCACCACCACGGCGATGCCGTTGAGGTAGAGCACCACATCAGGGCGCTTAGTGTTAGCGCCGACGACGGTTACTTCCTCGGCGACGCCAAAGTGGTTGGCGGCTACGTTGTCCCACTCGACGAGGCGCACGGTGAGGGGCTTGGCACCGGCTTCAGCTTGCACCGGAATGCCGTAGCGCAGGAACTGGTACACGGCCCGGTTGCGGGTGTAGAGGCTGTCGGTGGTGTTTTCGGCCACTTTTTTCAGCTTCTGGATGGCCTTGGTAATGATGCCCGCCGGGTAGCCGCAATCGATGAGGTGCTGGCGCAAGAGGCCCTCCTCGATGGGCGAGCGGCGGGGCTGCTCCTGCCAGTCGCCCAGGCCGTGGTAGCCGAGTTCGGCGGTGAAGAGCTTCACAACCCGGTTTTGAGTGGCCCGCTCTACCTGGCCCACTTTCACGAACGTACTCATACGGTGGTGCGATGGCCCACTCCGGTTAGGCGGATGGTGCCCGTTAATAAATCCTGCATCAGCCCCTGCTTCAAGGCTTCGGTTTTGGCGAGTTGGGCCGTGAGGGCTTCCAGCTCGGTGTCCATATCGCGGAGGACGGCGGCAATGGCGCGTTGCTCGGCCAAAGGAGGAAGTATTATGACAATAGCTTTTAAATCGCCAACTTGAAGCCCTTTTACCGTGCTGCCAGTTGCGCCCGATGCAATATTCTCTTCTTCAAATTGCAGCCAATAGTATAAGAAAAGCGTGTCAGTATTGACGTTTAGAAAAAGAGCTTTCAAATCTTGATTAATAGCTGCGTCTACCGCATAGATTACGGCACGTCCCACCGCCATCCGTGTGGAGATTATTAACGTTCCTTTTGGAATTAAGTGGGATGCGCTATTTTCCAAAGCTTCGAGTGTAATAGTCTCCTGCGCTTTATATGCGTTGAAGCTTGTCAAATCTTTTACTGTAACCCAGGGAATTGGCCCGCCCCAAAACTTGGCTATTCCCCTGCTCGGTGTACCACCACCGATAACCTTCTGAAAACACTCCCCCAGCGCCTTTTCCTGCCACTCGCCCGTGAAGCCCGGCAGCCGCCGCGCCCGCGTGAGTAGGGCCTGTTGGGTGGCTTGTTTGAGGTCGCGCTTTTTGGCCAGCAGCGCCCGCTGCCCGGTAAGCAGCGCATCCACTGCTCCCAGCGTGTCGGCAATGGCGCGTTGCTCGGCGAGCGGGGGAAGGGGAATTGCAACAGCTTTTATTATGGTACCACTTAGGTTTTCTTGACTTCCGCCATTGCTCAACTGTCTTAATTCTTCGTAGCGGCTAGTTAAATTGTAAAGGAGATATTGAGAATCTATTTTTTCTTCAACCTCAATTGCAGCACACGCTTGGTTTGTAGCTGCATCAATTCCCAATAAGGCTACTCTGCCTCTGGTTTTTCCCTGGCCGTACATCGCCATAAGTAAAGCGCCTTTTTTGAAAATCTTTGCAGCAGAATTCTGCAAACCCGCATCCGTTACAAATTCATTGGCTTTGAGAATGGTGATAAAATCAATCTGTGATGTTGTAATCCAGGGGATATTTCCACCCCAATAATCTGCCTTTTCTCTGTTGGGAGTGCCTCCTGAACTTACGGATGCAAGTGCCCCCAACATCCGCACCTCCCACTCCTGCGGCAGCACTCCCAAATCCGTCTGTTTATATCCTGGTTTCAGCATGATATTCGGCATTACTTAATTCCACGAAAAGCCCATTGCCTGCAAGTGCTGCTGCACCTGTTGGGCCAGGGTGGCCACGGCGGCTTCCTGCCGGGGCAGGGGCGTAGCGTAGCGGTCGGTGAGTTCGGTCAGGCGTTGGGCCAGGCGCTGGCTCAGGCGGGTCAACTCGTGCTCAACGTGGTTGTCCATCGTATCCAGCCACTTCACCACCAGCAAATCCTGCACCTCGTCGGGGGCGAGGGCAGCGTATTGGGCACCGAGCTTGGTTTCCAGGTGTAGCTGCGCTTTGCGCAGGTTTTTGCCGGTTTCTTCTTCGCGGGTCAGGGCCGCGTCGAGGTTTCGCAGGGCTTCCAGCTCCTCCGGCTCGGCCAGCGGTAGGGCGGCGGGTTCGGCGGCCAGTGGCAGCGGCACCTCGTCTTCAGCTATAGAATCCGCAAACAAATCAGCCGGCGGGTTAGTCAGGTCGAACTTTGGTTTGCGTCCCCGCTTGGCCGTGGGAGCAGCTTTCCCCGTAGGTGTCAAGGCAGTAAGGCGCGCCTGCACGGCTTTGGCGGTCAGCTTGCCTTTTTCATTGGTCAATTCGCTCAGTATTCCGTCGTCGCCGCTGTACTCTTCTTCCAACTCCTCGCGGGCGCGGGTGGCTTCTTCGTCGGCCATGAGTTCTTCGTCCACGTTTGTTTGCTCGTCAGACAGGTAGGCCGCAATCACCAGCTCGCGGGGCAACAGCTCACTGTCCCAGCGTTTGCCCTTTAGTTCGGCCCGCACCTTCCAGCCATCTTCGGCCACGGCATACACGTCGTCCTGCATCGAGGCCGTCCAATAGTCCATCAACCGCTGGTACACGTCGTAGCCATCCAGCAGGTGGATGGGCTGGAAGGTAGCAAGCAGCTCCTCGGCCAGGGTGTGCAACAGGGCCTTTGGCTTGGTGTCGGGTCTAATGGTTCGTAGCTGCGAGTCGGCAGCTTTGGCCCATTCGCCAAATATTTCGCGCACCCGCTGCCGAAATTCTTTAAAGTCGGGGTGCTCGAAAATAGTGGGCCGAATGGCATCGGGGGCCACCTTCACGCGGAAGTAGCCGGGGCGGTCGGCGGGGCCAATCAGGGCTTCGCGCAGGCCGGGGTACACGTCCCAATACGCGGCCAGGGCCGTGAGGTCGGCGGCGGGCAGGCCCCCGCGCAGGTGGGCCTCAATGTCGTGGTGGTCAGCCGTGTCGGGCCCCTCCACGTAGCGCGGCAGGTTGAGGTTGTAGCCGTTGCGTTCAATTTCGGCCATTGGTACCATGCGGGCGTAACCCGGCTCGTCGGCCATGCGCGAAAACACGTCCACGATGCGGTGCATGTCCTGCTCGCGCAGCCGGTTCTTGTTGCCATCCTTGAGGAAGCCCCGGCTGGCATCGACCATAAAAATGCCTTGCCGGTCGTGGGCTCCTCCCTTATCAAGTACCAGCAGCGCGGCCGGAATGCCGGTACCATAAAACAAGTTGGCTGGCAGGCCCACAATACCTTTTAGCAGGCCCTTGGTCACGAGCTGCTTGCGGATAACACCCTCCGCGTTGCCCCGAAATAGTACCCCGTGGGGTAGCACCACCGCCCCCTTGCCCGTGCCATTGAGCGAGCGCACGATGTGCAGCAAAAAGGCGTAGTCGCCATTCTTGGCTGGTGGCACCCCAAACCCCGTGAAGCGGCCGTACTTGTCTTTGGCCGGGTCGCCCAGCCCATCCAGCCAGCTTTTGGTAGAAAACGGCGGATTGGCTACCACGAAGTCGTGGGTTTTCAGCTCGTTGTAGCCCGCGTTCCAGGTGGCCGGTTCGCTCAGCGTGTTGCCTTTGGCCAGTTCGGCTCCCTCGTAGCCGTGCAGCAGCATGTTCATGCGGGCCAGGGCGTAGGTGGCATTGTCGCGCTCCTGCCCGTAGATGGACAAGCCCTTGGGCGCGGCAGCAGCAGCCTTGAGCAGCAGCGAGCCGCTGCCACAAGTGGGGTCGTAAATCGTTTGGCTCTTGCTGGTGGCATGCTGCACCCCCACCAGGGCGGCCATCACCGCGCTCACCTCGGCCGGAGTGTAGAACTGGCCTTTGCTCTTGCCGCTTTCGGTGGCGAAGTGCCGCATCAGGTACTCATAGGCATCGCCCAGCAGGTCGTCGCCCTCGGCCCGGTTGCGCCCGAAGTTCAGGGCCGGATTCTCAAAAATTGCCACTAGGTCGGTGAGACGCTTCACCATCTCGGCCCCTTTGCCCATCTTCTCCTCGTCGTTGAAGTAGGCCACGTTCAGGATTCCTTTGAGGTTGTTGGCCTCAGCCAGCTTCTCGATGATGGTGTCGAGCTGCTCGCCAATATCCTTCTTGCCCTTAGCGGCCACCATGTCGGCAAAGCTGCCGCCTTCCGGCACTTCCAGCAGCGCGTTGGGGTCGGTGGCAGCCTTGTCGCTCACGTACTTCACGAAGAGCAGCACCAGCACGTAATCTTTGTATTGGGAGCCATCCATGCCCCCGCGTAACTTATTGGCACTCTCCCACAAGGAGGAGTATAATGCGCTTTTTTTCAGAGCCATACTATTGCTGAGGGGATGGGATTAGAACCCCAAAAACCCGTATTATTAATGTTGCAGGCGCAGCCGCCCACCAGAAGTAAAGGTAGCAAATGGGCCGGGGGCGGCACCCTGTTTCCCGTACTGTTCAGGGGCCTTAAAGCAACTCTTCCAGGGCGGTCAGGATACGCCCCTCTCGCTCAGAACGTAAGCCTTCGCGGCCCTGCTCCCGGTCATTGCGATTGAGCAGATAGCGGGTATATAGTGTCCGCAACTCCCGGTCAAACGCATCCAACGCGGCCTTGGCATTGGCACCTAGGGCCTTAAGGGCCAACGGCTCAAAACTGGCTTCGTAAAGGTTGCCATCCCGCACCAGCGTTACTTCAATCGGCTCGGTGAAGGTGATTTCCTCGCCTTCACTGCTTCGCAGGCCCGCCACAAAAGCCGTTGAGTGGTCGCCGGTCGAAACGGCCACCATTGCCTTGCGTAGCTCGCGCAACGATATGCGGGTAGGGTCCTGGCCTTTCACTAGTTCGAGCAGAATGTTGGTCAGCTCGGTTTCGATTACCAGCTCATCCGCTTTCGGCGCGCCCGGCAACCGGTCGCGCTGCTGCTGCGTGGTTACGGGTTTAAGGACGGTGTAAGGCTCGGCGGGCGAGTTGCGGGCCTGCACGGTATAGTTGCGGTTGTTGGCAATCTGTACCATCGGCAGGTACACGGCCCGAATTTGCGCCGGTTCCGCACCGGCCAGTGAGGCGGGCAGTTGGGTAGCCGTTTCAAAATTGAAGTCAAACACGTCGCGCTTGAACTCTTGCAGCACCTGCTTTTGCCATACTTGCAACTCGTCTGGCAAGGTTCCGGTTTGCAGCACATCAACGGCTAAATCGACCTCAAAGCTGCCCTTGTTGGCGTAAACAATGCGCGGCTCTACCGCTTCCAGCACTACCTCAAGGGCCTTTATCAATTCTTCTTCCAGCGCGTAGAAAGAGCGGGCCAGGGCCAGAAAGCGAACCTCAAAAAAGCTCTTGTACGACTTGGTGAACCGCTCCAAGAAACCACCAGCATCGTGGGCGCTGACGGTGCTGCCATAACGGTTGGCACTCGGCTTCATTAAAAAATGCACAGCCCTGGCCCGCAGGCTGGCTAAATAGTTAGCGTACTCGACTTTGGCTTTGTGCTGCTCAAAAAAGGCATCGTAGCTCGACGGCATCGCCAACTCAAAGTAGGAATCTTCCTCCGGTAAATAGTCGGGGACCAAATCACCAATCTCTGAAAACAACACCTGCACGAAATCACCTTCGCCATTGGTGTCAAGCACCAGCAATTTGCTATTATAATCCTGCTGGCAGATGTCGCGCAAGGTGCGGGCATCCGTTAGATAGTCGTATAAGTGCGCTACAGTCACTTCCAGCACCAGCCACCGATTCGCGTTGTCGTCGGCTTCAGCGAACGAGAACAAATAGTGCTTGCCGGCTTGGGTACAATAGTGCGAGAGCAGCGGCCCATCGTAGTACACCAAATCTTCCACCTTCACCAACTCCTGCTGAAAGTCGTCGGCGTTCATACGCCAGCCCTTTTGCGTTTTCATAGCTACAAGGGTTGAACGCTGGTGATAGCAGTACGCAAATCAACTCCCGCTGCCTCATGCAGGTTGAAATGCTGGTTCTGGTCGAGGGGCGTACATACCCCGTGCTCGTTTTCCAGATAAATTTCAGCAATGTGCGTGTAGGGCAGCTTGAATTTTTTACAGGTTGTGCGCGAGGGTGTTGGGTCGGTATGTAGCGAAATCGCCCAATCGTCACAACGGTTGTTTTCTATTTTCCTTACCTCTGGTTCGGTCAGGTTCGGGGTGATGACTTTGATTTTTCGCGGAACTTTCAACACGAGCGTTTGCGGTAGAAAATTCTGCTCGCCATCTGCGGGCAACGACACCAACCGGTATACCCGACCAGTTCGGCTCCTTGCCTCATTGCAAGGGCATTGCGTAATCGTTAGCGGAAGTGCGGCAAGCTCAGCAGCGTATTTGTACTTCATATGTGGTGCTATGGGGTAGGACGATGCACCAGCAGGCCAGGGGTAGCTGGGTACGTGAAAAGTTTGCGAATGTACACTCTGGTGCGTGGCTTACAGCCGGAATGCTTCAGCGCAGTCGAGTTGTAAGGGGTGGCGCGGGGCCAACCGCTACCGGTGGCCGGCGAGGCAGGTACTTTACGCATACAGTAGACCTCGACCAACTATATAGAACGTAGCCCGAATGGCGGCCCCGTCCTCAAGTGAGCAATAAATTAGGAAGGGGTCACGGTAGTAGATACGCGGGTAAAAATCGGCCATAAGACAGGGTAATTTTCCTTGCTGTGCACACGTCGGCAAGCTGGCGACTGCCAATCAATGGGTCCAAAAAGACGTTGGCACGTTGGCAAAGGCCGTATAGGGGCGCTGCCAACGTGCCAACGTTATTTCAGGTTATGCAACGGCGCTGGGGAGCAACGAGTACAGCGTTTGCTTCCCCGCCTTGGTCTTGCAGAGCAAGCACTCCCGTTGGCTCACGTCTAGCACTACGGTTGCCGTTTCTATCAGCTCGGAAAGCCTTTCGCGGATGATGCGCTCACCGGCATTTAGTCTCGTTTTTAGTCGTTTTTCTAATTCCCCGGCCGGTACTTGGCCCAATGCCAGCTCGGTTGCCAGTGCGGTGGCTAATTCCGCTGCCTCCGCCTTGGTACGGCGGCTAGCCATGGCTTGCCCCACCGATTCAAGGTCGGCCCGGACCAAGCCTTTGCTCTCTTCATCGTATCTGACGTGAAAAGCCAGCCCTGGCCGCCCATTGCGGCGTTTCAGGTAGCGCATTTCTACTATGTCGGTCGGTTCGCCATTACCCGATTTGATGTAGCCGACCTGTAACACGGTACTGGCTTTGTTGGCCGCCTCGGTACCCAGATGGCCCCGCGCTTTCACCCCGCCAGGATTCTCGTGGATAACGCACAAAAATGTGAGGTTTTGGGTGTTGATGAGTCGGTTGAGCATATCCACCAACAGGAGACTTTCCTTCTCGTCGTTGAAGCTGCCAATGCAGTCCGTCAGCACATCAAGCACAATAACCAAGTGGCCTTCGTAGGTCGTGCGAACGTGGGCCAGGTACTGGCGAAGGGCCGTGAGCCGGTCGGCGCGGGGTACTTCTTCCAACGACACATAATCGAAGGTTGACGGATGATAATCGCGGCCGTACCCCGCGCGTTCGCGCATCTGCTGGATGGCATAAGGAAGCTGGTCGGTGATATTGCGCTCGGTGTCTACGTAGCAGAGAGTGTACTCAATGCCCGGTTGTGCTTGGCGCACAATGCCTACGGTGTCGCAAGCAGGTACTTGCTTGGCAAACAGCACGGCACTGAACAGCTCGGCTACCCGGCTTTTATGCGCCCCCGTCTGGCCCTGAATGAGGTTGAGGGTGCGGGGCCAGATAATTGGCTCATCATCCTGCCAGAACAGGGCCGGGGCGAACGTAACCGTCCCTTCGCTTCGTACTTGTAGGCGTTCGCGGGTGGCAATGAGTTCGGGCAGCCAGTTGGTTTCCGGACGCAAGGTGTGCCGGTGGGGTTCGGCTGGCAAGCCCAACCGGCTGGGCGTACCCGAATGCGCGGCAGTAGAACTATCGAATGTTTTGCTGCCAAAAGCGGCCAGGCTGCGCGTGTAGTTGCCGCGCACGGTGCTTGTTATTCGCTTTTCGCCGTGGCTAACCAAAGGCGAGTGGCTCAACGCCCAATCAAGCAAGTCTGATGTGGGAACGCCGCGCTCGTTGCAGAAGAGGGCCAGGGCGGTTAGCCACTGGTTGCGTCCATCCGCCGGGCAGGGGCCGCCGCTAAAGTTATTGAGGCACCAGGTCAGGGTGTCCTTAGCTTGGGTCTGACCCGAGTAGTGCGACGGCGTAAGAGTGCGTTGGGAAAGTGGAACTGGGCCTATATCAAGGCCTTCAATGTCAAGTGGTATCATTGTTTTGGTAGAAGTTAGGGGTTTGGCCTGCCGCGTTCACGACCAAGCTGGGTGCTATCCAGGCCGTGGGGTCATGGCTTAGAAAGCAGGCGCGGGAAATGTCGGCAGTTTTCCGGTCGAGGGTTGGCCCCCAGCCGTAGCGGCGGGTTAGGTGTTGGGCCAGTCGTTCGTAGTTGCGGCGGCGTTCGTGGCGCGGGTCAGCCGCCAGCACCGCTTTCAATCCGTCGCCCGATGGACTGATGAAGAGCAGGGCCAGGGCGGGAGCAATGGCTTCGTCAGCCAAAAGCGCCGTACGAGCCTTCGCTACTTCTCCGTCCATGTCATCAAAGTCGAGAACCAGCAAGTGCGAGGGCGTAAGCAAGGCGGCATCTTGACGGCGGGCAAAAATGCCGCCTACGGTGAAGTAGTCGAGGCCATTTTTGAGCACTCGATAAGCCATGCTCTTGCCGTGTTGTTCGTATTCTATTCGGGCAGCGGCAGCTCGGTTACGCAGGGAGCGCGGCGGGTTGATGATGACGCCGTGCAACTCGGCCACCGTGATGGCCGCACGGGGTGCTGTGTTAGTTATCGGCCCCTGGTAATAGCTGAATTTGGGCGGTAGCTCCAAAGTACCACTGAGTGCTGGCTTGTCTAGGATAAGCTTATTCGTTGTTGCCAGCCCATTATTGTTTGCCAGGGGTAATTGGGCGAGTCCACTGGTTGCTCCTGACCGCTGCCACAATTCGGCGGGGCTAGGCGGGGGTAAGCGCAACCTCAGCTTGTCAATCGTGGGAACAACCCAGCCAGTAGCCAAGAGGTCGGCAACGCTTGGTCCGTCGTCGTTGGGGTATAAGCTTCGTAGCGCAGTTGCAAGAGCAGCTGGTGTAGGCGTAGCCTGGTTGGCGAGGCATAGAGCCGATGCCAAGTCATCGGCTCCGAAGAACGGCGGCATGGCCACGGCTACTTGCCTGCTTTGAGGGTGCGTTGATGGCCCTGCAAAGCGGCCAGTACATCGGCTTGCTTCAGGTAGCTACGGCTGCCCAACTTGTGGTATTTGAGCAGCCCGCGCCGCTTCCATTCGTGGACGGTTTGCACCGTGACGCCCAGCATGGTGGCCGCCTCTCGGATACTCAGTAGCGCATCCGTAGCAAGAGGCGTAGCTCCGGCTTGGGCGGCCGGAGCGTGAGAATTAAGCTCGTGTCGAACGACAGCTCGTACGTCTTCGAGCAGTTGGGTGTAGGCTACGCCTACGGGAATAACAGCTTGCATTTGCATTCTCCAACCGGGGTGTGAACGGTTGGTGAGCACAAAGGGCGGAATCAGGGGGTGCGTATGCGTGCGTACACGATAAGTACGCATGAAATACGCATACGCATTTACTTCCGCAGCCCGATTAAGGCCTTTTGCATCGCTTTCAAGGTGTTTTCAGCCTCTGTGCTCGTATTGTTGCGCATGGTGTTCTCACTGATGATTATTCCCCAACTGGCCAAACAACGGCACACTGCCCGAGTATTTACGGACAAGAGCGCGGGCGGGGCAGTCAGCGCGTCAATAGCTCCAGCCCACCCGCCTTTTGTCTTTCGTCCCCACTCAGTCGGTTGCCCATTTTCCCCAATCAATAACACCTTTTGAAAGGCATTTATAAGGTCAGACAGGCCGAACCTTTCAGGCTGGCAAAGCAGTCCGCTCCATTCAGAAATTTCTAGAATATTAGTCTTTTTTGTGGTTGAGGGGCTGAAATTTCCTGCATGAGTGGATGCTCTCATCCACTCCCTAGCACGGGCCACTTTCGATTGCTGAGTTATCCAATGATTCTCACAAACATCAGTTATGAGGTCGTTCATGTATGCGTACCCTTCGGGGTTGTCCAGTCCATTCCTTTGGCACACACTGTTAAGAAAATCAGTAATTCGGTGCAGTGGCAATTGGGAAAGCTTCATGATGAAATCTCGGTCGAATTGCGGGTGATAGGGGACAAAAATGGCTTGGCCGTACGTGCGGTTCAGGAGGTATTCCATCCTGGTACTTGCCAATGCAAATTGCCTGGTTTTCTCTGCCTCCACACGAATCAACTGAGTCATCATCGGTACTTTATCCATAAAGCCAGACTCAACTCCTTTCCAGTGGTCAAAGGGCTCCCAGCAGTGGTAGTCTGTTTGCAAACCCAAACCCCGTCTAAAACCGAGTCTAATTGCTTCTCGCACACGGGGGCTGTAATCAAGCCATTGCCCAACCACTAAATTGGGCTCAACAATAGGACACCACAGCCAATTTCTATTAAGAACTTTAGGGGGAGCAAGAGATTTATAAGCAGTAACAAATCTGTCCTCATCGGGTGTGCTAAAACTCATGCTAACAGCATCCCAAAACTCCAACATCCTATTCTCGAATGTTGCTTGCTCCTCATAAGAATCCGAAGGCTCGTCATTGTCGGCCTGTATGTCAAATGCAAGAATCATCTTTTTAGGGCAAAAGGGGCATATCGTGAAATTTCGCAAATTCCTCCGCCACCCGCTGGGGAGTCAAGTTCACGTACCGCTGAAAAGATTTGTAGGACGTGTGCCCGGTTAGCTTCATCACGAACTCGGCGCTCATCCCTTTGCCCAGATTTAAGGTGACAAATGTGCGCCTAGCGGTATGGACGGTCAGTTTCTCGTATTTGGGGCACGTTTTCACGTCGGCAATGCCGCCCCGGTATTGGATAACTTCAACAGGGCTATCGATGCCTGCCAACTGACCCAGTTCCTTTAAAAAACGGTTCAGCACAGGGTTAGTGATGGGCTGACTTTTGATGCTGGCTAAGTCGCCAGCCAGAAGGCGGTTTACAATGTCCAGAGCACGTGCGCTTAGAGGCACATTCACCACGGCGCGGGTTTTTTGGGCTGTTAGCCGCAGGTGGGCCGGAATGGTGGCTGTGGCGGGTCGCAAGTGTTGGGGCTGGATGCTCACCAGGTCGGAGTAACGCAGGCCAGTGTAGCAGGCCAGCAGAAACCAAGAGCGGGCTTTGTCGACGCGAGAGCCGGAAGACAGAGGTAAAGCTTCGAGGGCCAACAGTTCGGCGGCGCTCAGGGCAATAACGTCCGGTTCCCGCCGCGCCCAGCTAACGCGGTCAAGAGAGGAGTTTTCGGTATAGCCTCGTTTGGAAGCCCACTTCATAAATGATTTGAGCCGCCCCAAGTGTTTGTTTATGGTGTTATCAGTCAGTTTGGCCACGTTCAGTAAGTAGGCCGCCCAGCGGTCGCCTACGGTGGGCGTGAGGGTATCGAAATCCAAGGCGTACCCGTTGGCTTCTTCAAACTCCCGTAGGTGCCGGCCGGCAGTAGCGTGGGCTTGCGCGGTGCGAACAGTACCGGCGGCGCGGGTATAGCTCACCCATTCCTCATAGCATTGCCAGAAATATCCGCCGCTGGCCGCTGGGGCAGCTTCGGGTTCAGCTACCCGTTCGGGAGCGGCTGCTTCTTTGAGCTGGGCGGCCGTGGGTACGGTACCGGCAGCGAGATGTCGGGAGTAAGCTAGTAGCAGGCGCTCAGCAACCCCGGCCAGTGCGTCGTTCAAGTGCCCGTTCAACTCGTTACCCCGGCCCTTTACAAGTGCCCGTTGGTCGGCCTTAATCCATTTGCTGGGGTGTAGACTCTGCCCCGTGTACACTTTGATTCGGTGCCGGCGGTCAATGGTGAGTAGGGCGAAAACGGCCGTAGGGCGGTCTGCCCCTGGCTCTTTCAAGTGAAAGGATACGGTTGCCATATTAGGTGTGTGTAGTTGCCGTATCAAAGATAGGGTGTGTGCCCCGTTCGGGGTACACGTAGGGGTACACACTAGGCGATTTAAACACTATTTAGACATACTCAAACAGATGTCACAAATGAATAATATGCCTTTTAGGTCTTGTAGAGCAACTTTTAAGGTCGTTTGAAATATGTGTGGAAGTGTAGGTTGTACTCCAGTCCCCGCTACCTAAAAGGCCGTTTTCCAATTGGAAAACGGCCTTTTTTCTTTTATGTCCGTAGGTCGCTATTGGCATGAATGCCGCGCTGTGGATTTTGGGCACGGGCGCTTCGGTAAGTTCGATTCCGTGTGCCGGCGATTCCGTCGACTGGCCCAAACAGGGGTACGGCAGGCCGCTTTCGAGGCGCTAAAAGAGCCGGACCTGGAGCGGGTCATGCTCGATTCGGCCATCCTGCGGGCTCACCGACACGCGGCGGGCCAAAAAAGCACCCCCGAAACCGAACGCCTGGGCCGCAGCCGGGGCGGGATGAGCACCAGACTCCACGCCTGCACCTACGCGCTGGGCAACGCCGTGGTGATTCCGAACCGGCCCCAACCGCTCAGAAGCGGCCCCTTATGACGACGGGCAATACAAGCACCGCAACAAAATTGAACGCTTCTTCAACCGCATGAAACGCTCCCGCTGCCTGGCCGCCCGCTACAAAAAAACGATTGCCTCTTTCGTTGCATTCGGGCATGCAGCGGCGGCATTGGATTGGTTGCGCTAAATGTTGTCACACCCTAAAACTGCTCCATCATCTCGCGCTCCTGCGCGGCGTGGTTGGCGGCGAACTGGGTGCGCTGCTCCGGCGTGCGCTCAGTGCCCAGGCTGGCCAGGTGCTGCTGGAGGTCGGCAGCGGGCAAATCGGCCCCGTACGAGGGTGTGCCGGGCTGCTGCCGCCACGACGCGTGCAGGGGGCCGCCGTCCACGGCATCGAAGCCCAGCTCGTTCACCAGCGCCATCACCTGCTGCTTGGCGGCGGCCTCGTCGCCGGCCACGGGCAGGGAAATGCGGCCGAGAGTGCCGGCGGGCTGCCCCGATTGTTCGAGGTGCGCGGCGTAGATGTTGTTGAACGCCTTCACCACGGGCCGGCCCAGGTGCTGCTGCACCCATTCGCTTTCCGTCAGGTCACCGGCTTCCAGCTCCGGTATCTGGCCGTCGCGCAGCAAGGGGTAGTAGTTGCTCGTGTCAATCACCGGCACGTCGGCGCGCACGCCCGCGAACAAGTCCTTGGGCAGGTCGGGGATGTTTTTCAGCGGAATGGTCACCACGAGGAGGTCGCCGTGCCGGGCCGCTTCCTGGGCCGTCACGGCGGTCGCGCCCGTTTTTTGGGCCACGTCCTGGAGTGTTTCGGGGCCGCGGGAGTTGGCAATAAAGACCGCGTGGCCGAGGGCGGTGAGCCGAAGGGCGAGGGCGCTGCCAATCTGGCCCGCCCCAATGATTCCAATGTTCATCTCAGAAGGTAGTTAAAGGGTTTTCGCAGCTGCTTCGGGCCGCTGCACGTACCTAAACCGCTTCGGCGGGCAATTGCTTTTCGCAAGCGTATATTCAGCAGCCAACCAGCGGAAAGTTGTTCAGCGCGCACCGGTTGCGGCTGCTTCTCGCACGGCGCGGCGGCAATTCGGGAGAGCATCACGTTTTAAGGCGGGGGCCGACCTAACGCAACGCCAGCTTCTTGCTGATTCTCAATTCGGGCACCCGCAGTTGGTACAAGCCGGCGGGCAGGGTTTTCGGTACAGCCAGACGCAGGGGGTTGGGGCCGGGTTCGAGCCGGGCCAGCTGCTGATACACTTGGCGGCCGGCGAGGTCGTAGAGCCGGAAGGTGACTGTTTGCGCGGTGTGGGTGTGCAGGGTGAGGGTAACGGCATCGGCGGTGGTGGGGGAAGGGAAGAGGCTGAGCTCGGGGGCTTCTGCCGCTTCGCTGCTGGCAGCGGTGGCTAGTGCGGTGGCGCGGTTGGCCAGCGCCCCGGCCACCACGGTGGGCGGGGTGTAGGTTACTTTCAGGTTGCAGCGCTGCCCCGGATTGGTGGCCACGCTGTTTTTGACCTTGAGCAGGTACCAGCCCTCGGCGGCCGGGGTGTAAGCGCCGGTGAACGTACCCGTGCCACTTACGCTGTTCAGGGCCGTTCCGGTGTTGTTAAACACCGTCACCGTCAGGTTGCGGGTGGCGTCGGCGGGGTAGAGGGTGTAGCTGATGTTCTTGTTGGCCCCTACGTAGATGCGGCCCGCCGTGCGGTAGGCCGTGGAGCCGGCCGGCAGCTGCCCGCCCTGGCCGAGCGAGCGGCTGTCGGAGTCGCCGAGGTCATCGGCCAGTTCCCACTCCTGGGTGGTGGCGCGGCCGGTGAGGGCATAGTTGGTCACGGCGTTGACGGGGGCCCACACCGAATAGCCGCGGCGGCCGCCGGCGGCCGTGCCGTTGCAGGGCGGCGTATTGATGCTTACCGTTTTAGTGGCGCTCACGGTGACCGTGGCGTTGCCATTGGCGCCGGAGTAGTCCTTGAGCACGGTACCCGCCGGGAAGTCGCAGCTGATGGTGACGTTCTGCCAGGTGTCCCAGTTGTCGCTGATGCCGATAATGGCCTTGGTGCTGCGCTCGATTATCAGGTAATCGTTGGATTGCAGGGGCACTTTGTACGCGCCGTCTTTGAAGTGCAGGTTCTGGTGGCACCAAATCAGGTTTTCGATATCGGAGCGGGTGGGCAGGTCGGTGGCGTTCCGGGGGTTGTGGGTGAAGCGCTTGCCGGTGGTGCCGATGTTGAACAGGTCTTCGAAGAAGATTTGGGGCGAGCCGTCGACGGCCAGGGCCACGGCGTAGGCGGCCGGGAGGCGCGGGTCGGAGGGGTCGATGTGCGGGTAGAGCTCCCCGCCGGTATTCCAGCCGACGTAGTTGCCGCTGCCGTCCACGTTGGGCCGGAAGGTGTCGTGGTTGTTGACGAATGGCACCGTGCGGTGCACGGCCGTGCCATTGATGGTGACCACGCGGGTGCCTTGCTGGTAGCCGGGCAGCGAGCCGATGTTGA
>CAXTFI010000050.1:0-26740 GCA_964243255.1 uncultured Hymenobacter sp.
TGGTGAAAGACGGGCAGGTAGTGGTAGCCAAGGGCTACGGCGTGCGCTCGCTGGCTACCAAGGAGCCGGTAGATGCCAACACGCTCTTCGGCATTGCCTCTAACACTAAGGCCTTTACGACCGCCGCGCTGGGCCTGCTGGTAGAAGAAGGCAAGCTGCGCTGGGACGATAAGGTGACCGATTACATCCCCGAGTTCAGGATGTACGACCCCTACGTGACGGCCGAGTTCACGGTGCGCGACCTGCTCTGCCACCGCAGCGGCCTGGGCCTGGGGGCCGGCGATTTGATGCAATTTCCAGATTCGGCCGATTTTACGGCGGCCGACGTTATCCATAGCCTGCGCTATTTCAAGCCGGTGTCGTCGTTTCGCAGCAAGTTTGATTATGATAACAGCCTCTACATTGTGGCGGGCGAAGTAGTGGCGCGGGTAAGCGGCCAGCCCTGGGCCGCGTTTGTCGAAACCCGCCTGCTGCGGCCGCTGGGCATGAGCCGCAGTGCTACCCTCTATACGCGCCTGCCCGACCTCAGCAATGTCATTGATGGCCACGGTCCCGTGGAGGGCAAGGTGCAGGTAATCCGGCGCGACCTGGGCACGCTGGGAGGCCCGGCCGGCGGCATCTACAGCAGCGTGGCCGACCTGAGCAAATGGGCCCTGATGCTGCTCGGCGGCCCCGGTGCCCCGGCCCCGCTGCTGAAGCCGGCCACGCTGCAAGAGCTGTGGACGCCGCAGACTATTTTGCCGGTCGGCTCTGCGCCTTCGCCCTACCACACGCACTTTGGGGCTTACGGGTTGGGGTGGTTTCTGCGCGATGTGCGGGGGTATAAGGAAATGTCGCACACCGGCGGCGAAATCGGCATGGTCACCAAAGTGCTGCTGGTGCCCGAGCTGCACCTGGGCGTCATCGTGCTCACCAACCAGGAAAATGGCGCGGCCTTCACGGCCGTGAGCAATTTTATCGAAGACCATTACCTGGGCGTGAGTGGCCTCGACCGGGTGCAGGAACTGGTAGACCGCCTAAAGGTGCGCGACGCCGGGGCCGACAAAACCACCGCCGCCGTGTGGCAGCAAGTGGCTGCGGCCCAAAAAGCCGCTCCCAAGCGCCCCAACTATGGGGCCTACGTGGGGCGCTACCACGATGCCTGGCTGGGCGACATGACCGTATATGCCCAAGGCCCGCAGCTGTGGCTAAGGGCGAAACGCGCCCCGCGCCTGGTGGGCCAGCTGCTGCCTTACCGCGGCAACACCTACGTGGTGCGCTGGAAGGCCCGCAGCATGAACGCCGACGCCTTCGCTGCCTTCACCCTCGACGAGCAGGGCCGGGCGGCTAGTATCAAAATGCAGCCGGTTTCGCCCCTCACCGATTTTAGCTACGACTTTCAGGACCTGGACTTGCAGCGGGTTGAGTAGGGGGCCGGGGGTGGGGTCCAGCGCCAGAACAGTCGGTACACGCACCCTGAAACCGCGCTAAGCGGCAGGTTGGCTCACGTTTGTCGGGCCAGCCTGCCGTTTGGGCTATTTTTGCGAACTGGCTTGCAGCGTTGCGCCGGTTTTTTCGTTACTAGCAAGCGCGGGCATGTTTTACTGCAAACCAGGCTTGGCGCTTCACGAAGGCTACATAAGTACTTGTTTTGCTGAAAAGAAATTCTGCGGCCAGCCGCTGGCTGCTGGTAGCCCTGCTGCTAACGGGTTTGGCTGGTTTTGCCCAGGCGCCCGCCTCCCTACCCATGCCGCGCAACTTGCGGGCTACCTACGACACCGGTACCCGCTCGCCCAGCGGCCAGCCCGGCCCCAGGTACTGGCAAAACACCGCTGACTACCTCATCAAGGTCAATTTTGACCCGGCTACGCGGCGGCTGGCCGGCACCGTCAGCATTACCTACCGAAACAATAGCCCCGACTCGCTGCGCCAGCTCTGGTTTAAGCTCTACCCCAACCTCTACCAGAAAGGCGCACCGCGCTCGGGCAAGTTTGCGGCCGAGGACCTGAGCGATGGCGTCAAAATTGAGCGCCTGAGCATTGATGGTCAAGTAATTGACCCCGCTTCGCTCCGCATCGATAATACCAATATGACGGTGCCGCTGCGCCGCGCCATCGGCGCGCACCAGGCGGCGCAGGTGGAAGTAACCTACTCCTACATCCTCAACAAGGGCTCGCACCAGCGCACGGGCGAGGTAGCGCCGGGCGCCGATTTTGTGGCGTACTTCTTCCCGCGCATCGCCGTGTACGATGATATTGATGGCTGGAACCGCATTGCGTACACCGGCGGCCCCGAATTTTATAATGACTTCGGCCACTTCGCAGTCGACATCACGGTGCCGCGCAACTTTCTGGTGTGGGCCACTGGCGACCTGACTAATGCCGATAAAGTGCTCACCAAAAAGTACTTAGCCCGCTTGCGTGCGGCCGAGAACAAGGACGGCATTACCAGCATCATCGACAGCACGGAGGCGCGGCTGCACGACGCTACGGCCCCCAACGCCTACAATACCTGGCACTTCGACGCCCGCGACGTGACCGACTTTGCCTTTGCCACCGCCGACCACTACGTGTGGGAGGCCACCAGCCTGGTAGTGGACCGCGCTACCAGGCGCCGCACCCGCATCGACGCCGTGTACAACCCCAAACACGATGACTTTGAGGAAGTTGCGCAGTTCGGGCGCAAAACGGTGGAGGCCATGAGCTACACGTTTCCCAAGTGGCCCTACCCCTACAGCCACGAAACGGTGTTCGACGGCCTCGACCAGATGGAGTACCCCATGCTGGTGAATGACAACCCCACCCGCACCCGCGAGGAAGGCATCACGCTCACCGACCACGAGATATTTCACACGATGTTCCCGTTTTACATGGGCATCAACGAGACGAAATACGGCTGGATGGACGAGGGCTGGGCCACCATCGGCGAATGGATTATCTCGCCCCTCATCCAGCCCGGCCTGGTCGATGACTACGGGATGATGCCCTACGCCCGCGCCGCCGACACCGAAGACGACCTGCCCATTGTGACGCTCACTACGCAGCAAACCGGCGCGCCGTTCTTTCTCAACTCGTATCCCAAGCCGGGCCTGGGCTACCTCTACGTCAAGGACCTGCTCGGTGACGAGCTGTTTACCAAAGCCTTGCATACCTACATCGGTACCTGGCACGGCAAGCACCCCATGCCCTACGACTTTTTCTACGCCATGAACGCCGGGGCGGGCCAAAACCTGGACTGGTTCTGGCAGCGCTGGTTTTTTGACGGCGGCTACCCCGACCTGGCCATCACGAGCGTAACGCGCCCGGCCGACGGGCCCGCCGCCATCGTAGTCACCGCCAAAGGCAGCAAGCCCCTGCCCATCGACCTGACCGTAACCTTCGAAAACGGCGACGAGGAGAAAATCCACCGCACCATTGCCGTGTGGCAGGCGGGGGCCAGGCGTGTCACGGTGCCCGTAGCCGGCCGCCGGGCCATCCGCAAGGTGACGCTGGGCAGCACCTACACCCCCGACAGCTACCCGGCTGATAACGTGTGGACAGTGCCGCAGTAGAGACGCATCTTTGCGTCTCGTCGTTGAAGATGCCGCCTAACGACGAGACGCAAAGATGCGTCTCTACATTTGGGCTGATGGACTTATATCAGGCTAAATACCGCATCGCATCTGCCCGGCTGCCAGGCTATGATTACGGACAAAGTGGCGCGTACTTTGTGACCGTTTGCACGGCGGGACGGGCGCCATATTTTGGGAAAATAGTCGTGCCGGGTGGTAATTGGGCTGCCGCCGTAGTAGAACCAACTTTATTGGGTCAGCGGGTACTAACGGGTTGGCAGCAAATTCCCCAATTTATGCCTTTCGTATTGCTCGACGCCTTTGTACTAATGCCTGACCATATACATGGACTATTACTTTTTAATAAAGCCGAAGTGATTGGTACGTCCGATAACCAGCAAAACAGGTTTGGGCCACAGCGCGATAACCTGGCCGCTGTCATTCGGGGGTTTAAAGCCGGCGTTAGCAGCTTTGCCCGCACCCAAAAGCTTGTTTTTGGCTGGCAGGCGCGTTTTCACGACCGTATTGTACGGTCAGATGATGAGCTAACGCGCATTCAGCAGTATATCCTGACCAACCCAAGCCGCTGGGAATCTGAACACGATAACGGCGAAGGCCTATTTCGCTAGCGCGTGCGCACGGCGGCGGTAGAGACGCATCTTTGCGTCGCGTCGTTGAACGAGCTTGAGGGGAAGCGTAGAACGATGCGTCCTCGCGTCAGTTAATAATTTTGCTTAAGAACCTAACGCCGAGACGTTCAACGACGAAACGCTCAACAGCGAGACGTTCAACGACGAGACGCAAAGATGCGTCTCTACAGCCTTGTGCAGTGCATTAATAGTCCTCGTGTCTTTTACCCCTTTGGGCTCTTCGCCTCCATGGCCTTGTAAATCACCTCCTGAATGCGAGTGCGAATATTATACGTGCGTAATTTAATATTGCCCGCGTCGGGGTACACGCGGTTGGAGAGGAAGACGTAGAGAATCTGATTATCCGGGTCGAGCCACACGCAGGTGCCCGTGAAGCCCGTGTGGCCGAAGGTGCTGGCCGGCGCCAGGCGGCTGGTGGGGCCTTCGGATTTAGTGGGGTCGCCGCGGTCCCAGCCCAGGCCGCGCTTGTTGCCCAGCACCTGGGGCCGCGAAAACTCGTTTACCACCGAATTCTGGAAGTAGGTGTTGCCGCCGTAGCGGCCGTTTTGCAGGTTCATCTGCATGAGCACGGCCAGGTCGTTGGCGGTGGCAAACAGGCCGGCGTGGCCGCCCACGCCGCCCACCAGGGCCGCCATCTGGTCGTGTACGGTGCCCTGAATCTGCTCGTGGCGGTAGTAAGCGTCTTTTTCGGTGGGCGCGATGCAGCTTTTCGGGAAGCGCGCGAGCGGATTATACGTCAAGTTGCCCAAGCCCAGCGGGCGGTAGAAGATGGCTTCCAGAAACGCGTCCAGCGGTTGCTTCAACAGTTTTTCGCTCAGGCGCTTCATGATGAGAAAGCTGAGGTCGGAATACTCCACCGGGTAGTGGCCGCGCACCTTGGGCAGCAGCGCCGAGCGCAGCGTCCAGGCCCACACCGAGTCGTCGGCTGCCTTGATGCTGTACTCCCCGGGGGCCACTTCGTTGGGGTAATCAATGGATTTCAGGCTGGAATAAAAGCTCGGCTTCATCTTGCCGTCGCGGATGGTGCGCTCCCAGGTGGGAATGCCCGGCTTGAGGCCGGCTTGGTGCAGCAGCACGTCGCGCACGGTCATTTCGCGCTTGTTGGTGCGGGCCATCTCGGGCAGATAAGTAGCCACTTTCTCGTCGAGGTTGAGGCGGCCCTGGTCCTTGAGGTACATCACGGCCTGCAAGGTGCCGGCCACTTTCGTCACCGACGCCAGGTCGTACAACGTGCTGCTGGTCACGGGCTGCGACTGATCGTAGGTGCAATAGCCGTAGCTTTGGTCGAACACCACGGTGCCGTTTTTGGCCACCAGCACCTGGCAGCCGGGGGCAGCGGCGTAGGTCTGGCTTTCGAGGGCGATGTTGTCAATGCCGGCCAGCACGTGCGAGTCGAGGCCTTCGCTTTCGGGGGTGCCGTAGCGCAGGCGGTGCAGGTCGGGCGTGGCCAGGCCGGTGCCCAGCGGCAGGGTGGGCGACACGGTAACCGGTAGCTTGCCGCGCGACGGCAGGGCCCCGAACAGCACCTGCGGCAGCACGAGCTGCGCCGCGTAATGGTCTTCGTAGCCGCAGACGAGCGTGCGCGCGTCCTGCAAGTATTTGAGGGCGTAGGCGTTGCCCATCGCCACTACTACTGTCTTTACGCCTTTGGTGGCTTCGAGCTGCTTGAGGAACTTCAGGGCCCCTTCGCCCAGGCCGTAGCTGTGGCTGGGCGTGTTGTTGAGGTTATGCAGGCTGACCACCACCACGTTGTAGGGTTGCAGGCGCGGCAGCAGCCGGGCAAACGCGGAATCGGGCGCGTAGCGGTCGGCCACGGCGTACACGGGCCCCGGCTGGTATTTGTTGAAAATGGTGGCGTAGGGCCCCTCGGCCGGCGTGCCGATGGTGATGGCCGCAATGCGCAGCGTATCAAGTCGTTGAAAGGGCAACAGCTGGTCGTCGTTCTTCACTACCGTCACGGCGTGCTCAAAAATGCGTTGGCCCAGCACCCGCGTACTGGCCTGGTTGAGGCTGTCGTGCAGCGTGGCCAGGTTGGCGGGCCGGTAGTGGTTCAGCCCGGCCCAGTACTTGGCCCGCAGGATTTTTTTGATGCGCAGGTCGAGGTCGGCCTGGTTCAGGTGGCCCACCGCCACAGCCTCCTTGATGCGGGTGAGTGCGGCCGGCACGTCCTCCGAAAACAGCAGTACGTCGTTGCCGGCGGCCAGGGCCAGGGCGTCCAGCTCACCGTCTTTATAGAGCTTACTCACGCTGCGCATGTTCAGCGCATCGGTGAATACCAGTCCTTTAAAGCCCATCTTGTCTTTCAGCAGGTCCGTAACGAGGGCGTGCGAAAGGGTTGTGGTTTTGGCGTTGGTCGTGTCGAAAAGCGGAATGTAGAGGTGGGCCACCATCGTGCCCATCACTCCGGCGTCGAACGCCTGCTGGAAGGGCACCAAATCGACCTTCATCAGACGGGCCAGGTCGATGTTCACCACCGGCAGCGACACGTGCGAGTCGGTGTCGGTGTCGCCGTGCCCGGGGAAGTGCTTGGCCACGGCCATCACTTTATTGTTTTGTAACCCACTGATATACTGGAGCCCCAGGGCCGCCACGTGGTCCTGGTTTTCGCCAAACGAGCGGTTGCCAATCACCGGGTTGTTGGGGTTCGAATTCACGTCGAGCACCGGCGCGAAGCTTATGTGCACGCCCAGCGCCCGCAGCTTGCGGGCAATGGCCTGGCCCATCTGGTACACGTACTGCGGGTCGTCCATGGCCCCAAGCGTCATCTGTTTAGCGAAGTGGGCCGACGAGTCGAGGCGCATGTCGAGGCCCCACTCGGCGTCGGTGGCGATGAGCAGCGGCACTTTGGCGGCGGCCTGCAAGCGGTTGGTCATCAGCACCTGGCGCTTGGGGCCGCCCTGCAAAAACATGACGCCGCCAATGTTCTGGTTGTGCACCAGGCGCTCGATGCGGTCGGCGTGGGCCTTCTCGCGGTTGGAGTAGGCGGCCACCATAAAAAACTGCCCCAGGCGCTGGTCGGGCGTGAGGGAGGTGAACACGCTATCGACCCACCGCTGCTCGGCGGGGCTGGCGAGCAGCGGGTCGGGCAGGGGCTGGTGGAGTTCCGAAAACCCTAGCAGCAACCCGGCAACTCCCAGCAGCAACCCCAGAAACAGAAACCGGAAATCGACGCGCATCAGCCCAGGGCGGGAAGTTTTAAGAGGTAGAAAAGGCGGTCCGGCCGGCCTACTTTTGCCGGTGAACGCTGCCGGAACCCCCGGCTGCCCTTGGCGGTTCCTTACGAACCTAACCCTGCTTGGCAGCCGAAAATAAGCCGGGCAGCTCGCCCAAATTGGTTGCAAAGGTAGGCATCAAGCTAGTAGCCCCGGCCAGAAAACGCCGGGGCCGCCGACTAATTGCCCGCCCTAAAGCCAAAAAAAGGTGCCGCCCCTGGTTTGCCCCCGCCCCTTATGCCCGACATCATCCAACTTCTGCCCGAGTACCTCGCCAACCAGATTGCGGCGGGTGAGGTGGTGCAGCGCCCGGCCTCGGTGGTGAAAGAGCTGCTCGAAAATGCCGTGGACGCCGGTGCCACCAGCGTGCAACTCATTGTGAAAGAGGCCGGTAAGCAGCTAGTGCAAATAGTGGACGACGGCCTGGGCATGTCGCCCACCGATGCCCGCATGAGCCTGGAGCGCCACGCCACCAGTAAAATTCGCTCCACCGAAGACCTGTTTCGCATTCGCACGCTGGGCTTTCGGGGGGAGGCGCTGGCCAGCATCGCGGCCGTGGCGCAGGTGGAAATTCGCACCAAGCAGCGCGGCCAGGAAACCGGCTCGCTGCTGCTCGTGGAAGGCTCGCAGGTGACGAGCCAGGCCCCCACCGCCTGCCCCGACGGCACGAGCATCGCCGTCAAAAATCTGTTTTTCAACGTGCCGGCCCGGCGCAACTTCTTGAAAAGCAACGCGGTGGAAATGCGCCACATCCTGGACGAGTTTCAGCACGTGGCGCTGGCTAACCCGCAGATTGCCTTTTCGTTGTATCAGAATGACCTGGAGGTATTTGGCCTGCCCGCCGGCAAGCTAAGCCAGCGCATTGTGGCCCTGCTGGGTAATAATTATAAGGAGCAACTGGCTGGCTGCGAAGAAGTTACGCCATTCATCACAGTAAAGGGCTACATCGGCAAGCCCGAGTCGGCGAAAAAGAGCCGGGGCGACCAGTTTTTTTTCGTCAACAACCGCTTTATTCGCTCGGCCTACCTCAACCACGCCGTGCTGGCGGCTTATGAGGGCCTGCTGGCCCGCGATACGCACCCATTCTACGTGCTGTTTCTGGAGCTGGACCCCAAGGCCATCGACATCAACGTGCACCCCACCAAGACGGAAATAAAATTTGAGGACGAGAAAACGGTGTACGCCGTGGTGCGGGCGGCCGTGCGGCAGGCGCTGGGTTTGCACAGCCTCACGCCCTCGCTCGATTTTGAGGGCGATGTGAACTTTGCGCCCATCCGGCCGCTGCGCGCGTCGGCGGGCAAGAATTCTTTTGGCGAAAGCGCCGCGCTGCCCGCGCCCACCCGCGCCGTGCAATTCAACCCCGATGCGCTGGCCGACTCCGTGTCGGCCGCCGCGCGGGGCGGGCGCAAAGCCACCGACGACCGCCAGGCCCCGCCCCGCCCCACCGAGCAAGCCCGGCGCGACCTCGAAGCCTTTTACCGGGAGCTGGGCCAGCCCGTGCGCCCGGCGGGGGAGGAGGCCGCGCCTACCGCGCCTGTCTTCGTAGTGGAGCCGCCCACCGCGCCCCTGCCCGAGTTGCCCTTCACCCACCCCGCGCCGCCCGATGGGCCGCGCCCACCCGCGGCCCCGGCAGTAGTTAGTGCAAGGCCACCCAGCCAGGGCGGGGTGCCGCACACGCCGCGCGCTACGCAGGTGCTGAACCGCTACGTGCTGCTGCCCGTGAAGTCGGGGTTGATGCTGATTGACCAGGAAGCGGCCCGCGAGCGCATTCTGTACGAGCAGTATGCGGCGGGGCAGGAGCAAAGCGGCGGGCACTCGCAGGCGCTGCTGTTTCCGCGCCCGCTCACGTTTTCGCCCGCCGACTACGCCGTGCTGACCGAGCTGACGCCCACGCTGCACCTGCTAGGCTTCCGCTTTGCCGAGTTTGGGCCGCTCACCATTGCCATTGAGGCCGTACCGGCCGACCTGCCCGCCCAGGGCGAGCAGGAGCTGCTCGAAGGCCTCATCGAGCAGTTTCGGAGCGGGGCGGCCCCGTTGCGCCTCGACCGGCGCGAGGCGCTGGCCCGCGCCCTGGCCCGGCGCGTGGCCCAGGCCACCAGCCTGCCCCGCCTGCCCGACGTGGAGCTGAACGCCTTGGTGGACAAGCTCTTCGCCTGCCAGGTGCCGAATTATACGCCCGACGGCCGCCCCACCGTGGTGCTGCTCGATGGCGAGCAGCTGGCCGCCTACTTCCGCAAAGCCGGCGCGTAGCCGGCCCGGTGCGAACTTTGCGCGCCCGCTTAACTTCTGGCTTTTGGAAATAGCCTGGTGCTATCCTATGTTCAATTTCAACCTCACGCCAACCGTCCGCAACCTGATGCTCGCCAATTTATTGGTGTTTTTGTTGCAGGAAAATATTCGCCTCGTCCCCACTATCACGCAGTTAGGCAGCGTGTTCCCGTTTGGGTCGCCCAACCTGCACTTTTGGCAGTTTTTTACCTATATGTTCATGCACGCTAATTGGGGGCACTTGTTTTCCAATATGTTTGGGCTGCTTATTTTTGGGCCGCTGCTTGAGCAGCACTGGGGCGGGCGGCGCTTCCTGGCATTTTGGCTGATGTGCGGCGTAGGCGCGGGGCTGCTCTACAATGGCGTGCGGACTTACGAAGTGCATAAGGTAGAAGTGGCTTACCACGAAGTAATTAGTGCTCCCACGGCCGGCGATTACAATCAGTTTATGGAGCTAAGTGGCTTCAAGCAGCCCGCCGATGAGGCCGCCGCCGCCGCCTTCGAGCGCAACCCCAACGATGTGCAGCTCAAGCAAGCTATTGTGCAGCATATCAACGAAGTATACGAAGCCATTCACGATTCTCCCTACGGCATGCTGGGTGCTTCAGGTGCGCTCTTCGGCATCATGTTCGCCTTCGCCTACCTCTTCCCCAACACTGAAATTTATCGTTTCCCTATTCCGTTTCCCATCAAGGCCAAGTACCTCGTATTCTTTTACGCCCTGTATGAGTTGTATGGGGGGCTGCACCGGGTGCCCGGCGACAACGTGGCCCACTACGCCCACATTAGCGGGATGCTGGTGGCCTTTGTTATTCTTAAATTCTGGGAAAGCGGGCGCGCCCGCTTCTACTAAAACCGACGTTTCTCATGAGTTTAACCCAGGACATCCGCGACGCCTTCTCGCGCCGCGACAACGCCCTCACCCAACTGCTGCTGCTTAATGCGCTGGTGTTTGCGGTGCTTATTGTGCTGCGCGCCATCTTCTTCGTCACGCAGTCCAGCGTTTGGTACACGCTCATCTTCCGCTACTTGGCGCTTTCCTCCGATGGCCTCACGGTGCTGCGCCATCCCTGGACGCTGCTCACCTACGCGTTTGTGCACGAGGGCTTTCTGCACATCCTCTTTAATATGCTGAACCTCTACTGGTTCGGGCAAATTATTCGGGAATACCTTGGCGACCGGCGGCTGGTGAGCCTCTATATATTGGGGGCGTTGGCCGGGGCTGCGTTTTTCCTGCTGGCCTACAATTTTCTGCCAGTGCTGCGGCCTTTTGTGGGGCTGCCGGTTATTGGGGCTTCGGCCTCAGTTACGGCCATTATCGTAGCGGCGGCCACGCTGCTGCCCGACTACACCTTCATGCTCTTCATCCTGGGCCCGGTCAAAATCAAGTGGATAGCCGTGGCCGTGGTGCTGATTTCTATCGCGGGCATCAACGGCGGCAACCCCGGCGGCGAAATTACGCACCTCGGCGGCGCGCTACTGGGCTTCATTTTCATCAAGCAGATGAATGCCGGGCGCGACATGGGCCAGCCCGTAGTAGCCACCGGCGCGTGGCTGGGCCGCCTCTTCCAGCGCCGCCCCGCTATGCAGGTGACGCACCGCGGCAGCGCTCCGGCCACCCGGCCAACTGCCAGCAGCAAAGCCGGCCCCGGCGCTACACCACCCGAGGAAGTCGATATCATTCTGGATAAAATCTCGCGCTCCGGCTACGAAAGCTTGTCGAAAGACGAAAAGCAAAAGCTATTCCGCGCCAGCCAGCAATAAGGGCGCAGTAGCGCTTCGCGCTACTGGCGTGTCAACCAAAAAAGGTCCGTCAATGCTGACGGACCTTTTTTGTGCTTAATCAACAGTGATTCAACGGGTTGCTATACTGCCGGCTCGGCGGGCGCTTCGGTGGCAGCCCGGCCCCACGAGCCGGCGCAGCGGGTGCGCATTTGCTGCCGGAATTTTTCGCGCTCGGCGGGCGAAAAGGCTTCGAGGCGCTCCTGCGTTTGGCGCTTCCAGGCGGCCCAGCGGCTGCGGCCGCCCTGGCCTCCGCGCCCAAAACCACCCGTCAGGATGCGGCTTAGTACCACCAGGCCCAGCGTCTGCCAGAAGTTGAGCAGGGGCAAGTGGAAGATGGCGGGCATCAGCCAGTTCCACAGAGTCATGGTCACAAACACTGCCACGACCACAAACAAGGCGGCGAAGAAAACGAATTTAGCGGCTTTTTTCAGCCAAAAAGAGCGGTTCATAATAATGGTTAATGAGTAGTGGCTTAATGGTTAATCAGGATAATGAGCGGGCTGCTTAGCTTGTCGGAGCTAAAGCTGCAATGGTTAATACAATCGTTAACCATTGACCATTAATCCATTAACCATTATCAAATAGCTCGTCGTAGAGCTTGCGCAGTCGTTTGCGCAAATGCTTCACGGCGTAGTGCTTGCGTGAGATGAGGGTTTTGAGCGGCACGCCGGTTTCGGCCACCATCTCGTTGAATGAGCGGTCTTCCAGCTCGTGCCACACGAATACCTGGCGCTGCTCGGCGGGCAGCTCGGCCAGCGCATCGGTGAGGGCATCCATGATGGTTTCGCGCAGCAAGCGGTTTTCGGGCGAGTCGTCGGGGGCGGGCAGCACGTCTTGCAGCAGCCGGGCCGGCTCGTCGCCGTCGGCCCCGCCGCCAAGCGGCGCATTGAGCGACACCGTGCGCTGGGCCGGCACCCGGCGGTAGCGGTCGATGATGCGGTTGCGGGCCACCCGAAACAGCCAGGCGGCCGCCTGCTCCACGGGCTTGAGCAGGCGGTAGCTTTCCACCAGCTCGGCAAACACATCCTGTAAAATATCCTCGGCCTCGTTGGGGTCGGGCACGCGCCGCTCAATAAACCGCAGCAGGCGGCTGCGCTGCTCGCGCACCGCCGTCTGAATCTGCTGGTCCTGGCCGGCGGCGGTTGTCATGAGGGCTGAAAGGGGGAGGGCAAGGGCTGCCATTAATCGCAGATTTAACGGATTAAACAGATTTCACAGAGTGGTCAATACCTGGAGTCCCTTGCCGGTGGCGAAGAACCTGAAACAGTAGACGAACAAGGCGAACCTTTACCTTAAAATCCCCACTTTCGCTTTTTAAGCCAAAACAGAACTTGCGCCAACCGGTTGGCTGGACTTGCGCATTTTGCACAGTGTTTTGTTTCGCGGCGTGTAAACATGTCCGGGCACTGCACGAAACAAGCAGTGCGTAGGTCCTGAGAAGGCTAACTAAAATTTCCCCAGGCTGCCCGCGTAGTCAGCCCGCGCAGCGGGCGTATCCGCGCAATCCGTTTAATCCGTTAAATCTGCGGTCTATCTTTGCGCCATGACCAACGCTTCCATCGTTCCCGCCGTCATTCACGAGGTACCGCTTCAGTACTACGTGTTTTTCGCCACCGCGCTCTTCTGCATCGGCGTTACGGGGGTACTCATTCGGCGCAACGCCATCATTATTTTCATGTGCATCGAGCTGATGCTCAACGCCGTGAATATCCTGCTGACGGCCTTCGCCGCCTACCGCGCCGACCCCAACGGGCAGGTGTTCGTGTTCTTCATCATGGCCGTGGCCGCCGCCGAAGTATCAGTAGGCCTGGGCATTATCGTCATGATTTACCGCAACTTCCAGAATACCGACGTCAACCTGCTCAGCCGGTTGAAGGGGTAACTTGTCATGCTGAGCTTGCCGAAGCAGCTCGCGTGCTGACTTTGAGTTAGTAACCTAACGGCACGAGCGAGATGCTTCGGCAAGCTCAGCATGACGTTCTATTTTGTACTATGCAAGAAACTGTTCTCCCCGGTGCCACGGCACCTTTCTCCACGCTGCTCTACGTCCTGATTCCGGGGCTGCCTTTCCTGGGTTTCCTGCTCAACGGCCTGCTTAATAAGCGGTTATCGAGTACGGTAGCCGGCGCACTGGGCACGCTCACGGTTTTGGGCTCATTCCTGCTGTCGGTGTTTCTGTTTGTTAATTTCAAGTACCAGTACACGGTCAGTCTATTTGACTGGATATCAGTAGGTTCGCTGCAAATACCGTTTAGCTACCAGATTGACCAGCTGAGTCTGCTCATGCTGCTGCTGATAACGGGGGTGGGCACGCTCATTCACCTCTACAGCATCGGCTACATGCACCACGACGAGAATGTGGGGAAGTTTTTTAGCTTTCTTAATCTCTTCGTATTCAGCATGTTGATTCTGGTGCTGGGCGCCAACTTCGTGATTCTCTTCATCGGTTGGGAAGGCGTAGGCTTGTGCTCGTACCTGCTCATCGGCTTCTGGAATAAGAACACGAGCTACAACAACGCCGCCAAAAAAGCTTTCATCATCAACCGCATTGGCGACCTGGGCTTTTTGCTCGGTATCTTTCTGATATACCTGACCTTCAACTCGGTACAGTACGGCGAGGTGTTCCAGAAGGCCAGTCTAGGAGAGTTTGGTACTCACGGGGTTGAAATCTGCACCGTCATCACGCTGCTGCTATTTGTGGGCGCCATGGGCAAGTCGGCGCAGCTGCCGCTTTACACCTGGCTGCCCGACGCCATGGCCGGCCCCACGCCGGTGTCGGCGCTTATTCACGCCGCTACCATGGTCACGGCGGGTATTTACCTGGTGCTGCGCTCCAACGTGCTGTTCACCCTGGCCCCGCAGACGCTGGAGGTAGTGGGCATTATTGGCCTGGCCACGGCGCTGTTTGCGGCCACCATCGGCCTGGCGCAGAACGACATCAAGAAAGTGCTGGCTTACTCCACGGTGTCGCAGCTGGGCTACATGTTTCTGGCGCTGGGCGTGATGGGCTACACATCGTCGTTCTTCCACGTGCTCACGCACGCCTTTTTCAAGGCGCTGCTTTTCCTGGGTGCGGGCTCGGTGATTCACGCCATGAGCAACGAGCAGGACATGCGCCGCATGGGTGGCTTGCGTAAAGCTTTGCCCATCACGTTTTTAACGATGCTGATTGGGTGCCTGGCCATCTCGGGTATTCCGCCGTTCGCGGGCTTTTTCTCGAAAGACGAGATTTTGAGCCACGTGTATGAGCACAGCAAGGTGATGTGGGTTATCGGCGTGTTCACCTCGTTCCTGACGGCGTTCTACATGTTCCGCCTGCTGTTTCTCACGTTCTTCGGCGAGTTTCGGGGCACCGAGGAGCAGCGCCACCACCTGCACGAGTCGCCGGCCAGCATGACGCTGCCGCTGATTGTGCTGGCTGTTCTCTCGGCCGTGGGCGGCTTCATGGGGGCGCCCATGTTCGTGGGCAAGCACTACCTGGCCGATTACCTGGCCCCGATTTTCACCTACTCCAAGCAGATTCTGCCGGCTGCTTTCACGGCCGAGCCCGAGCACGCTACCGAGCTGATGCTAATGGGTATTTCGGTGCTGGTGGCGGTGGTGGGCATCGGGCTGGCCTACGTGCTGTACGTGGCCCGCGCCCAGCGCCCCGCCGAAGACGAGGCCCACCGCTCGGCCCCCGAGAGCCTGGTGTACCACAAGTACTACGTGGATGAGCTCTACAACAGCCTCTTTGTGAAGCCGGTAATGGCCTTATCCACTGGCCTTTATAAGTTCGTGGAGAACGGCGTTATCGACCCCATCGCCAACGGCGTGGGCCGCGTAACGCTGGCCGGCGGACGGCTGCTGCGCAACGTGCAAACCGGCTCGGTCGAAACCTACCTGATTTTGATGGTACTCGGCATCGTGCTGATTCTGGGCCTGAACTTCGGGCGGCTGTAAGCGTCGGTGTCAACCAGGCGCTGAGCGCCACAGAAAAGGAATGCTCCGAGATGCTGGCCGAGGCCAGTGTCTCGGAGCATTCCTTTTTATTTTAATGTAACTACGTGTTTGTCAATAATATACGCAGAAGCGCCTCCGCTTTTTTTGTAACTCCCTGCTGGTTGGGCCGTTGAGTAGGCAGTTTCCTTTTCAACTTCTCCTTTTCCGCGCATGCAAACCATCCCCACCAAAGCCTACGGAGCCAGCGGCTCTATCCTCAGCAGTCTCAAGCCGATGACCATCGAGCGGCAGGTGCCCAAGGCCGATGAAGTGCACATTGATATCCTGTACAGCGGCGTGTGCCATTCCGACCTGCACCAGGTGAAAAACGACTGGCACAACACAATTTACCCCTGCGTGCCGGGTCACGAAATCATTGGCCGCGTTATTGAGGCGGGCAGCGGCGTCACCAAGTTTAAAGCCGGCGACCTGGTGGGCGTGGGTTGCATGATTGACTCGTGCGGCGTGTGCCCGTCGTGCAAAGAGCAGGAGGAAAATTACTGCGAAGGCCCCGTGAGCTGGACGGCCACCTACAACGGCTACATGAAGCCCGCCAACGAGGATTTCAACACCTTCGGCGGCTACTCGACCAATATTGTGGTGAAGGAGGCCTTTGTGCTCAGCATTCCTAATACGCTGGATATCAAGGCGGCCGCGCCTATTCTCTGCGCCGGCGTGACGACGTATTCGCCCCTGAAGCACTGGAAAGTAGGCCCTGGCCAGAGCGTGGGCGTGGTGGGCATCGGCGGGCTGGGGCACATGGCGGTGCAGCTGGCGCGGGCTCTGGGGGCCACCGTCACGGCCATCACCCGCGACAAGAAAAAGCAGGAGGCCGCCGAGCAGTTGGGCGCGCACGAGGTGCTCATCTCAACCGACGCGGAGGCCATGAAGGCGCACGAGCTGAAGTTCGACTTCATCCTCATCACCATTCCCGACGCCTTCGACGTGAACGACTACGTGAAGCTGGCCAAGCGCAACGGCGTCATCACCACGGTGGGTTTGCTGGGGCCCTACAAGCTGCCGCTCAACAACCAGGAAGTAGCCATGCACCGCCGCTCGGTGGCCGGCTCCATCATCGGCAGCATTGCCGAAACGCAGGAGGTACTAAATTTTTGCGCCGAGCACCACATTGCGCCCGAGGTGCAACTGATTAAAATGCAAGACATTAACGATGCGTATAAGGAGATGGTGGATGAGGAAGTCCGCTTCCGCTACGTCATCGACATGGCTTCTTTGAAGGACGAGTAGCGTACGCTTTAGCTTGCGCGCGAGCGTAGCGAGCAGCTGGCATTTGGGCCGTTTGGCGCGTTCCCGCCTGCCCGCTGCGCTCGCGCACGAAGTGAAACTTCGCGCTACTGCTCACGGCGTCAGCCTGAAGCTGGCCATTTGCACGTCGCGCGAGTTGCCGCCCACAAATACTTCAAAGTCACCGGGTTCGGCTACTAGTTTCAAGTCTTCGTTGTAGAATTTCAGGTCTTCGGCGGTGAGGTGAAAAGTTAGCTGCCGGCTTTCGCCCTTGCGGAGGTTGATTTTCAGGAAGCCTTTCAACTCCTTTACCGGGCGGGTGCTGCTGCCCACCACGTCGCGCAGGTAGAGCTGGGCTACTTCCTCACCGTCGTAGCTACCGGTGTTGCGCACCGTTACGGCCACGTCGAGGGCCTGGCCGGGGCGAATGCTGGCCTGGCTCAGCGTGGGTTTGCCGTAGCTAAAGGTGGTGTAGCTCAGGCCGTAGCCGAAGGGAAACAGCGGGTCGTTGGGCGCGTCGAGGTAGCGCGACTTGTACTTGTCGAGCAGCACGCCGGCGTAGGGCCGGCCGGTGTTTTTGTGGTTGTAGTAAATCGGCACCTGGCCCACCGACTGCGGAAACGTCATGGTGAGCTTGCCGCTCGGGTTGTAGACTCCGAATAGCACGTCGGCCACCGCGTTGCCGGCCTGCGTGCCCCCAAACCACGTTTCGAGGATGGCGTCGGCGTTTTGGTTTTCCCAGGGCAGGGTGAGCGGCCGGCCGTTCACGAGCACCACCACGAGCGGCTTGCCGGTGGCTTTCAGCGCTTTAAGCAGGTCGAGCTGGCGGCCGGGCAGGCTAATGTCGGCGCGGCTGGCGGCTTCGCCGGTCATGCCCTGGCTTTCGCCCACCACGGCCACCACCACGTCGGCGGCCTGGGCAGTCTGCACGGCTTCGGCGATGGTGGTTTCGGCGGGGCGGGGGTCAATTTGCAGCTCCCCGCCGTGCTCGTTGAGGCGCTTGATGAGCTGGTCGTCGTCGGTCACGTTCACGCCCTGGCTGTACGTGACGCGCACGCCGGAGCCGCCTACATTTTTGATTCCCTGCAAGATAGAAATGGCCTGCTTGCCCTCGCCGGCCCCGCTCCAGTTGCCAATCATGTCGCGGCTACGGTCGGCCAGCGGGCCCACTACGGCAATGTTCACCGTGTTTTTGAGGGGCAAGGTCTGCCGCTCATTTTTGAGCAGCACCAGCGAGCGGCGCGTGATGTTGCGGGCCTCGGCCAAAAAGGCGGGCTTCATCATAGTGGCTTTGGCGCGCGCCTCCGTCACGCCCCGGTAGGGGTCGGTGAAGAGGCCCAGCCGGTACTTGGCTTCCAGCACCCGGCGGCAGGCCGCATCAACGGCGGCCTGCTTCACGGTGCCTTCTTTGAGGTTGGTAGCCAGCTGCTTAAGGAATACTTCGCCTACCATATCCATGTCCACGCCCGCGTTGAGGGCCAATTCCGACACCTTTTTTTCGTCGCCCAGGCCGTGGGCTTCCAGCTCATTAATGGCGGTGTAGTCGGTAGCCACGAAGCCGCTGAAGCCCCACTGGTTGCGCAGCAGGTCGGTGAGCAGCCACCGGTTGGCCGTGGCCGGAATACCATTCACGTCATTAAAGGAGGACATTACCGAGCCAATGCCGGCGTCGATGGCGGCCTGGTAGGGCGGCAGGTACTCGTTGTACATGCGCTGCCGGCTCATGTCGGTGGTGTTGTAGTCGCGCCCGGCCTCGGCGGCCCCGTACAGGGCAAAGTGCTTGAGACAGGCCAGCACGTTTTCGGGCCGCGCCAAGTCGTTGGTGGGGCCCTGGTAGCCGCGCACCAGGGCCTCGGCAATGCGCGCGCCGAGGTAGGGGTCTTCGCCCGCGCCTTCGGCCACGCGGCCCCAGCGCGGGTCGCGGGCAATGTCCACCATGGGCGAGTACACCCAGTTGATACCATCGGCGGCCGCCTCCTGGGCCGCAATGCGCGCGCCGCGCTCCAGCGCGCCCAGGTCCCAGCTGGCGGCCAGGCCCAGCGGAATCGGGAAGATGGTGCGGTGCCCGTGAATAACGTCGTAGCCCAGCAGGAGCGGAATGTGCAACCGCGACTCCTGCACGGCCAGGGTTTGCAGCTTGCGGGCGGCCACCGGGGTGTAGGTGTTCAGCACCGCGCCCACCAGGCCCTTTTTGATGTTGGCGTCCACGTCCTTGCTTACCACCGGGCCCGTCACGTCGAAGCCCACCGACACGAGGTTAAGCTGCCCGATTTTTTCTTCCAAGGTCATTTTTTGCAGCAGACTCGCCACGAACTGCTGCATTTTGGGGTCGGTAGCCTGGGGCGGGTGGGCGGGAGCCTGGGCCAGGGCGCGGGTGCCCAGGCCCAGGGCCAGCAGCAGCGCGGCTTTGCCGAGTGAGTTAGCGTGTTTCATCGAAGGGTAGGAAAGGTGGAGCGGAAAGGTAGGGGAGAAGCCAGGGGGGTAGAAAAGTAAACCGATGCATCTGATACATTCGCGGTCTAGGGACTTTCGAAACCCAGCTTTTTCAACCCGCGCTGCACCTCCGGCGCGCCCATAAACAGCTTCCAGAGCAGGCCCGAGCGCTGGTTTTCCAGCATCACCACAATCGGCCCCTGGTCGATGGCCAGGTACGAGGTGGCGTACCAGTTGTGCTGCTCGCTGAAGCCGTCCACGAAGCCGTACTCGCCCCAGATTTTATCGCCCAGGTCGTCGTAGAAGTGCCGCATAGCTTGCATCGACTCGGCGGGCGTGTAGGGCAGGGCCGCGAGCGCCGCCGTGGGCGAAATCACGCCCAGGTCCTCGGTGGGCGAGTGGGCCGCGTAGCCCTGCCAGCTATCGGAGGCCGTGAGGCCCCAGCAGCTGGGGCCGTAGCCCTGGTAGTGCTTGGGGTTGGCCAGGCAGTAGGCGCGGTTGATGAGCGTGTGGTTGCGGTTTTGCGCCCAGTAGTCGGCGTGTACATCCTTGAGGCCGTGGGGGTTAAGCCCCAAAAAGGAATACTGCGACAGGAACAGCGGTCCGCCCAGCTCGGGGCCCAGCGGCAGCTTGATACCGTAATATTCCTGGCCGTTGAGGTAGTCGGGCCCGCTGGCCCAGCCCTGGTCATACACGGCCTTGTCGATGGCGTAGCGGGGCGAGGCGGCGGCCAGCACGTAGGTCACCAGGGTTTCGTTCCAGCCGTGCAGCTGGTGGTTGATGCTCCAGCCGTTGTTGGGGCTCCAGTGCCAGTACAGCACGTTTTGGCCGCCCTGCGTAAACCAGCTCCACTCCACGCCCTCCCACAGCCAGCCAATCTTGTTGCGCAGGTTGGCTTCGTCGGGCGTGTTTTGGGTGAAGTACTGGCGGGCGCAGAGCAGGCCCTCGTACATAAAGGCCGTTTCCACAATATCGGCCCCGTCGTCTTTGGGGCTGAAGCGGATGGTGTGGCCCGTGGCCCCATCGAGCCAGTGCGGAAACGCGCCGTGGTACATGTCGGCTTTCCACAGGAAGTTCACGATTTTGTTGACCCGCGCCGCCGCCTGGGCGCGGGTTATCCAGCCCCGCTCGGCGGCCACGATGATGGCCATGATGCCGAAGCCCGTGCCGCCGGTCGTCACCACCTCGGCGCCGTAGTCATACGAGCGGTTGCTGCGCTCGCGGGCCATGCCCGATACCGGGTGGCCAAAGTCCCAGAAGTACCGGAAAGTCTGGCGCTGCACCTGGTCGAGCAGCTGCTCATCGGTGAGGTGCCGGGGGCGCTGGCGCGGGTCAAACCTGGCCCGCACGGCCGCGGGCACCGGGGCTTTGCGCGGCGCCTGGGCCAGGGCCAGGCCCGGCAGCAGCGCGCCACTTAGTAGCAGTAAAAATAGCTTCATGGGTGGGTGAGAAAGGGAGCAGCAAGGCAGCGGATAAAGGCTGTTAAGTAACTCAAGTTGGGGCGTATGGCGCGCCGGCGGACCGGCGCGCCATACGCCCCAACTTGGGTTTGCTAGCAAAGCAGCCTTTTAAAAGTAAAACCAGCGAGGAGTGTTGTGTGGCTATAAAAACTTGACTAATAAGAGCTTGCGTTGTAAAATCCTTGCTTAGCCAGCGCCTTTACTACCTGGCTCAAGCGCTTGCCGCGGCCAAATTAAACCTATTGCAACTGCTGGGGGCGGTTATACGGCCAATTTACACTATTTTAGTTATGAAATAGTCTCAATTAGTGGGCAAAATATGTCCTCGCCGCGCCAGGTCTTTCACTTTTCCCACCCGCTCGCATGAAAAATCAGTTACTCAGCTGCCTACTGCTGGCCCTGGCGCTGCTGCCCGCCGCGCTGCGTGCCCAGCAAGCCCCCATTACCGGCGTCGTGACCGATGCCGCTTCGCAGGAAGCCCTGATTGGGGTAACGGTGGTGGTGAAGGGCACGTCGGTGAACGCCCAAACGGGCATCGACGGCCGCTACGCCATTGCCGCCCCGGCCGATGCGGTGCTCTCGTTCAACTACGTGGGCTACGCGCAGCAGGAAATTCCGGTGGCGGGCAAAACGGCCATTAACGTGGCCCTGACTTCTACCACCGAGCTCAACGAAGTGGTGGTGGTAGGCTACGGCACCCAGCGCAAGCGCGACCTCACCGGGGCCGTGGCCCGCGTGGAGGGCTCCGAAATCGTGAACCAGCCGGTGCAAACGCCCACCCAGGCGCTGCAAGGCAAGCTGGCCGGCGTGCAGATTATCAGCGACGGCACCCCCAACTCGCAGCCCACGGTGCGCATCCGGGGCACGGGCACGCTGCTGGCCGGGGCCAACCCGCTGTACGTGGTAGATGGCGTGCAAACCACTGATATTCGCAACCTTAGCAACGCCGACATTGCCTCCATAGATGTGCTCAAGGATGCCTCAGCCGCCGCCATCTACGGCGTGCGCGGGGCCAACGGCGTGATTATCGTGACTACCAAGAAAGGGGCCGTGGGCAAGCCAGTGCTCAGCTACAGCGGCACCTACGGCTTCAAGCAGGCCGCCCACCTGGTGCAAATGGCCGATGCCCAGCAGTACGCGAGCTACCTCAAGGATATTTCGCCCACCACCACGCTGCCGGCCTACCAGGATGCGGCGGGCAACCCCTACGCGGGCACCACCAACTGGTATAAGGAAATTCTAAAGCGCGGTATTTTTCAGAACCACAACCTGGCCGTTTCGGGGGCTACCGACAACGTGCGCTACTACTTCTCGGGCAACCTGCTGCAGGACGATGGCATTGTGACCCAGAATAAGTTTCAGCGCCTCACGGTGCGCTCCAACACGTCGTTTTCGCTTTCCGACAAGGTTACCATCAGCTCGCAAGCCTCTTACAGCCACGCCGATACGCACGACGTGAACCTGGCCGCGGCCTACCTGGATGCGTACCGGGCGGCCCCGTTCATTCCGGCCCGCATTGCCAATGCGGCGGGCACCTCGCGCTACGGCAACACCTCGGCCTTTGGCAATGCGGGCAACCCGCTGGTCGACATTGACAAGAACAACAACCGCTCGCTGGAAAACCGCCTGCAAGGCAACATCGGCGTCGATGTGCGGCCCGTGGAGTGGCTCGCGCTGCGCTCGGCCATCAACGTGGACCTGAACTTCAACAACCGAACTATTTACAACTATCAGTTTAACAATGACTTAACTACGTTCGCCATTGCGGGCGGCAACCAGTTTTCGACCACCAGCAGCCTGGGCGTGATGCAGAGCAACTCGTACCGCTACCTGTGGGAAAACACGGCCACCTTCCACAAGGTATTCAACGAAAAGCACGACCTGACGGTGCTGGCCGGCACCACCACCGAGGAGGGCGCCACTACCCCGCTCTACGGCTCGCGCCGCGGCGTGCCCGCCGACCCTAACCAGTGGTACCTGAACACCGGCGACCCCAACACGTCGGTGGTGAACCCCTACGACCCCAACAACCCCGACGCCGCCATGCTGCCCGCCAAAGACCGCCGCTTCTCGGTGCTGGGCCGCCTCAACTACGCCTATAATGGCCGCTACCTGCTCACGGCCAACCTGCGCTACGATGCCTCGTCGAAGTTTGCCGCCAACCGCCGCGAAGGCGTGTTTCCGTCGCTGGGCGTGGGCTGGGTGCTTTCGGATGAGGACTTTCTCAAGGACGTGAAAGCCCTGAGTTTCCTGAAGCTGCGCGGGAGCTACGGCCGGCTGGGCAACGACCAGATACCGACCAACTCGTACATCACGACGGCCGACATCAACGTGCCTTACGTGATTAATGGCCAGCCCGTGCTCGGGGCCGTTATCAGCCAGCTCAAGGATGGCAGCGTGCACTGGGAAACCACCCGCGAGTACGACGCGGCCCTGGAGTTTGGCTTTCTCGACAACCACCTCACCGGCGAGGTCACCTACTACAACAAGCTCACCAGCGACGCGCTGATTCCGATTACCATCCCCGGTATTTTGGGCGACCCCGATAACCAGCTCATTACCAACGCGGCCAACATTGCCAACAAAGGCGTGGAAGCGGCCCTGAACTGGCGCTCGACCATTGCCGACGGCTTCACCTACAACCTGGGCGTGAACGCCACCTTCAACCAGAACCGCATCACCAACCTCAACGGCGGGCAGGCCCTGTTTGCGGGCCAAAATAACGTAACCAAGTCCGACAACGGCCAGGCGGCCGGCAGCTTCTTCCTGCTCAACGCCATTGGCGTGTACCAGACGCAGGACGAGATTACTAGCGGCCCGAAATCCATTTATAACCCCAAAGTGGGCGACCTGAAATACGCCGACACCAACGGCGATGGCACCGTAGATGCCAACGACCGCGCCTACTACGGCTCGTACCAGCCGCCGGTGTATTTTGGCATTAATGGCGGCATCAATGTAAGCGGGTTTGATTTCTCGTTCGTGTTTTCGGGCAACCTGAGAAACAAGGTGTACAACGCCAAAAAGCAGGCCCGCACCCAGGCCACCGACAACGTGGAAGCCAGCTTCGCCAGCGACCGCTGGACGGCCACCAACCCCTCCAATTCCACGCCCAGCGCCCTCATGTCGGGCATGCCCAACTCGACCTACTTCCTCGAATCGGGCGGTTACCTGCGCCTGACCAACGTGATAGTGGGCTACACCTTCGGCGTGAGCAGCATCGAGCGCGCGCACTTGTCGTCGCTGCGCGTGTTTTTGTCGGGCCAGAATATTTTCACCGCCACCAAGTACACCGGCTTCACGCCCGAGCTGCCCGGCGGGCCGCTCAACTCCGGCATCGAGCTGGTGGGCAATTCCAGCAGCTACCCCACCCCCCGCACCCTCACGGTGGGCCTCACTGCCAATTTTAATTGAATGGGTGAATGGGTGAATTGGTGGATTGTTGAATTGGTGAACTGCTGGCTGGATGAGGCTTTTGTTGCTGCTCATCCATTCGACCATTTTACACTCCAACACTCCAACCATTTAACACTCCAACAATCCGACCATTTGACAATCCAACACTCCTATGCTACCCACCCACTACGCACTCGTTCGCCGGGCCGGCACGGCCGCCCTGGCATTGTCGCTGGCCCTGGCCAGCGGCTGCAAGCAATACCTCGACGTAGCGCCGCAGGGCCAGCTCAGCGAAGACGCTATTCGCAGCGACCCGGCCGCCGCCCAGAAGCTGGTCGATGGCGTGTACAACGCCCTCTACCTGGGCGGCTTCGGTCCCGACGTTAACGGCCTGCAGTACATTGTGTTAACCGATATTGCCTCCGACGATGCCGACAAGGGCAGCACGCCCAGCGACTACGGCGCGGGCCTGGCCGGCGACATCGACAATTTCACCACCACGCCCTCCAACGGCGTGATTAATAACTCCTGGAACGGCTATTTCCAGGCCGTGGCCCGCGCCACCCAGGCCCTGGACAAGATTCCGCTGAGCCCGGCCGACGCCGCTATCAAAAACCGGCAGCTAGGGGAGGTGCGCTTTCTGCGCGGCTACTTCTACTTCAACCTGGTGCGCTTGTTTGGGGGCGTGCCGCTGCTGAGCGCCGTGCCAGCGGCCGGCGACGTCAACAACCCCGCCATCCAGACCCGCGCCCCGGTGGCCGACGTCTACAACTTCCTCATCGCCGACCTGCAGTTTGCCGTTGCTAACCTGCCGGTGAAGGGCGGCACCGACACGGGCCGCGCCACCAGGCAGGCCGCCCAGGCCCTGCTGGCCAAGGTGTACCTCTACCAAAAAAACTACCAGCAGGCCTACGACCTCGCCGGGGCCGTTATCGCCAGCAACGCTTACTCGCTCTACCCAACCTACGCCGACATCTGGCGCACGGTGGGCAACAACAACTCAGAGTCCGTTTTTGAGGTGCAAACCGGCGTCAATGCGTCCTGCAACAACGAGGCCGTGCAGCTCTACAGCGTGTGCCAGGGGCCCCGCCAGGGCGGCAAAGGCGGCTGGTCGGACCTGGGCTTTGGCTTCAACACCCCCAGCCTCAGCCTGGCCGGCACCTACGAAACCGGCGACGTGCGCCGGGCCGGCACCATCATCTTCATCAACCCCACGGCCCCGGCCGGCCAGCGCTCGGCGGGCACCGTGCTCTGGGATGGCTTCCGCATTCCCACCCAGGATTCGGTGCAGGACGCGCGCTACAGCTACAAGGCCTACCACAGCCGCACCAAGGAGCCCAATTGCGGCAACACCGACTACCTGCCCAAAAACATCCGCATCATGCGCTACGCTGAGGTGCTGCTCATCCACGCGGAGGCAGCCTTGCAGCTCGGCAAAACCGGCGATGCCACCACCGACCTTACCGCCGTGCGCACCCGCGCCGGCCTGCGGGCGGCCACCCCCACGCTGGCTACCATCTGGCACGAGCGCCGCGTGGAGCTGGCCCTGGAGCACGACCGCTTTTTTGACCTCGTGCGCCAGGAAAGCGTGCAGCCCGGCATTATTGTGCCCGCCTTTGCCGCGCACGGTAAAACCTTCGTGAAGAATAAAAACGAGGTATTTCCCATTCCACAGCCCCAGATTGATTTGAGCGGCGGCGTGCTTACTCAAAACGCTGGCTATTAAGTAGCTGGCGTGAGAGGCAGTGTGGTATAATACTAAAAAGCCCTGCGTGGCCGGGCCCAGTGGGTCGGCCCGCCGGGCTTTTTAACGTGCTTTGCGTGAGTAGTTAACGCCCCGTTTGTGGCCCAAAACACGGCGCAAAACCCGGCTTTAATCAGTGCGCAACGCTACTATTTATTCTTGATTAATAATAAAATAGCACCGGGCAATGAGCTTTTTATTACCGTAAAATTAAATTCTGCGTAGATGGGGCAACGACTCTGGTTACCCAACCACCTTCTTACCCATTTTCCTTTCATTTATGAGCGAATTCTCTTCCATTCTTCGGAAGCTGTTGCCGGGAGCGCTGCTAGCAGCAACCGGCCTGACGGCCTCCTCCGTGCAGGCTCAAACCGCCGACCATAAAACGGCCATCGGCGCGAACGTCAGCCACATGCAGTACCAGGGCAACGCGGGCGGTGATTTCTTCCGCACGTTCTTTCCCCTCAAAGTTGGTGGCGGCGGGCACATCACCCGCTACCTGTCGCCTTCCTTCGACCTGTCGCTGCTGGGCAATTACCAGAACTACCGCTTCGTGGCCGAGCGCCGCCCCAACCCCGAGTTCAACGCCAAAATTGGCATGATTGACCTGGGCCTGAAACTAAAACTCAGCAGCCTCATCGGCGAAAGCTTCCCCATTCAGCCCTACCTGATGGGTGGTGGCGGCGCTTTCCTGGCCAGCAGCACGGGCAACTACAACACCATCCGCCCCGATGGCTCGCGTGATGGTAGCACGGTGCAGGGTTTCGATAATAGCATCCAGGCTTTCGAGGTATTCGGTTTGGCCGGTATTCGCGTTCGCCTCTCGCCCGCCATCGGCCTCGATATTCAAGCCAGTCAGCACTATCCTTTCACGGATAAGATTGACAACATCAGCACCCCCGATAACAAGCTGCACGACCGCTTCCTGGTGTACTCGGCGGGCCTGACCGTAGCGTTTGGCAAGCCCAAGGACACGGACATGGACGGCGTGCCCGACCGCAAAGACAAGTGCCCCGACACGCCCGCCGGCGTGAAAG
>CAXTFI010000051.1:0-26439 GCA_964243255.1 uncultured Hymenobacter sp.
ACGCGGCCGTAGGTCACGCCAACGCCGAGGGCTTCCGCTACGAGGAGTTTTACTCCACGGGCGGCCTGCGCGACTTCGTGCAGTACCTCGACGGCACCGAGCGGCCTTCGCTGCTCTCCGAGCCCATTTACGTGGAAAGCGAGAAGGGTGGCACCCCGGTAGAGGTGGCGTTGCAGTACAATACCTCGTACCAGGAAAACGTCTACTCCTACGTCAACAATATCAACACCATTGAGGGTGGTACGCACGTGGCGGGCTTCCGCTCGGCCGTGACACGGGTGCTGAAGGCCTACGGCGACAAGAGCAAGCTGTTTGAGAAAGCCAAGGTAGAAATCACCGGCGACGATTTCCGCGAAGGTTTGACCGCAGTAATCTCGGTGAAAGTGCAGGAGCCGCAGTTTGAGGGCCAAACCAAAACCAAGCTCGGCAACTCGGAGGTAAGTGGCGCAGTAAACAGCGTGGTGGGTGAAATCCTGGCGCAGTACCTGGAGGAAAATCCTAACCAGGCTAACCGCATCATGGACAAGGTGATACTGGCCGCCAAGGCCCGCATTGCCGCCCGCAAGGCCAAGGATATGGTGCAGCGCAAGAACGTGCTGGGCTCCAACTCCTTGCCCGGCAAGCTGGCCGACTGCTCCGACTCGGACCCCGAGGTGTGCGAGCTGTACCTCGTGGAAGGTGACTCGGCTGGCGGCACCGCTAAGCAGGGCCGCAACCGGGCGTTTCAGGCCATTCTGCCGCTGCGCGGTAAAATCTTGAACGTGGAGAAAGCCCAGGAGCACAAGATTCTGGAAAACGAGGAAATCAAGAACATGATTACCGCGCTCGGCGTCACGTTCAACGAGCGCAAGTCGCTGGCTTTTGGCACCGACGATGAGGGCAACGAAACCGGCCCGCTGAACTTCGAGAAGCTGCGCTACCACAAAATTATCATCATGACTGATGCTGATATTGATGGCTCGCACATTCGGACGCTGATTCTGACGTTCTTCTTCCGCTACATGCGCCAGCTTGTGGACCAGGGCCACATCTATATCGCCTTGCCGCCCCTCTACCTCGTGAAGCGCGGTAAAGAGGAGCGCTACTGCTGGACCGAAGAGGAGCGCATGACGGCCCAGGACGAAATCGGCCGCGGCAAGCCCGATACCGTGCACGTGCAGCGCTACAAAGGCTTGGGCGAGATGAATGCCGAGCAGCTCTGGACCACCACCATGCAGCCCATGACCCGCACGCTGAAGCAGGTAACCGTGGACTCGGCCGCTGAAGCCGACCACCTCTTCTCCATGCTAATGGGCGACGAAGTGGCCCCGCGCAGAGACTTCATCGAGCAGAACGCCAAGTACGCCAAACTCGACGTCTAAGCCCGACCGCAGATTCAAACGGATTAAACGGATTGCGCAGATACGCCCCTGCGGGGCTGACTAGCCGGTAAAACAAAGAAAGCCGCCCCAACAGGCGGCTTGCTTTGTTTAGCTTTGTTTAGCTTAGCACATCAGAATGCAACTGCCTGCGTAGTCAGCAGTAAAAGGCGGCGGTAGCTACCGCTAAAAGCCATTAAAATGCAACCGCCTGCGTAGTCAGCCCCGCAGGGGCGTATCTGCGCAATCCGTTTAATCCGTTTGAATCTGCGGTTTATGAGGCAACTTATTTCGTCGGGTGCCCCTTGGGAAAGCAGTGTGGGCTATTCACGGGTAGTGCGCGTGGGGCAGGTAGTGGAGGTAGCAGGCACCACGGCGCAGGATGGTGAAATTATTAGTGGGAGCACCGAATACGACCAAACAAAGCGTATTCTGGAGAAAATAGCTGATGCCCTGACCAAGGCAGGGGCGACGCTGGAACACGTGGTGCGAACGCGCATCTTTGTCACCAACATTGCCGCTTGGGAAGCGGTAGGCCGGGCGCACGGGGAGGTGTTCAGCGAAATCAGACCCGTCACGACCATGGTGCAGGTAGCTGCCCTCATTGACCCGCGCATGTTGGTCGAAATTGAGGCCACCGCTATTATTACCCCCTAGTAGTCGGTGCGCCCCTCCTTGGCGGCCCAGGCCTGGAACGACACCAGGGCCTCCGCGCGCAAAAATTGCTGCATAGGTAACTGCCTTTCGGATAGCGGCTTATCTATTTCATCGTAGATAAACTGGTCGTCGAAGCCGATGGCGGCCGCGTCGGCTTTAGTGTTGGCGTAGAATACGCGGGCCGGGCGGGCCCAGTAGATGGCGCCCAGGCACATGGGGCACGGCTCGCAGCTGGTGTAGAGGTCGCAGCCGTCGAGCTGGAAGGTGCCCAGGGCCTGGCACGCCTTGCGGATGGCATCGACTTCGGCGTGGCAGGTGGGGTCGAGGGTGCTGGTAACCTGGTTGAAGCCGCGGGCGATAATCTGGCCGTCTTTCACCACCACCGCGCCGAAGGGCCCGCCGAAACCGGCTTGCATTTTTTCTAGGGAAAGCCGGATAGCCTCCCGCATAAATTCGGCTTGAGGAATGTTAGGTGAACCGTTCATTTTTTGAGGAGTTGATAATCAGTTTTTTACTCTAAAGACATTAGAAAACTTTTAATTTGCCGGAATCTTTTACCGGGTTGTTTGTTCTACCTGCGTGAAAGAATAGTTTTTTAAGGTGTTTTGGTTGGAAAGCCCTTCGCTAATGGCGTAGGGCTTTTTTCATGCCCGTTGGGCTCGGCGGGCAGCCTGCGACACGCAGGAGTGAGAGCGGTAAAATTAGTTGTTTTGGCACTTGCGCGGCTTAAGTGGGTGGATGCTGCCCGGCCAGGGTAAAAGGGTAGCAACTGTTTTGCGCAGGGCTGCTACCTTGTTGCGAACGCAAGCCCTAACGTCCTCCTTCTCCCACCTAACAGCCCGGCCTAATGACAACGCGCAGACAATTTTTAGCCACAACGGGCGTGTTCGCCGCCGGCGCCTTAGCTGGACAATTTGAAGCGCGGGCGGCCCGCGTGCAGGCTATTGGCATTCAGCTGTACACGGTGCGCACCGAAATGCTGGCCGATGCCAAGGGCACGCTGGCGCGCCTGGCCCAAATGGGCTACAAAGAAATAGAGTCGGCCACCAGTGCCAAAGGTCATTACTACGGCCTGAGCGCCAGGGAGATAAAGAAAGTAACCCGTGACCTGGGCCTGACGCTGCGCAGCAGCCACGTGCAAATAGACCAAAACTGGCCGCGCACCGTGGACGAAGCCGCCGAAGCTGGCCAGCAATACCTCATTTGTTCCACTATGCCCAGCACGGGCCAAACAGCCAGTAATTACGAGCGGGTAGCCGACGTGTTCAACAAATCGGCGGAGGCCTGCCAGCGGGCCCACCTGCTTTTTGGCTACCACAACCACGAGTATGAGTTCGAGCAGGAAAATGGCCAGCCTTTTTATGATATTTTATTAGCAAAAACTGACCCCAAGCTCGTGCATATGGAGTTGGACCTGGGCTGGGTGGTGGCCGCCGGGCACGACCCCCTACACTACTTTGAGCGCTACCCCGGCCGGTTTCCGCTGTGGCACCTTAAAGATGTGAAGCCGGACAAGGCGGAGAGCACCGAGCTGGGCACGGGCCGCGTGAAAGTGGCCCAGCTGCTGCAAAACGCCCAAAAGGCCGGGTTAAAGCACTTTTTTGTGGAGCAGGAAGATTACCAGCTATCGGCCCTGGATAGTGCGCAACGCGATATAGCCTACCTGCGGCAGCTCACCTACTGAGCCCGCTGGCGGGGCCAGCCGGGGTGCGGTCGCGGCCTCCGCAAAAGCCGGATTTTGGAACCCCGGAAAGGCTGTAATTTGCAGTGTACGCTTCTTTTCCCACCTGCCCTATGAATCGGCGATTAGCTGTTAGAAACGTTGCTTTGCTGGCCGCCACGGCCACGTTGCTGCCCGGCTGCTTTTCCAAAACGGAAGACGGCCAGCAGGCCGCAGCCTCCCCCAAGCCCGCTGCGGCCCTAAGCGCCGGTCAGCAGCAGCAGCTGGCCGAGGTGTGCGAAACTATCATCCCTAAAACGAACACGCCGGGTGCTAAGGACCTGGGCCTGCACCTGTACGTGCTCAAAATGCTGCGCGATTGCACGCCCGTTAAGGAGCAGCAGCTGTTTGTGGCGGGCCTGCAGCAGCTGGACGGGGCTGCGCAGAAGCAGCACGGCCAGGCTTTTGGGGCCAGCACGGCAACCCAGCGGCTGGCGCTGCTGCAGCGCATCGACCAGCAGCCAGACGACTTTTCGGCCGAGCTGGCGGGCTTTTACCGCATGGCCCGGCAGCTGACCGCCGACGGCTACAAGGGCAGTAAGTACTTCATGACCAAGGAGGTAGTGTACGAGCTGGTGCCCGGCCGCTACAACGGGTATTATCCAGTGAGTAAAGTTGATTTAGCAGTTCCGCGCCATGGCCAATCTTAATATCGACAGCATTAAAGAGCGCACCTTCGACGCCATCGTGATTGGCTCGGGCATGAGTGGGGGCTGGGCGGCTAAGGAGCTCACGGGCAAGGGGTTGAAAACGCTGATGGTGGAGCGGGGCCGCAACGTGGAGCACAACAAAGACTACCCCACCACCAACCTCAACCCCTGGGAATTTGCCCACGGCGGCAAGATGCCACTCGATGTGCAGGAGGCTAACCCGATAGCCAGCCGCTGCTACGTGTTTAAGGAAGACGCCAAGCACTTTGTGGTGAAGGACGCCGAGCACCCCTACGTGCAGGAAAAGCCGTTTGACTGGATTCGGGGCTACCAGGTGGGCGGCAAGTCGCTGCTGTGGGCGCGCCAAACCCAGCGCTGGAGCAAGTACGACTTTGAGGGCCCGGCCCGCGACGGCTTTGCCGTGGACTGGCCCATTCGCTACGACGACCTGGCGCCGTGGTACAGCTACGTGGAGAAGTTTGCGGGCATCAGCGGCAACCACGACGGCCTGCCTGAGCTGCCCGATGGCGAGTTTATGCCCGGCTTCCCGCTCAATGCCGTGGAAGACCACTTTCGCCAGGCGCTCCAAAAAAGCCACCCCGGCCGGCACGTTATCAGTGCCCGGTGCGCGCATTTGTCTAAGCCTCAGCCTATTCACTACGAGCAGGGGCGGGTGCAGTGCCAAAACCGGGTGCTGTGCCAGCGCGGCTGCCCGTTTGGCGGCTACTTCAGCAGCAACTCGTCTACCATTCCGTGGGCACTGAAATCGGGCCACCTCACGCTGAAGCCCAACCTGGTGGTGCAGGCCATTTTGTTTGATGAGCAAAAGGGCAAGGCGACCGGCATCCGGGTGGTGGACACGCACACCAAGGCCACCACGGAATACTACGCGCCCGTGCTGTTTGTGAATGCGGGGGCGCTGAATACCAACCTGTTGCTGCTCAACTCCACTTCACACCGCTTCCCTAATGGCCTGGGCAACGACAGCGGCGTGCTGGGCAAGTACGTGGCGTTTCACAACTACAGCGCCAAGATTAACGCCGAGTACGAGGGCCTCAAGGAGTTTACCACCGACGGCCGCAACCCGGCGGGCGGCGGCTATTTGCCGCGCTTTCGCAACGTGTTTAAGCAGGAAACCGACTTTTTGCGGGGTTACGCCACCAGCTTTGGCGCGTCGCGCGGGCGGGTGCAGCCCGAGCACGGCCTGGGGGCCGATTTCAAGCAGCAGCTGGAGCGCCCGGCGCTGGGGCCGTGGACGGTGCACTCGGGCATGATGGGCGAAACCATCCCGAAGGAAACCAACTACGTGCGCCTCGACCCCACCCGCAAAGACGAGTGGGGCGTGCCGCTGCTCTCGGTGTCGGTGGCCTACGACGACAACGATGCCAAGATGAAAAAGGACTTCTTCGAGCAGTTTACCGACATGTATACGAAGGCCGGCTATGTCAATATCAAGACTTTTGACACCGAGCAGGCACCGGGCCTCGACATCCACGAGATGGGCGGCGCGCGCATGGGCCGCGACCCCAAAACGTCGATGCTCAACCAGTGGAACCAGCTGCACGCCTGCCCCAACGTGTACGTGACGGATGGCGCCTGCATGACCTCGACCTCTACTCAGAACCCCTCCTTGACCTATATGGCGCTCACGGCCCGCGCCGTAGACCACGCCGTGCGCGCCGCAAAACGCGGTGATTCTGCGTGAAAAGTGCGAAATTACTATTATATTGCCCCAGGATAGATGCTGCGGACTACTTGCGCGCGCATCCAACCAACTGGCCCTTAAGCTGACAACTACCAGATAAAGGCCAGCTCTCTCCGTCTATTTCCCACCCTATCGTTACACAGCAGTTCATGGAAAAAAACACGTATGACGCCATCGTGATTGGCTCAGGCATATCGGGCGGCTGGGCAGCTAAAGAGCTGACTGAGAAGGGATTAAAAACAATAATGCTGGAGCGGGGCCGCAACATAGAGCACGTAAAGGATTACGTGAACACTAGTAAGGCGCCCTGGGAATATCCGCACCGCGGCGGCAAAACCCAGCAGATGCTAGCCGAATACCCCGTGCTGGGGCGCGACTATACCCTGAACGAGATGAACCTCGACTACTGGGTGAATGAGAAGGAAAGCCCCTATTCGGAGGTGAAGCCGTTCGACTGGTTTCGGGGCTACCACGTGGGGGGGCGCTCGTTGATGTGGGGCCGGCAGAGCTACCGCTGGAGCGACTACGATTTTGAGGCCAACGCCAAGGACGGGATTGCCGTGGACTGGCCCATTCGCTACAAAGACCTGGCGCCGTGGTACAGCTACGTGGAGAAGTTTGCGGGCATCAGCGGCAACCGCGACGGCCTGCCGCAGCTGCCCGACGGCGACTTTATGCCGCCCATGGAGATGAACGTGGTGGAGAAGGACGTGGCCGCCCGCATCAAAAAGAACTACGAGCACCGGCGCATGGTCATCGGCCGCACGGCCAACATCACGCGGCCGCATCACAACCGCACGAACTGCCAGTACCAGAACAAATGCTGGCTGGGCTGCCAGTTTGGGGCGTATTTCAGCACGCAGTCGGCCACGCTGCCCGCGGCCGTGGCCACCGGCAACCTCACGGTGCGGCCGTTTTCGATTGTTACTAAAATCCTCTACGACAAAGACACCAAGCGCGCCAAGGGCGTGGAGGTGCTCGATGCCGAAACCAACCAGACCTACGAGTACTACGCCAAGGTCGTGTTCCTGAACGCCTCGGCCCTCAACTCGGCCTGGGTGCTGATGAACTCGGCCACCGACGTGTGGCCCGAGGGCCTGGGCAGCAGCAGCGGCGAGCTGGGCCACAACCTGATGGACCACCACTTCCGGGCCGGCGCCCACGGCGACGTGGAAGGCTTTGAGGACAAGTACGTGTACGGCCGCCGGGCCAACGGCATTTACGTGCCGCGCTACCGCAACCTGTTTGGCGACAAGCGCGACTACCTGCGCGGCTTTGGCTACCAGGGCAGCGCTGGCCGCGAGGGTTGGAGCCGCGAAATCCCGGAGATGAGCATTGGCGGCGAGTTTAAGGACGCCCTCACCGAGCCGGGCAACTGGACGATGGGCATGACGGGCTTTGGCGAAACGCTGCCCTACCACGACAACCGCACCTTCCTGGACAAGACCAAGAAGGACAAGTGGGGGCTGCCCATTCTGGCCATGGACGCCCATATTCGGGAGAACGAGCTGAAAATGCGCGTCGATATGATGAGCGATGCCAAAGAAATGCTGGAAAAAGCGGGCCTGAAAAACGTGAAAACGTATAACGGCAGCCAGGTGCTGGGCGGCGGCATCCACGAGATGGGCACGGCCCGCATGGGCCGCGACCCCAAAACGTCGGTGCTCAACCAGTACAACCAGGTGTGGGACGCGCCCAACGTGTACGTCACCGACGGCGCGGCCATGACCTCGGCCGCCTGCCAAAACCCCTCGCTAACCTACATGGCCCTCACGGCCCGCGCCGTGGACCACGCCGTGAGCGAATTGAAAAAGCAAAACATTTAATACCAGCCTGTTATGAACCGCCGCAACGCCCTCGCCCGCGTGGCCGTCCTGATGGGCGGCACCGTCATTGGAGCCGATTATTTTTTGACCAGCTGCTCTTCGCCCGCCAGCAAGGAAGCCAAAGTAGACAAGCCGGGCACTGCCGATGCCCAGAAGGTTGCCCTCACGCCCGCCCAAATCGGGCTGCTGAACGAGGTGGGCGAAACCATTTTGCCCGCCACCAAAACGCCGGGAGCCAAGGCCGCGAATGTGGGAGCCTTCATGGCCGTGATGGTGCGCGACTGCTACAAGCCTGCCGACCAGCAAATCTTCCTCACCGGCCTCACCAAGCTCGACCAGGACTGCCAGAAAATGCAGGGCAAGGCTTTTCTGGCCTGTGACCCGGCTCAGCGCACAGCCTTTCTCACGGCCCTGGATAAGGAGCAAAAGCAATTCACCCAAAACCAGCGCAAAGACGACCCCAGCCACTACTTCCGCATGATGAAGGAACTGACGCTGCTGGGCTTCTTCACCTCCGAGGTAGGCGCTACCAAGGCCCTGCGCTACCTGCCCGTGCCGGGCAAGTACGACGGCAACGTGCCTTATAAGAAGGGCGACCGCGCCTGGGCTACCAGCTAAAAAACGTCATGTAGACCGCAGGGAAGCATCTCGCGTGGCTTGGTAATCTTAATCGTTCAACGGTCCTAATTACTCCCCCGAGCGAGATGCTTCCCTGCGGTCTGCATGAGAGGTTGCCTACTTGTATTCTATTCCAAATCCCACCCCGCTGCTCATGACGCCGACCGTCCGCTTCAAGCTTTCCCTGATGATGTTCCTGGAGTTTTTCATCTGGGGCGCCTGGTTTGTCACGCTGGGCACGTATTTGCAGAGTAACCTGCATACCACTGGCATTCAGGTAGGGGCAGCGTTCCTCACGCAGTCTATCGGGGCTATCGCGGCCCCCTTCATCATTGGCCTGATTGCGGATAGATTCTTTTCGGCGCAAAAAATTCTGGGCGTGCTACACCTGGCGGGGGCGCTACTGCTGTGGCGGGCAGCTGCCGCGGCCGATTTTGGTACTTTTTACCCCGGCATTTTGGTGTACATGATTTTGTACATGCCCACGCTGGCGCTGGTTAACTCCATATCCTTCAGGCAGTTGCAAAATCCGCAGAAGGAATTTGCTTCCATTCGCGTGTTGGGCACACTGGGTTGGATTGTGGCGGGCCTTACCATTGGCTGGCTGCATTGGGAGAATAAGGACAGCTCGGGCCTCACTGCGTTAGGCCTCACTTTTAAAATGGCGGCCGGCGCGTCGGCGCTGCTCGGGGCCTTCAGCTTTTTGCTGCCTGCTACGCCGCCGGTTAAGAAAGCGGGCCCTACCACCGTGGGCGACCTGCTGGGCCTGGACGCCATCCGGCTCCTGAAAAACCGCTCGTACCTGGTTTTCTTCCTGGCTTCGGTGGCTATTTGCGTGCCGCTGTCCTTTTACTACGGCTTTACCAATCCCTTCCTGAACGAAGTGGGCATGAAAGCGGCGGCCGGCGTGCAGAGCCTGGGCCAGGTATCGGAAGTGTTGTTTATGCTGCTTATCCCGGTGTTTTTTGCCCGTCTGGGTGTGAAGAAAATGCTGGCCATCGGCATGCTGGCTTGGGTGGTGCGCTACATTTTCTTCGCCTACGGCAACGGCGATAGCACCTACTGGATGTTGATTGCGGGCATCGTGCTGCACGGCATTTGCTACGATTTCTTCTTCGTAACGGGCCAGATTTACACCGATAACCTGGCCGGCGAGCAATCGAAAAGCGCCGCCCAGGGCTTCATCACGCTGGCTACCTACGGCGTGGGTATGCTGATTGGCTCGCTGCTATCAGGCCAGATTGTGGATGCCCACAAAACCACTGGCGACCTGCACGACTGGCACACCATCTGGCTGATTCCGGCGGCCATTGCGGCGGCCGTGCTGGTGGCTTTCCTGCTTCTGTTCAAGGACCAGCGCGTGAGTATGCCGGCCGAGGAAATGAGCTTTGCCGAAACCAAGGCCCGCCTGGAAGTATAAGCAACGGCATAAATCTAAAAACACCAGCACGTCATGCAGACCGCCGGGAAGCATCTCGCGTGCAGCAGTAATGTACCGTTGCAACGAGGTGAGCGAGATGCTTCCCGGCGGTCTGCATGACGTGCTTTTGACCACTTAGACCTTCTATGAAATTACGATTGGGCATGATTGGCGGCGGTACGGGTGCCTTTATCGGGGCCGTGCACCGCTTGGCCGCCAACCTCGATGGCCTGTATGAGCTCACGGCCGGCGCCTTTAGCAGCGACGCGGCCAAGTCGGCGGCTACCGGCGTGCTGCTGGGCCTGGCGCCCGACCGCGTGTACGGCTCCTTTCAGGACCTCATCAACCACGAAAAGCAGCGGCCGGCGGCCGAGCGGGTGCAGGTCGTCGCCATTGTAACGCCCAATTACCTGCATTTTGAGCCCGCCAAGCTGGCGCTCGAAAACGGCTTCCACGTCATCCTGGACAAGCCGATGACCTTCTCGCTGGCCGAGGCCAAGCAGCTGCAAGCGGTGGCCTCGGCCAGCGGCTGCCTGCTCTGCCTCACGCACACCTACACCGGCTACCCGATGGTGAAGGAGGCCCGCCAGCTGCTGGCCGCCAACACGTTAGGTCCCATTCGTAAAGCCTATGTGGAGTATCCGCAGGGCTGGCTGAGCCGGTTTGAGGAAGGCGGCGACAACAAGCAGGCCGCCTGGCGCACCGACCCCGCCCGCAGCGGCGTGGCCGGGGCCATGGGCGACATCGGCACGCACGCCTTCAACCTGCTGGAATATGTGACTGGCTTGCAGGTGGTTAAGCTATGCGCTGATATAAACACGGTAGTAGCTGGCCGGCAGCTCGACGACGACGGGGCGGTGCTGCTGAAGCTCAGCAACGGGGCCAGCGCCGTGCTCATGGCCTCGCAAATTGCGGCGGGGGAGGAGAACAACGTTAAGATTCGGGTGTACGGCGACAAGGGCGGGCTGGAGTGGCAGCAGGTCGATAATAATACCTTGCTGGTGAGGTGGTTGGATGCGCCCGCCGAGATTCGCCGCACCGGCACCGGCTACGTCGGCTCCTTCGCGCAGCACAACGCCCGCACCCCGGCCGGCCACCCCGAGGGCTACCTCGAAGCCTTCGCCAACCTCTACCGCAACTTCGCCCTGACGCTGCAGGCGCGGACCGATGGCACGCCTGCCACGCCCGAAATGCTTGATTACCCGAGTATTAGCGAGGGGGTGCGCGGCATGGCGTTTATTGAGCACGTCATTGCCTCGGGCAAGTCGACTGAAAAATGGACCGAATTCACCGTTTGATTAACCTATGACCACCATTCAGGGACCGGCCATTTTTCTGGCCCAATTCATCGGCGACCAAGCCCCTTTCAATACCCTCGAAGGCATCTGCGCCTGGGCGAAAGACCTGGGTTTTAAGGGCGTGCAGCTGCCCACCAATGACACCCGCTTCATCGACTTGCAGCTGGCGGCCGACAGCCAAACCTACGCCGACGAAATCAAGGGCAAGGTGAACGCCGCCGGGCTGGAAATTACCGAGCTCTCGACCCACTTGCAGGGCCAGCTGGTGGCCGTGCACCCCGCCTACGACCAGCTGTTTGACGGCTTCGCGCCCGAAGCGTACCGCAATAATCCCTTTGCGCGCCAGCAGTGGGCCGTGCAGCAGCTCAGGGCGGCCGCCAAGGCCTCGCGCCGGCTGGGCCTGCGGGCGCACGCCACCTTTAGCGGGGCGCTGCTCTGGCCCATGGTGTACCCCTGGCCCCAGCGCCCGGCCGGCCTGGTCGAGACGGGCTTTGCGGAGTTGGGCCGCCGCTGGCTGCCTATCCTGGACGAGTTTGATGCTCAGGGCGTTGATTTGTGCTACGAGATTCACCCCGGCGAGGACCTGCACGACGGCATCAGCTACGAGCGGTTTTTGACGGAGGTGAACGACCACCCGCGCGCCTGCTTGCTCTACGACCCCTCGCACTTTGTGCTGCAATGCCTTGACTACCTGGAGTATATTGACATCTACCACGAGCGCATTCGGATGTTTCACGTGAAGGATGCCGAGTTTAACCCCACTGGCCGGCAGGGCGTGTACGGCGGCTACCAGCCCTGGCTGGACCGGGCCGGCCGCTTCCGCTCGCTGGGCGATGGACAGGTCGATTTCAAGGCCATTTTCAGCAAAATGGCGCAGTACAACTTCCCCGGCTGGGCCGTGCTGGAGTGGGAATGCGCCATCAAAAACTCCGAGGATGGGGCCCGCGAAGGGGCTCAGTTTATCAAAGACCACATTATCCGCGTTACCGACAAAGCCTTCGACGACTTCGTGGCCACGGCGGCCAACCCCACTTTCAACAACGCCCTGCTAGGAATCTAACCTTCTGCTCCCATGAAAAAAATTGCCCTGCTTTTCAGCCTCGGCGCGCTGGTCGCCGCCTGCGATTCTGGCTACAAGCCCGACGCCGCCGATACCCAAGCGGCCACTAATAGCCCGGCCAGCGCTGCCTCCGCCGATAGTACGGCCGGCACCAAGGTCGCCGCCGTGGCCAACCAGGTGCAGGTAGACACCAGCGTGTCGAAAATCGGCACCGAGCACTCGGGCGGAGTTACGGCTAAAGGCGCCCAGCTGATAGCAGCCTCCGACTGCGGCAGCTGCCACAAGCAGGCCGAAAAGCTGGTGGGCCCGGCCTACACGGCCATTGCCCAGAAATACCCGGCCACCGCCGCCAACATTACCATGCTGGCCAACAAAATAATCACGGGGGGCAAGGGCCACTGGGGCGAAATTCCGATGACGCCCCACCCGCAGTTGGCCCTGGCCGACACCAAGGAGATGACCAAGTATATCCTGAGCCTTAAGTAAAAAACGCACCATGGCCCCGCAACCTACCCGCCGCACGGCGCTCAAGAATATGCTGGCCGGCACGGCTGCGGCCGGGGCAGCGGGAGCGCTAAGTGCTTTTGCGCCAGCTGACTATTCCCTAAAGCAGGAAGCGTTGAAAAACAACATCAAGCAGTCCGTTTGCCGCTGGTGCTTTGGCGATATGTCGCTCGACCAACTGTGCGCCGCCGCCAAGGGCATGGGGCTGCAAGGCATCGACCTGGTGGGCCCGGCCGACTGGCCCACCCTCAAAAAGCACGGCCTCGACTCGCCGATGTGCAACGGCGCGGAGCTGAACCTGACCGACGGTTTCAACGACCCGAAGTACCACGCGGCCCTGCAAAAACGGTACGCCGACATGATTCCGCTGGTGGCCAAGGCGGGCTACAAGAACCTGATTTGCTTTAGCGGCAGCCGCCGGGGCATGAGCGACGAAACCGGCTGGGCCAACTGCGTGCAGGGCCTCACGCCGCTGCTCAAGCTGGCCGCTCAGCACAACGTGGTGCTGGTGATGGAGCTGCTCAACAGCAAAATCGACCACCACGACTACCAGTGCGACCGTAGCGCCTGGGGCGTGGCGCTGGCCAAGCGCCTGGGCTCGGAGCACTTCAAGCTGCTCTTCGACATCTACCACATGCAGATTGACGAGGGCGATATTATCCGCACCATCACCGACCACCACGCCTACTTTGCGCACTACCACACGGCGGGCGTGCCCGGCCGCCACGAGATAGATGACACGCAAGAGCTTAACTACCCGGCCGTTATGCGCGCCATTAAGGCCACGGGCTTCACGGGCTTCGTGGCCCAGGAGTTTATGCCCACGCAGGCCGACAAGCTGGCTTCGCTGCGCAAGGCCGTGCTGCTCTGCGACGTGTAGATATGGCTCCATGCTTGTCATGCAGACCGCAGGGAAGCATCTCGCTCGGGGTAGTAATCAATGCCATTGAACGATTGAGTTACTCTCCCGAGCGAGATGCTTCCCTGCGGTCTGCATGACGTTCTTTTCCTCAAAAACACCATTCACCTACCACTAATGACGCAACGTCGGGATTTTTTGAAGCAAGTTGGCGCACTATCCGCCGTGTCGCTGGCCGCGCCGGGGCTGCTGTTTGCCGCGCCGGCCGCGCCGAAAGTGGGTTTGCAGCTGTATAGCCTGCGCGACTACATCGGCAAAGACGTGAAAGGCACGCTGGCGAAGGTGGCCAAGGCCGGCTACCAAACCGTAGAAACCTACGGCTACAGCCGCGATAAGTACTTCTGGGGTCTGCCGGCCCCGGAGTTTAAGGCGGCGCTGGCGGCCAACGGCCTCACCACCACCAGCGGCCACTACGACATGGGCGCCTTCATGCGCGACGGCAATGAGGACGACCTCAACGCCTACATCCTGGCGGCCAAAGCCAGTGGGCAAACCTACGTTATTGTGCCGTATCTGGACGCGAAAGTGCGCACGTCACTAGCTGATTTTAAGGCCATTGCCGCCAAGCTGAACAAGGCGGGTACGCTGTGTAAGTCGGCGGGTTTGAAGCTGGCTTACCACAACCACGACTTTGAGTTTCAAGCCCAGGACGGCACCACGTTATATGATGTGATGCTGAAAGAAACCGACCCCGCCCTGGTCGATTTTGAGCTGGACCTCTACTGGGTAGTGCGCGCCGGCCAAGACCCTATCAAGCTGATGCAGGCGCACCCCAAGCGCTTTCCGCTGTGGCACGTCAAGGACATGGACAAGGCGAAGCCGGAGCTGAACACCGAAGTAGGAGCGGGGTCGATTGATTTCAAAAAAATCTTCGCCTACGCCACGGTGGCCGGGCTAAAACACCCCTTTGTGGAGCAGGAAAACTTCAGCATGGACGCCTACCAAAGCATTACGCAAAGCGCGGCCTACATCAAGAAAAGCCTGCTGCCGGCCCTGAAATAACCTAACTCTCTAACCCCACCCACTTCGCGTATGAACATTCGCCTGGCTGCCACTGCCCTTTTAGCCCTCGGTATGGGGGCCGCCCACGCCCAGCAAACCGCCAAACCCGAGGATACGGAGGTCTGGGAGCCCGTGCCCAAGGTGGTGACGCCCGGCAAAACCAGCGGCGACGCCCCCAACGACGCCCTTGTGCTATTCGATGGCAAGAACCTCGACCAGTGGGTATCGACCGACGACCACAGCGTGCCGGCCCCGTGGCCGGTGTCGGGGGGCCTGTTCACGGTGAAAAAAGGCACGGGCAACATCCAAACCAAGCGCAGCTTCGGCAATTACCAGCTGCACCTGGAGTGGCGCGTGCCGGCCAACATCACGGGCACCGGCCAGGCGCGGGGCAACAGCGGCCTGTTTCTGGCCTCGCTGGGCAAGGGTGACCTGGGCTACGAGCTGCAAATACTGGATTCGTACAACAACAAAACGTACGTGAACGGCATGGCGGGCAGCATTTACAAGCAGCTGATACCCCTGGCCAACCCCACCCGCCCGCCCGGCGAGTGGCAGGTGTACGATATCGTGTGGACGGCTCCCACCTTCGCCGCCGGCGGCGCGATGGCCACGCCCGCCCGCGTTACGGTGCTGCTCAACGGCGTGCTGGTGCAAAACAACGCGACGCTGCTGGGGCCCACCCAGTACATTGGCCCGCCCAGCTACCAGGCGCACGGCGCGGCCCCCATCAAGCTGCAAGCCCACGGCGACAAAAGCGAGCCGCTCAGCTTCCGTAATATCTGGATACGGGAGTTACCGGCGAGCAAGTAGTTGTGCTGGCGGGTGCCTCACCCCCCGGTCCCCTCTCCGAAAAGGAGAGGGGGAGCCTGATGACTACCACCGACCACGCAGAGCCGGTGCCCCCTCTCCTTTTCGGAGAGGGGGTCAGGGGGTGAGGCGCCCGCCAGAACGATTGCCTGCCGGCCGCTACCCGCTACACCAGATTCTTCTTGATGTAGTTGATACTCTGGGTAATACTATCAAATGGCGAGCCGGGCGTGGCGTCCTGCTCCACGAAGAAATAATCGAGGCCGGCCTCATCAGCGTGGGCAAATATCTTTTTGAAGTCGATGCTGCCGTTACCTACTTCGGTGAAGGCGCGCTGCGGGGTGCGGTCCATGTCCTTCACGTGCCAGAGCGGGAAGCGGCCGGGGTGCTGCTTGAATAAGGCCAGCGGGTCCTGGCCCGCCTTGGTTACCCAATAGAGGTCCAACTCCATCTTTACCAGGCTCTTATCGGTATTGTTGAGCAGGATGTCGTAAGGGCGCTGGCCGCCCTGGGCCGGAAACTCAAAATCGTGGTTGTGGTAGCAGAGCTGCATGCCAGCCTTGCGGGTGCGCTCGCCGGCCTTGTTGAGCTGGTCGGCCACGTACTTGTAATGGTCGATGTTACCGCGCTCTGATTCAGAGAGATAAGCGCAGACCATGTACTTGACGCCCGCCGCGGCGGCATCGTCCACGGCGCGGTCCCAGTCGTGGAGCAGGGTGCCGAGTACGGGCGCGCCATTGTTTTGCTCCTCGCCCAGGCGGTAGTGGCTGCTGGGCATGATGAGGCCATTTTGCTTGAGCAGCGCGGCAAAGGCCTGGGGCGTCATGCCGTAAAACTTCTGGCTGCCGGTGTAGGTGGCGCCTTCTACCGAGTTGAAGCCGATTTTGGCCAGCCGGGCCAGCGTGCCGGCGGGGTCCTGGGCCATGGCGTCGCGCACGGTGTAGAGCTGCAGGCCCACGTAGCGCTTGTTGTAGGCGGCAAACGCGGACGGCGATACCATTAGGCCGGCGGAAAGCAGGGCGGCCGAGGTCAGAAAATGGCGGCGGGAAGTCATAGGAAGCGTGAAATTGGGTGGGTGGAAAGAACATGCGCCGGGCAGGTGCCCGAAAAGGTAAAGCAAGATAAAGCGGCCGCGCAATCTTAGCCGTACTGTTGGGCTAAAAAGGCGTAGTTCAACAGGTTGCTAGCGACTGGCTATACCAGGCAGCGAGTTGCTGCTAAGTAAATTTGGTGCCAAACTCAACCCATTAGAACCTGAAACCGATGAACAGAAGGTACCTGCTGGCCCTAAGCACGCTGCTGCTAAGCACGGCTTCGTTTCGGGCGGCTCCGCCCCAGGACTGGGAGCCGCTGCTCGACAAAAGCCTGAGCAAGTGGCAAACTTTTCTGAGCCACCGGCACGTGCCCGGCGACCAGGGCCAGCCGCCCACCGATGCGCAGGGCCAGCCGCTGCCGCCCATTGGCTACGGCAAAAATGAGGCAAACGTGTTTTCGGTCGTCGTGCAAAACGGCGAGCCGGTGCTGCGCATCAGCGGCGAAATTTACGGCTGCCTCTTCACCAGGCAGGACTACGCCAACTACGACCTCAAACTGCAAGTGAAGTGGGGCCAGCAGAAGTGGCCGCCGCGCCTGCAAGAGCCCCGCGACAGCGGCATCTTGTACAACAGCCAGGGCGAGTGCGGCGTCGATTACTGGCACACCTGGATGCTGAGCCAGGAGTTTCAAGTGTCAGAATACCAGAAGGGTAACTCAATGGGCGACTACTGGTGCATTGCCGGCTCCACGGCCGACATCACGGCCCGCCGCGTGAACGATACGTTGCGCTACGACCCGGCGGCGGCCCCCGTAAAGATGGGCAACGGCAACCCCTATTTCTGCTACGCCGCGGCTACTGAGCGGCCCACCGGCGAATGGACGGAGCTGGAATTAATTAACGTAAATGGCCAAAGCCTGCACCTCGTGAATGGCCGCGTGGTAATGGCCGTGAATAACTCGGGCTACGTGGAAAAGGGGCAGCCGCATCCCCTCACGCACGGCAAAATTCAACTGCAAAGCGAGGCGGCAGAGGTATTTTATAAAGCTATCAGGATAAAGCCGCTGGCGGCGATGCCGCCGCAGTACGCTAAGTATTTTGTTGGCGGTAAATAAATAGTAGTCAACTGGTTGATAAACAGCATTTAAAACTTATCGTCGTTCACTTCCAGCCAAAAGTTGTCGGGGTCTTGGAAGTACACTTGCTTGACGCCGTCGGGGCGCACGGTGGTGAGCTTTTGCTCGCCCTGCCAGGTGCCGTAGCGCACGTGGGCCTGGTCGAGGCGCGCCATAAAAGCCTTGAGGTCGTTGACGCGGAAGGCCAGGTGCGAGTTGATGTCGTGCGGCTCGACCTTAGCCGCGCCCTGGATGATGTGCAGCTGGCTGTGGGCCCCGGTGCGAAACCAGATGTGCTTGCCGTCTTTAAACGGCTCCGGGATTTCGGTCAGGTTCATCACGTCGCGGTAAAACGCCTCGCTTTTGGCCAGGTCGTGCACGTAGAGGGCCGTGTGGTTAACGGCCACGGGCACCTCCTGCGCCGATGCGCGCGGCGTGGTGTTCAGCGCTGCGGCCGCCAGCACGCAGCTCAGAATAGTAGTTTGGCTTGTTGATAACATGCTTCTAATCAAAGTGTTATATCTTGCGCTCAGCAACCTGAGCTACTGATTGGCCACGCTGGCGGTGTTGCTGATGAAGGCAATGCGCTTGCTGTCGGGCGACCACGACGGCGTGTTCATCGTGCCCTGGCCGCCGTAAACGTAGGCGATAACCTTGGGCTCGCCGCCGGCCAGGGGCAGCATACGCAGGTACACGTGCTTGTAGAAAGGGTGGTCGTCGGCGGGCACTTCCTCCTTGAGAAACGATACGAAAGCCAGCCACTTGCCATCGGGCGAGATGTGCGGAAACCAGTCCTGAAACTCGCCGTGGGTGACGGCTTCCTGCTGGCTGCCGTCGGCCTTCATGCGCCAGATTTGCATGGTGCCGGTGCGGTTGGAGTTGAAGTAAATGTACTGGCCGTCGGGCGTGTACTCGGGGCCGTCGTCGAGGCCGGTGGCCGTGGTGAGGCGCACCTCCTTGCCGCCGCCGGTGGGCACGCGGTAGATGTCGAACTCGTTGTTGCGCTGGCCCGTGAATACCAGGCTTTTGCCATCGGGCGACCAGCCGTGCAGGTAGGAGGGGCCGCGCGGCGTAATTTGGCGGGGCGTGCCGCCGGTGGCGGGCACGGTGTATACCACGGAGCCGCCGAGCTTCTCGACGCCGCTGCTCAGGCCCAGCAGCTTGCCGCCGAAGGAGAGCACGTGGTCGTTGTTATTGTTTTTGACCTCGCCGGTGGGCAGCACGGCCGGCTGCCGGGTGGCCAGGTCGAAATTATACATCAGGCCTTCGCTGTTGTAAACCAGGCTGTTGCCCTCGGGCCGCCAGTTGGGGGCTTGCAGCGACTTGGGCGAGGTGTAGATGATTTCGCGGGTGCCGGTGGCCACGTCCAGCAGCTCCAGGTTGCTGGCCAGGTAGTCTTTATAGGGCACCAGGCCGTCAGGGGCGGGGGCCGAGATGCGCACATCGCGAAACACGCCGGTTTCGACTACGTCTGGGTTGTGCGAGCCCACAAACAGGCCCACGTATACCTCCTCACCCAGGTCAAGGTTCGTTACCTGCTGGGTTTCGAACGGTTGCCCGTAGGCCGCCACGCGCATGGTGTAGGTGTTGCCCTTGCGCTCAAGCTGCAGGATGTTGGCGTGGGTGATTTTGGCGCGAATTTCCTCAGTAGTAGCGCCCGCCGTGCGGCGATATTGCAGGGACGTGAGGCCGTCGCCATGCTCCACGGCGTTGACCTGGGCGGCGTTGCCGGCCAGGCTTTGGCGCACCATCCAGCCCACTTTGCGGTGCGGGTCCACGCCGTTCCAGCCCACAAAATCGGCGCGGGTCGAGAGAATAAAGTCGCCCTTCAGCTTCTTATACACAAAGCGAAACTCGTCGTGGTCGAACCAGATATTATAACCCGCCCCCGAAATGAGGTACTGCTGCGTGGCCGGCACGTAGCTAGCCGCGCCGGGCTTCACGTTGGTGCCAATATCCTGGCTGCCGGTAAAGATGCCCAGATTTTGCTGCGCAAAAGCTGGCAAGAAAAGGCTGGAAAAGAGGAAGAAAAAAACGCTTCTCAGGAGGGGGCGGCTCATGCTGCTAACGGAGTGGGTGGGAAAAAGAAGGGGCGGCAAGTGGGCGGCTAACCGGCTAGTAGCCAGCCAGTGCGCCCCAGCTTGCCGTGCGGCTGTAAGTTAGCCGCAAAAGCTACGCAAGGCCCCGCTTGCTGCTTGGGCCGGGGGCGCTGGCCGGCGCGCACCCCCGGCCCCACCAAAGCCTGGCAGCCTAACTTGCACCAGGGCCGCCTGCCAAGTGAAAATGAGGGTAACGGCCCCGCTTCCGATGCAAAAACTCTTCGTACTGCTTTTGCTGCTGGCCGCCGGCCAGGTCAGCGCCCAGGCCTTCACGCCCACCGAAGTGGCCCGCTGGCAGCAGCAGGCCCAGCGCGTTGCCATCGTGCGCGATACCTGGGGCGTGCCCCACATCACGGGCAAAACCGATGCCGACGCCGTGTTTGGCTTGCTCTACGCGCAGTGTGAGGATGATTTTGCGCGCGTCGAAGACAACTACCTCACTGCGCTGGGCCGGCAGGCCGAGGTGCGGGGCGAGGCCGCCCTCTACGAAGACCTGCGCCAGCGCCTGTTTCTGGATTCGGCGCGGGCGGTGGGTATTTACCAGCGCAGCCCCCGCTGGATGAAGGACCTGCTGCATGCCTTTGCCGACGGCACCAACTACTACCTGGCCACGCACCCCGCCGTGCGGCCCCGGCGGCTGCACCGCTTCCAGCCCTGGATGCCGCTGCTCTTCAGCGAGGGCAGCATTGGGGGCAACGTGAGCGTGGTGCCGCTGGAGCGCCTCAAGGCGTTTTACAGCCAGCAAAAGGGCACTTCGTACCAGCCGCCAAAGGCTGCCGAAACACGGCTGGCTTTCGAGCAAGCCGACGACGAGCCCACTGGCTCCAACGGCTTTGCCATTGCGCCCAGCCGCAGCGCCAGCGGCCACCCGCTGCTGCTTATCAACCCGCACACCTCATTCTACTTCCGCTCCGAAGTGCAGCTGACCAGCGCGGCCGGCCTCAACGCCTACGGGGCCGTCACGTGGGGGCAATTCTTTATCTACCAGGGATTTAATGAGCAATGCGGCTGGATGCACACCTCCAGCCAGGCCGACTCGATGGACGAGTACCTCGAAACGGTGAGTGAGCAGGCGGGCAAATTCTTCTACCAATACAACGGCAAGCAGCAGCCCATTATAAGCGACACATTATCACTGGTTTATATAAAAGATGGCCACCGGCAGCGGCGGCGCTTCACCACCTACCGCACGCCCCACGGCCCGGTAGTGGGCAAGGTAGGGGAGAAGTGGCTGACGGTGAAGATGATGGATACGCCCCTCCAAGCGCTGGAGCAGAGCTACCTGCGCACCAAGGCCCACAGCTACGCCGATTTTCAGAAGGTGATGCGCCTGAACGGCAACGCCTCCAATAATACCGTATTTGCTGATAACCAAGGCACTATTGCCTATTGGCACGGCAACTTTATGCCCCGCCGCCCGGCCGGCTACGACTACAGCCAGCCCGTAGACGGCAGCACCAAGGCCACCGAGTGGCAGGGCCTGCACAAGGTAGAGGAGCTGGTGCAGGTGCGCAACCCCGCCAGCGGCTTCATCCAAAACTGCAACTCGACGCCCTTCACCGTAGCCGGCCCGGTCAGCAGCCCCGCTAAGGCGCAGTACCCCAGCTACATGGCGCCCGATGCGGAGAATTACCGGGGTATCAACGCGGTACGCGTGCTGAGCCGCAAAAAGGCCTTTACCCTCGATACCCTCATTGCCGCCGCTAATGACCCGCACCTCGCGGGCTTCGAGCAGCTGCTGCCGTCGCTGCTGCGCGAAAGCCAGCTGCTGCTCGACGCGGCCGGCGGCACCCTGCCCGACGGCGTAGAAGCCGCCCTGCCCGTGCTACGCGCCTGGAACCTGAACTACAACAAAACCTCGACGGCCCAAACGCTGGCCATCTACTGGGCCGAGCGCCTGCAGCGGCTGGCGCGGCCCCGCGTGCCGGCCGGACAAGCCACTGATTACCTGGACTTTACCAACTTCGTCATTGAGCATACCACGCCGGAGGAAAAGGCCCAGGCGCTGAGCGAAACCATCGCCGAGCTGACCCGCGACTTTGGCAAGTGGCAGGTGCCGTGGGGCGAGGTGAACCGCTACCAGCGCCTGACCGGCCGCATCGACGAAACCTTTGATGACCAGCAGCCGAGCCGGCCGGTGGCCTTCACCTCCTCGGCCTGGGGCTCGCTGGCGGCGTTTGGCGCGCACACCTACCCCGGCACCAAAAAGCGCTACGGTAGCGTGGGCAACAGCTTCGTGGCGGTGGTCGAGTTTGGCCCCCGCGTGGTGGCCCGCTCCGTGGTAACCGGCGGCCAGGCCAGCCGCCCCGCCGATAAGCATTTCACCGACCAGGCCCCGCTTTACTGCGAAGGCCAGTTCAAAGACGTGTGGTTTTACCCCGAGGACGTGGCCCAGCACGTGGATAAGCAATACCACCCAGGCGAGTAGCGCGAAGCTCTGCTTCGTGCGCGAGTGTAGCGAGCAGGCGGGACCGCGCCTACTGGCCCCCACAGCCCAAACGTGAGTTGCTCGCTGCGCTCGCGCACGAAGTGAAACTTCGCGCTACTCGCTAAAACCGCTTCAAAACCAGACCTAATGCCTAGATTGTTATTCACTAAGATACTGACCTGCTGGCTGTTGCTGCCCCTGGCTGGCCGCGCCCAAACCCAACCTGCGGCCCTGCTGCTGCACCCCGCCGCCGTATTCGATGGCCAGGACCTGCACCCCGGCTGGGCTGTGCTGGTGGAAGGTGAGAAGATAACCGCCGCTGGCCCAGCCGCCCAGCTAACCGCCCCGGCCGGCGCGCACATCCTGGAGCTGCCCGGCCTCACGCTGCTGCCGGGCCTCATCGAGGGGCATTCGCACCTGCTGCTGCACCCCTACAACGAAACCAGCTGGAACGACCAGGTGCTCACCGAGCCGCTGGCCCTGCGCGTGGCCCGCGCCACCGTGCACGCCCAGCGCACGCTGCAAGCGGGCTTCACCACCGCCCGCGACCTGGGCACCGAGGGCGCCGGCTACGCCGACGTGGGGTTGAAAGAAGCTATCAATCAAGGTATTATCCCCGGTCCGCGCCTGCTGGTGGCTACCCGCGCCCTGGTAGCCACCGGCAGCTACGGCCCCCACCTGGCCGCCGTGGAAGACCTGCCCCAGGGCGCACAAGAAGCCGACGGCGTGGACGCCATCGTGCGGGCCGTGCGCGAGCAAATCGGCCACGGGGCTGATGTTATCAAGGTATATGCTGACTACCGCTGGGGCCTGAATGGCGCGGCCGAGCCCACGTTTTCGCAGCAGGAGCTGACGCTGATTGTGCAAACGGCCCGCTCGGCGGGGCGCGGCGTGGTGGCCCACGCCAGCACCGCCGAGGGCATGCGCCGCGCCACGCTGGCCGGCGTCGAAACCATTGAGCACGGCGATGGCGGCACGCCCGAAGTATTCCGCCTGATGAAGCAGCGCGGCGTGGCCCTGTGCCCCACCGTGGCCGCGTCGGACGCTATTTCGCGCTACAAAGGCTGGAAGAAAGGCCAGGGCCCCGACCCGCAGCGCATCCTCGATAAGCACCGCGCCGTGCAAGCGGCCCGCCAGGCCGGCGTAACGCTGGCTATGGGCGGCGACGTGGGCGTGTTCGCGCACGGCGACAACGCCCTCGAAATGGAGCTGCTGGTGCAGGACTACGGCTTCACGCCCCTCGAAGTAGTGCGCCAGGCCACCAGCGGCAACGCCCGCATCTTTCACCTCGCCGACCGCGGCCGCATTGCCCCCGGCTTGCTCGCCGACCTGGTGGCCGTGGCCGGCGACCCTACCCAGCAGGTGCAGGCCCTGCGCCAGGTTCGCCTCGTGCTCAAAGGCGGCGTGGTGTGCAAGTAGCGGGTAGGGTAAGCTTTAGCTTGCCGGGCGTGGGGTTCGTATTTTCACGGCAAGCTAAAGCTTACCCTACTCTGCAATGAAAAAACTCGTCGAAAAGCACCCGCTGGCCATCCGCTGGTTTCACTGGGTCAATTTCCCCGTGCTCCTGCTCATGATATGGAGCGGGTTGTGGATATACTGGGCCAACGATATCTACCGCCTCGGCTGGGGCAGCACCACGCTCTACAAGTTTTTCCCGCAGTCATTTTACGCCGCCACGCACCTCGACCATAAGCTGGCCCAGGGCATGGCCTGGCACTTTATGCTGATGTGGGTGTTTTTTATAAATGGCTTACTGTATGTGGGTTACACGCTGGTGTCGGGCGAGTGGCGCTACCTGCTGCCCAACCGCCACTCCTTCCGCGAAGCGCTGGAGGTAACGCTCCACGACCTGGGTTTGCGCAAAACGGCCCCGCTGGTGCAGAAGTACAACGGCGCCCAGCGCATTGCCTACACCGCCGTCGTTTTCATGGGCTTGGGCTCGTTGCTGACGGGCCTGGCCATCTACAAGCCCACGCAGTTTGGCTGGCTCACGCAGGGGCTGGGGGGCTACGAGGCGGCCCGCGTGCAGCACTTTGTGCTCACGGTGGGCTACGTGCTGTTTTTTGTGGTGCACGTGGCGCAGGTGGGCCGCGCCGGCTGGAACAATTTCCGCTCGATGGTGGCGGGCTTCGAAATCGAAGACGTGCCCGCTGGGGCTGCCAGCGCCGTGCTCACCCAGCGCGACCCCGATGCTAAAGCATAATAATCAGTTAATTAATTCGACACTATTATGGCTACGGAAGTAACACCCACGCCCGAAAAACCTATTCCGCCGCACGCGTCGCCCGATGGCGAAAACCTGACGCTGCCGCCCGGCTCGGCGCTCGACCGGGAGGCCACGCGCCGGACCCGGCGCTCGTTTATCGGCCTGGGGCTGGCGGGCCTGGGCGGCGTGCTGGGCTGGCGCTACCTGCTGAGCCGGCCCGATGCCGACGGCGTACCCGTGCCCTTCCGGCGCGTGCTCGATGCCAACGGCCGCCTCTCGGCCGACTACTTCCGCGAAACGCGGCTGGCCCCCGAGTTTGCCAAAAGCCAGGGCGTGCCCCAGGTGCGCACCAACGGCAGCGCCGGCCTGGAGTCGGCTATCGACCTGGCCGCCTGGCGCCTGGTGGTGCAGCCCTACGGCGGCGGCCAGGCGCAGGAGTTTACCCTGGCCGATATCAAAGCCCTGCCTCGCATCGAAATGACGACCCAGCTCAAGTGCATCGAGGGCTGGAGCATTGTCGTAAACTGGGCCGGCGCACGCTTCGCCGATTTTCTAGCCAAGTACCCACTGGCTAGTCGTAGTGGCCAGCCAATCAAAGACATAGCCCGCCCGCCCGCCGACCTCGCGCCCTACGTCAGCCTCGTCACGCCCGACGAAAAATACTACGTAGGCCTCGATATGCACAGCGCCATCCACCCCCAAACGCTGCTTTGCTACGAGATAAACGGCCAGCCCCTGAGCCTGGCGCACGGCGCGCCGCTGCGCCTGGTCACGCCCCTCAAGTACGGCATCAAGCACCTCAAGCGCATCGGCACCATCGCCTTCGCCGACACCCGCCCCGCCGACTACTGGGCCGAGCTGGGCTACGACTGGGACGCGGGACATTGATTTTCAATTATCAATTATCAGTTATCAATTATCAGTTATCAATTATCAGTTATCAATCATCAGTTATCAATCATCAGTTATCAATTTTCAATTATCAGTTATCACTCGTTCAACCGGCGTGAATTGCGCAAATAGAACAATTGATAACTGATGATTGATAACTGATAATTGAAATCACATTACCACTCGTATTTCGTAGTGCTCGGCGTTGGGGTTCTGGGGGTTAGGTACGCTCCAGGCGCCTACGCGGCTGGGGCCGTAGCCGAGGTTCACCTTTACCCACTCGTTGCGGGTGGGCAGCAAGGCCAGAATATCCTGGCTGAGTTGATTAAGGTCGGCCTGGGCATCCTGGCGGCGCTGGGCTAGCTCGTCGGCGTGCTGGTCGAACGAGCCGGTGGGCGGGCGTTGCTCAAACTCGGCGGCTGAGGTAGCTACGGCGGCATCGTGAGCAGCTTCGTTGAGGTCGGCCACGGTAAGCTTGCGCAAGTCCTCCTTGGCCGCGAGGTAAGCTTCTACTTTTTCAACGAGCGGCTGCAGGTTGGGATTGAGGTAGTCGAGGTTGGAAGCCATTCCTTTTTAATGATTAATTTTTTTAATGATTAATGGTTAATCTATTTGTGGTTAATCTATTCACAATTAATGCGTTAGCTGAGAATGCATTAATTATTAACCATTGATAAATTAATCATTATTTTTATTGCGTTGGCACTTCTCGCTGCAATATTTCACCTCCGCCCAGTTGTTGCGCCACTTCTTGCGGTATTCGAAAGGCAGGCCGCAGGTGACGCAGATTTTGGTGGGAAGCTGGCCTTTTTTTTGGGAAGCAGCCATGAGGCGGGGAGGAAAACGAAAAGCTGCCGGACCTTTGGCGGCCGGCCTGGCACCGTTTACGTTCAAAGGCGTGCCCCCGGCCATCCCTTTTTATGCCCCACCACGCCCCCGACCTCATTGGCCAGGCCCTGCTCGACTACCAGCACGGCCACCACACTGCCGCCCTCACCGTGCAGTGCAGCGCGGCCGACGACGAGCAGCTGCCCGCCGCCTACTTCTTCCGCACCTTGCTGGCCATGCCCGAGCTGGAGCGCCAGGCCCTTGACGAGTGCCGCGGCCGCGTGCTCGACCT